>JAGANS010000049.1 GCA_017624155.1 Muribaculaceae bacterium | reverse complement strand
GGTGTATGAGGATATGGCCGCCGTGTTCTCGCCGCCATAGCAGCCGCCGTTGCGGCCGTAGTTGTAGTTCACGTTGTTGATATATTCGATGAACACCACATAGTCGTCGCCGCGGGCGCCGTTGAAGCGGCAGCTGCGGCTTTGGTTGTGGGCCAGCAGATTGTGGTGGTATGTCGCAGGCGAGCCGCCCCACTGGCAGCCGTAGCCGCGTGCTCCTTTGCTGTGACCGCCGTTATAGAGACCTTCGTGCACTATCGAATACTGCACGGTGAGGAAGTGGCAGTCGGCAGTGTTCATATTCTCCTCGATCGACCAGCCGAACGAGCAGTGATCGAAGATGAAATTGGAGCAGTTTTCGGCACCGCATGCATTGTCGGCGATGATGTTGCCGGCCACATCCTTCTGGCCGATGCGGAAGCGCACGTTGCGCACGATGAAGTTCTGCGAACCGCCGAAGTTCACCTTGTTGTGGGTTATGACGATGCCCTGGCCCGGTGCCGATTGTCCGGCGAGGGTCCAGTCGGCGCGGCGCACGCGCAGTTCGCGTGTGAGGGTGATGTCGCCGCTCACGGCAAAAACTATTGTGATTGGCGAACCCTTGTGTTGCTCGAAGGCCCAGCGCAGTGTGCCTTCCGAGCCGTCGTCGGCAAGCGAGGTCACTGTCACCACCTTGCCGCCGCGGCCGCCGGTGGCATACTTGCCGAAGCCCTCGGCGGTGGGGAAGGCGAGTGTCTGTGTACTGCGCGAGGGATCGGCGGCAGCCGACATCACGCCGTGGCGCGATACACTGCGTACGGTGTAGTTGCCGGTCACACCGTCCGTGTCGTAGCGAGGCTCGGTGACGGCGGCCACGACAGTGCCGTCGCGGTATACGAGATAGCCTGCGGCCAGGCCATCGGCATCCCAGGTGATTACCCCGTCAAGAATGCTGAAATTGGCCGGAACGGATGCCCCGGCAAGTATCGACTTATAGTCGAAAGGCACCTTTGAGAAGGCTGCGAACAGATAATCGGGGCCGTTGAAATAGGCTTCCACCTCGGCTTCGGTGGCCTGGCGGCTGAACGATGCGCGGCGCGAGGTGTCGATGGCCGAGCCGTCGGCTGCCACGCTGCGGTATTCATAGAGCGACGACGTGGCTTCCGAGCCGTTCCATGCCGTCCAGCCGGCTGCGGATATGTGGCTGCCAATCGTGCAGTTGAGATACATCGAGCCGCTGTTCTCGTCCCACGGACGGCCCAGCGTATAGGCGCCGTCGGCAACGCCGCTCTCGGCCGTGAGGCGGCAGTTGCTGAACAGCAGTCCGGGATAGAACACCTCGGCGCTCAGCTCGGGATAGAGCACCCGCGACATCGGCATGCCCGATTTGGCCGGAGCCGTGACGTAGCCGCGGCCGGCGCGCGAGCGTATCTCGCAGTTGTCAAACCACTCCAGGCCGCCGTCATAGATGAAGTCCACCGTGCCCTCGATCACACAGCCGGTGAAGTAGCCGCGGGCACCCACATTGGCCTTGTAGGTATCCTGATAGCCGCTTATCACGCAGTTGCGGAAAATATGGGCGTCGCCGGCAGTGTACAGCGCTTCGGCCTGACCGCCGGTAGCCGACGTATTGCGGATCGTGAGGCCCTCGGCATAGAACCGTGGCACAAACACGTTGAGAGCGGCGCAGTCGAGATAGGTAACGCCCGTCGAGTTGCCGCGCGACACCGACGAGGTAAGGATCGTGGTGGCCGGGTCATCGCCTATGAGCGATATGTATTTATTATGGCTGTCGCGGGTTCCGGCATATACATTTTCCTCATACACGCCGGGTGCAATGTGGATTATGCCTCGGTAGCCGTCGGGCACGGCGTCGATGGCGGCCTGAATGGTGGTATAGTCGGCCATGCCGTCCTGTGCCACGGTGTAGAGCACCACAGGGGCATCTTCATCAGGTGCCGGCTCGTCCTTGCCATATCCGAATTCGCTCAGATCCGACAGCTCGCCCACCTCGCCTATCTGATTGGCGCGGGCATAGGCGGCATCGTCGGCAGTCACCGGGTTGCCGTATATCTTGAGTTTGTGTACACGCGGCGCCTGGCGCTGTGCCATCGGGTCGATAGCCTGATTGAACACTGTGCCGCCGTTGCCGTCGCCCTGCACGGGATTATCCATATCCTCGCCGTCCCATACGCGCCAGCGCAGCGACACGTCCGAGGCTTTGATCTCGTTCTCCATGAAGTAGCCCTGATCGCTGTATACCGTCCAGCCCTGCTTCTGACGCTCCGAACCCATCCATACCAGCGGCTTCCAGTCGGCGTCGCCGATCTTGATGTCGCACTTGATGCCGCGGCCCCACGAGGTCGACGACCACGACCACTGTATGCGGTCGACGTATGGTATGTGATCGATTTCCATCCAGCCGTGCATCGACACCTTCTTTCCATCGACAGTTGCGGCCGCGTCGCGGCACATCTGCACGAAGCCCGCCTCGCCATACGTCGGTTTGCCGTTGCTGCCATAGGTGATATTGTCTTCCAGATACGTGGTGTGGCCCGGCTGCTTCCAGTCGTTGTAGTTTGTAGCCTTCTCGCCCACATAATACTGGCGGGCAAAAGCTGCCGTCGAGGCCGCCAGTCCGCCGTTCACGGCCTTGGTGGCAAAGGTGCAGTTATGAAACAGCACCGGATAGCCCGTCGGGCCCGAGGCGGTCGCTGCCGGCACGTCGATGATGGCGTTGACATAGCCGCCGTCGGCATATCCGGGACATTCGCGTCCCGTAGTACCCTGGAAGCTCGCCGGCCACGACGTGTCGGTGAAATTGATGTCGATGATCTTGGTCGACGTGGTGACATCGCTCCACTTCTCCACCACCGACGCCGGGTCGGTGGACTGCGCGACAATCGCTGCCGCAGGCAGCAATGCCGCGGCGCCGAGCGCTAAGATTTTCGGGAAATTCATATTCGGTCGGTGATTAGATTTCGGTTATATGATGCAAATTTAATACACCTCCCGCGCCCGCGCAAGCCCCCTCTCCAAAACCAACAGAAACCGCCCCCAAGAGCGTCAATTTATCCCCCGCAAGAAGCCGAACGCCATATCTCGGTTTATGTAATCAATGCGCAATATCCCGATTCTCAATGGCATACGTCGTAGTGTTAATAATATTAAATTTAACAATTAATAACACTAATGATATGCTATTTTATAACTATTATATGTATATTTGTGCGTCTAACAATAATTAGTAAATCCAATCACAAATCATACCTCATGAAAAACTATCTCATTTTGCTCTTTTTCACCCTGATGTTGGCTGCATGTCAGTCGGACTATCCCGAACCTTCATTACCTGATAAGCTTGCAGCAGTCTCGATTACCGATGCAGATTCGGGCAAACAAATTACTGATGATGTCAATTCTACTGAAGTTGGCAATATCCTGAAATCGCTGTTTGGCAAAGAATCAAACAGCCGTACCGACAATTACTCCGTATCCCTCCTGAAAGACAAGCAAGGTGTAGATCGGATTATTTGCATCAACTACGAAAACGACGGCGGTTTTGCATTGATTAGCGCCCAAAAGACTTACGATCCGATTCTGGCTTATTCCGAAGAAGGTAATTTCGACATATCAGCCTACAATACACGCCCTCTTTGTGAATGGTTGGATTTTACAATGGATTGTATATCTGAATCCGAAACCTTGCCTGCCGACTCGTTACAAAGAGTCAAAGATATGTGGCGCAGGTATGAGAATAACGGCAAATTATTGAAATCTCTGCTGAAAAAATCAGACAGCCGCTCAATACCAAGTGACGAATACTATGAGCTTTCACAGAAGATGATGAGTCGCATCAACGAATGGAATTCTCTTGGATATCGTGTCTATGCGCTTAATGATTGGAGCGGTACATCCTCGATCGGTGACAAGAACGCAGTTGGCTCTTATGTACAGAGCCGTATTAATCCATATTATATGGACGATTATCGCGATCTTACAATAATAGTTGAAAAAGATTTCGACGAAAGTAGCGGTAAAGGAAAATGCATGAAAACAAACTGGTCCCAAAGAAACGGCTATAATCAGAGTTTTCCTAAATGCTCATTTCATCCGTCAGGTCTTTTCCCGACTGGTTGCGGAACTCTTGCTGTCGGACAGGTAATGTATTATAATAAATATCCTGATACATTTAATTGGTCCAATATGACATTGACCGGCTATGGCAATAAATCGACCTCAGATTTTTTATATGACGTAGCAGTAAAATGTCAATCTGTATTTAATGAAAATGGAACCGGTACTAATTTCCAGCTTGCTGCAACGGCATTAAGAGAGTATGGATATTCTTGTATCAGTACTAAAATGGGTAATGCTACTAAATATCAACTAAGTGAAAAAGCTCCAGCTATTCTTTGCGGATCAGTCAAGAACAATAATGGTGAATTCGGTCATATATGGTTATTGGAGGGTGGATTATTTGGAGAATATCATTCTGAACTTGAAATATGGAGTTTCGATTATTCTAATGAATTTGTATGTTTCCATAATGAAACTTACAATCAAGGATCAACAGAATTATACTACATCAACTGGTGCTTGGAAAATACCGATTCTAATGGATATTATTTATATATGACGAGTGTCCCGAATAAAGAGAATTTCGTTTCCCTGAATATCGAGAATGTAATATATGACATAAAACCAAAAAACTAAACCATGAAAGCAATTAATACAAACCGCTTACTTGCCGCATTTTTTGCAACTTGCATAATGGCAATGTTTGCGTCATGTTCGTCGGAAGATGAGCCGGTTAAAAATGATCCTATCGATGATTCGGATGCTCCGGAAATGACAACTCTGCAACTCTCCACGACTGAATCAGTGCTGATCAATACTTTATCGGATATGGCTTTTGATATGAACTCTGCCATTGCCAAAAGTGGTTCTGGAAATGGCGTGAAGCCGGAGAACTATGCATTTTCACCTCTTTGCCTTGAGTCGACTCTGAGCCTGTTGGCCAACAGTCTTGACGAGCCGCAGCGCAACAAACTCGTGAAACTGCTCGGATGCGACGATCTGGAAAAACTCAACTCGCTCAATGCAAAGTTATATAAATATCTGTGTGACAAAGGTAATGGAGTGCAACTGTCGCTTGCTAATTCTGTGTGGTATGATGATGCCTTTATGTTGAGCAAAGACTATATCGCCGATATGGGCGCCATGTATGGCCTTGAAACATACCGACGAGATTTCTCATCGACAGCGCAGACGGTCAATGATATAAATTCATGGGCCGCTCAGAAGACCGATAACATGATAAAGGATGTTATCGATCCGACTGCCCTTTCCAAATCAGGCATATTTATGTTCAATGCTGTGTGTTTCTTCGGACGTTGGGATGAAAAATTTGACATCGGCAAAACTGACAGGCAGAAATTCAACGGTATAATGAGATCGGATAAGGTTAATACTATGCATCGCGAGGACCTTATAGTACATAGTGCCGCTGATTCGTGGCAGATGGTAATGCTTCCCTTCAAGACATTATCATACGAGTGTCTGTTTATTTTACCACCGTCAACCGACGCTCTGTTAAGGTTTGACGCATCTGTATTCAATTCATTATCAGATAATCGTCGTTTGAAACGAGTGAACTTGTCTTTGCCGAGCTTTGAACTGGAGTCCAAAGTGCCTGTTGCCGACGTTATCGCCGACCTGGGTATGCCGTTGACCGGTCTGCATTTCGGGGCTACGGGACTTCCGGCTTCTGTCACCTATGATCTTAGCAACATGGGACAAAGCGCCAGGATTCAAGTTGATGAAGAGGGTGCGCGCCTCGCGGCAGTAACTAATTATCTTGAATATGCAACCGGCGGAACCACGGAATATGAGAAGGTTAAAATCGACTTCAACCGCCCGTTCATATTCATTGTCCGCCACCAACAATCCGGAGCAATTCTTATGATGGGACAGGTATGTGACATCTGAGCGCATTATCTGTCAGGAAATGTTCTAAGCGACATCGGTTGTGCGGCCGATGTCGCTTAGTTTACTCCTCGGGGGTGTAGACGTAGGCGCCGAGGTCGGGGGCGGAGCCGCGGGGCAGGCCGTAGCGGTCGGTGGCGGCTTCGGGAGCCGTGAGCGACGGATCGGCGGCGCCGATAGCCGGCGAATCGGCCTTGAAGCGATAGTCGAAGTAATAGTCTTCGCGCACTGTACGGAACATCGGATCGGTGTCCCACAGGCAGTTGACGAAGTTGTTGTCGTCGGTACCGGCGCTCTTGAGCAGGCAGCGGCGCAGCATGATGTCGCTGCCTGTAAGGTCGGTGTGCGACAGTTCTGATCCAAGGCCATAAAGGATGCAGTTGTCGATTGTGGCGCGGGTATAGGGTCGGGTCGACTCGGGACTTTCAGCTGCGCTGACGTTGTCGAAGGCCAGTAAGGGGCCGCCGATTGCGGCAAACAGATAGTAGTTGGACAATGTGCAGTGATTCAGCACATGCGAGCCGCCGTCGAGGAGTACAACACCTGCCGCCGCCTCGGCAAATTCACAGCCGTAGGCACTGATGTCGGCATCGTGCACTTCAAGGGCCATGTTGCCCGAGTTGCGCAGGCGCGAATTTACCAGTAGCAGTTTCACCGGCTCCGTAGAGTCGGTGCCGTCGACCGTAACACCCTGCCAGGTGTTGCATACATGCGTGTAGCTCAGCTCGTTGTCGCGCGAGGTAGCGGTGAAAAACAGCCCCGTCCACTGGCGGTCCATGATGTCAAACGATATGTCGGCCGCCACAAAGCCGGTGCGGTCGCCGGCCATCGTGATTTCCTTGTCGGCCTCTCCGCGGGCTTTGAGAGTGCCGCGCACCACCATGCGCGCGCCGTCATGAAAATACAGTTCGGCCCCCGGCTCAATGCTCAGTGTGGTGCCCTCGGCCACAACCAGCGAGTCGAAAATCTGATAGGGCTTCTCGGCGGTGAGCCGTGTGTCGGCCTCGACGGTATTGGCGCGAAGGCGCACCACGTCGCGGCCGCGTGCGGCCACTGTCACCGAACTCGTAACGCCGTTGGTTACAAAATCGAGCGATGCCGTCACTTCAACAGGCACATTGCGCTCGTTGGGCGGCAGCGTAGTCTCCACAAACACGAATATCGAGTCCTTGGCACGTATCTCCACGTCGCTGAACTCAGTGCCGCTGAAGCCGTCAACGTTGAGACGGAACAGCCCCGCATTTGCGCCCGACAGAGATATGCGGCTTATCGACAGGCCCTTCGAGGCCCGGTTGTATACGGTGAATCTATGAGTTGTAGACGGCTGCTCGGTGAATATCACGCCCATGTCGAGTGTATCGACCGAGAACGCAGGCTGGTCGGAAGGCGAGGTGGTATAGTCGTCCTCGATGCAGCTGCCGAGGCCCAGCACCGCCATGAATAATATCAGAAGAAAAGAGAGGTTTGTACGTTTCATAAACCATATAACGCAAAATACCTCAAAAAATTGCATCGCTGCTGAAGCACCCGTAAAACAGCTCATAAGGTCATAACCTCATAACCCTTTAACCTTATAACCCCATACCCCCTAATCTCATAACCCCATAACCTTTTAACCTCATAACCCTATAACCTTATAAACCCTGTAATGCAAAATACTTCCACAGCGGCGCAGCCATCAGGGACTGCTTCATCCGGTCATCCATAAGCAAGGCTTTTACCTCGGTTTCCGTAAGGAGCCTGACGGCAATGTCCTCCGTTTCGTCCAGGTGCTGGGTCGATATTGGCTCCACATTGGTAGCAAGATATGTGTACGAAAGATTTGTCATGGAGCCGGGGTTGGCCGAAAGGACAGTGAACAGCTGCCAGTCGCCTTTGCCGTAGCCTGTCTCCTCGAGCAGTTCACGCTGAGCGGCATGGAGCGGCTGCTCGTTCTCCTCCACCACGCCGGCCACAAGTTCGGTAAAAACGTCTCCGAGTCCATGACGATACTGCTCAACCATAACGAACTGATGATCTGCGGTCAGCGCAATGACGTTTACCCAGCTCGGATATTCCAGCACGTAATATTCGGGATGCACCACGCCGTTGGGCAGCTCCACCTTGTCAACACGCGCCGTAAGCCACGGCCTCTTTATGATATACTTGCTATCAAGAATTTTCCACTTTCCGATTTTCATAGTTTTTACTGAATTGATGCCTTAATGCGATACCGACCAATCGTATGGGAAAGACGATTGGCCGGTATATTTTCAATGTACGATTGATGTTTTCAGAACAGACTCCAGCTTACGGTGAGGCCGGCCATCACGATGGCTACCATCGACATAAGTTTGATAAGGATGTTAAGCGACGGGCCGGATGTGTCCTTGAAGGGGTCGCCCACGGTGTCGCCCACTACAGTGGCTTTATGTACTTCGCTGCCCTTGCCGCCGAAGTTGCCCTCCTCGACATACTTCTTGGCATTGTCCCAGGCACCGCCCGAGTTGGCCATGAAGATGGCGAGAACAAAGCCTGCGCTGAGGCCGCCTACAAGCAGACCGAGCACGCCGGGAACACCGAATACGATGCCTGTGAGAATCGGGGCGATGATGGCCAGCAGCGACGGGAAGACCATCTCGCGCTGGGCGCCCTTGGTGGATATCTGCACGCAGCGTGCGTAGTCGGGCTCGGCCTTGCCCTCGAGGATGCCTTTAATCTCGTGGAACTGGCGGCGTACCTCGTCGACCATGTGTGCGGCGGCACGGCCAACGGCATTCATCGTCAGGCCGCAGAACAGGAAGGCCATCATGGCGCCTATAAACATACCCGAAAGCACCTTGGGGCTCATCAGATTGACATCATACAGGGTCATGAAGTCGAGGAACGACATCTCGTGGATGTGCACCACGCGGTCGCCGACCTGTATCATAGTTTCGCCGAGGCGTTCGAGGCCGATGCGGATTTCTTCGATATACGATGCCAGCAGGGCCATGCCGGTGAGCGCAGCCGAGCCGATGGCAAATCCCTTGCCGGTGGCGGCTGTGGTGTTGCCCAGCGAGTCGAGGGCGTCGGTACGGCGGCGCACTTCCTCGCCCAGGCCGCTCATCTCGGCGTTACCGCCGGCATTGTCGGCGATGGGGCCGTAAGCGTCGGTGGCAAGGGTGATGCCGAGGGTCGAGAGCATGCCCACGGCGGCGATGCCGATGCCGTAGAGGCCCATGGCCACGTTGGCGAAGTCAAAGCCCGAGGCAAACCAGTAGCTCAGGATGATGCCGGCCACAACGGCAAGCACGGGAATAGCCGTCGACACCATGCCCAGGCCCACGCCCGATATAATTACGGTAGCCGGGCCGGTGGTGCCGCTCTCGGCAAGTTTCTTGGTCGGCTTGTACGACTGCGATGTATAATATTCGGTGGAGCGGCCTATGATGATGCCTACCAGCAGGCCCACCACTACCGAGCAGCTGATGAGCGCCCAGTTCTCGAGGCCGAGCAGCCACAGAATCAGGAAGGTGGCGCCCACGATGAGCACCGAGCTTATATTGGTGCCGAGCGACAGCGACCCGAGCAGGTCCTTCATTGATGCGTTTTCCTTGGTGCGCACGCAGAATATGCCGAGTATCGACAGCAGGATGCCTACGGCGGCGATGAGCATCGGAGCCACCACAGCCTTGTACTGCATCACCTCGTCGCCGCTGAGCAGATATGCGGCGGCACCCAGGGCCGATGTAGCCAGTATCGAGCCGCAGTACGACTCGTACAGGTCGGCACCCATGCCGGCCACGTCGCCCACATTGTCGCCCACATTGTCGGCGATTGTCGCGGGATTGCGCGGATCGTCCTCGGGGATACCGGCCTCAACCTTGCCCACAAGGTCGGCGCCTACGTCGGCAGTCTTGGTGTAGATGCCGCCGCCCACACGGGCAAACAGCGCCTGAGTCGACGCACCCATGCCAAATGTAAGCATGGTGGTGGTGATCATGGCCAGCTTGGCTGTGCCCTGAAGGTCAACCAGCCAGTCGAGCAGCAGATACCAGAACGATATGTCGATAAGGCCGAGGCCAACCACCACAAGGCCCATCACTGCGCCCGAGCGGAAGGCCACGCGCAGGCCGCGGTTGAGCGAGTTGCGGGCCGCGTTGGCCGTGCGGGCCGATGCATACGTAGCCGTCTTCATGCCCAGGAAGCCCGACAGACCCGAGAAGAAGCCGCCGGTGAGGAAGGCTACCGGCACCCAGGGATTCTGCAGCTGGAAGCCGTAGGCCATTACCGAGAAAAGGATTACGAGACCTAAGAATACACAGCCTACAATCTTGTATTGCTGCTTCAGATAGGACATTGCGCCCTTGCGCACATGCGAGGCTATGCGCTTCATGGTGTCGGTACCCTCGCTCTCCTTCATCATTTCATGGTAAAAATACCATGCGAGCAGCAGAGCCACGATGGCCGACGCCGGCACAAGCCAGAATACGGGGTTGATCATTGCTTTATGGTAAGATTTTTAAGGGTTTGTAACTGTGCAGAAATGCGGTGTAAAGTTAACAAAATTTTTTCACATACCGAAACCGGTGCCTGTAAAATATGCCGCAAAAAAAGCACATACGGCCAAATATTTCACAAATATCAGAGCTGCTTGATGTAGAATGAAGATTCGGGGCCGAGGTAAAAAGAGATTGTCAGATAATAGAATATCAAACAATATCAGAACGGCGGTCCGCTACTGAGAGACAAAAACAGCCACCAGTCTTGGCTGAGGCCGACCGGTGGCTATGTGTCATGAATGCAGTGTTAATACAATATGTCTAACATATATTTGAACTCGTATTGTCCTTTATCGTTCCTGATTAGCGCAGTGGGATACTGAGCCTCGGTGAATTATCCGTACACGCCATTATTATGCAAGCCAGTGATATCGCAATGATGGAAAGCAATTTTGTCATTCCTTTATCCTGAATACCCGGAACTTCATAAAGTCATCGTCATCGGACACGACATTGATATGAAGTCCATTTTTATTAATAAATATATTACCGTGATTATACTTGTCATCCGGGAGGGAATATTCTCCGATATTTTTGAAATCTTTGTTCAGAATAATTATTACAACCGGTTTTGTCTGTAATAATTCTCGATATTTCGTGATGTCAAAGTCCTCAATAGGCGTGCGGATTATCCTATAATACACGTCGTTGAACTTATCATAGTGTATGGATGTATAACAATATTGTTTCAGATAGTCGGCATAGGATTCCTCCAGGCTGTTAACCTTAACGAGATGAATATTTGTAGGCTTGGAATAGGCGGCATTGTAAGTCCTATGTTCGCCTGTCATGGGATTGTAGGTATACAGACTGTCGGATGCAGGATAATTGATAAGCATTTCACCGTCTGGCGTGAAAGTATATTGAGTTTGTCTAAACCCGAAAGGATTCCATTCGCTTATTTCATCATTAGCTCCGTATACGGAGGGATAAGCATTTTCGGTTTTCCAGTTACCGGCCTTCTCGTCGTATATCAAAGTTGAGCCGGGGATCTGCCCTTCAACAGCCCTGCCGTTCATCCCTTGTAAATAGTGTATCCCATTTTTAACAGTATAAGGACTTATGGTAAGCGGGTAAGGAGAAACAGCATACTTGAGCCGGTTGCCCAAAGAGTCGTTGATTGCCGACATGCGTACGTGCCCTTTCTTATTGCCATTGCTGTCAATCAATGTTATGTCCCTGCCCCATTGCTCATAAAGCCAGATGCTGTCGGGCGATACATAACAAAAGCCGGTTACACCATTCACGGCATCAGGTCCGTCTCTATGAATCGTGACTTTAGTCGTTGTGCCGTTATTCAGGTTATTGAGAACGATGTCATAATTCGGTTCGTTGAAAAATGCAAGGACACTGTCGTCAATGAGTTGCATGTATGAGGTAACCTGCGTGGTGCTTGAGTCCAATGGAACGAGCAACATGTCGGACTCTTCCATGGTAAGACTGTCCCGATGGTCAGCGGAATCGCCTGTGGATCCCCCTTTGCATCCATGCAGCATAATTATCGCAGCTAAGATACAGAGTCCTGCAAGGCGTATTTTTATAGTCTTGTGCATGATCAGTGTGTATTACCGCTACATCTGACATTAAGAGTTATTTATCGATTATTCTGAATACGCGGAATTTCATAATGTCGTCATCGTCCGAAAGTTTGTTTATATGCAAACCGTCACTGGTTACGAAAACATGATTATGGTAGTATTCATCGTTTGGGAGCGAGAACTCTCCAATTTTATCAAATGTTTTGTTGAGAATAATGATAGAAATCGGCTTTTTCCTGATTTGTGCATTAAGGTCCTCCGCTTCACTTTCTATCGGTTTGCGTATGATGCGATAATACACGTCGTTGTATTTATCATACAGGATGGATGTGTAGCAGTATTGTTTAAGAAAGTTTTTTATGGATTCTTCGGGTGTCTTGGCCTCACAGAGATGTATATTAGTAGGCTCAGAATATGCGGCATAATGTGCGGACATCGTTCCTGTCCGGGGATCATAGACAAACAGACTGTCAGATGCCGGAAAGTTCATGATCATTTTTCCTTGTGGGTCCATGGTATATTGTACTTGACGATAGGCAAAAGGATCCCATTTGGCAAGATCTTCGGTTGAGCCATACTCTGCCGGATAGGTTACCCCGGTTTTCCAGCTCCCGTTTTTCTCATCAAATATCATCACTGTGCCGGGGAGTTGACCGTCATTCGGACGGTTATTCATGCCGGCTAAATAGTGTATATGATTCTTTACAGTATAGGGCGTTGTCGTCGTCGGATATGGATTAACGGCATATTGCAGTATATTGCCCGAGGAATCCTTGTCGGTAGACAATTTATATTTTGTAGTGCGATTACCCTTAGAATCTATAAGGTTTATCTCATAGCCCCATTGGGAGTATAGCCATATACTGTCCGGATTGAGAAAGCAGAAGCCGGTAACACCATGCACGGCATTTGGGCCTTCTTTAAATATTTTAATTTTAGAAGTTGTGCCGTTTTTGATATTATATAATACAATATCTGAATTAGGCTTATTAAAAAAAGCTATCGTAGAATCCCCGACAAGCTGCAGGTATGATGTTGATTGCGTGGTGAGAGAATCTAAATGAATCTGCAGAGAGTCAACCTCTGTCATCGAGATGTCACCTGAACTGATACGTTTTTCTGCCGTCTTGTTTCGACATCCTGACATAGTTATTATTGCCATTGTAAATAGTATGCCGGCAATAACCTTAATATGTTGTCCCATTATTATAATTATTATATATGAATGTCTTTTTAATCATCAGTATTTCCGCAGCATCTTACGCCGCCTTCATATCCGTCGTTTACACACGCATCGCCCGATTCACCGAATTTGGGGAGACAGTGGCCTGTATTTAATTCGCGTATAGATGATACTTCGCACGCAGCAGTAGCTTCGATTGTGGCGAGTTGTTCGTTACCGGGTTGATTATTTGTGGAGTCGAGATTATTTGCGAAAGCTATCACCGTTCCGATAGCAGCGCAAAGCAG
>JAGANS010000048.1 GCA_017624155.1 Muribaculaceae bacterium | reverse complement strand
AGTTCGCACTGTAAACCTTAGCAACCAAAACGAGAAGGAGACAGGCATCACCTCGGTGTGCTTGTCTCCTTCTTGTTTTGATTTTTCATCGAGCTACGCTCTTGGAAGATGATACGCAGGAGCAATTATACTATTTATAATAATATTTTTTCATACTATTTTTTCCGAATATAATCGGAAAATAACACAAGCATTTCTTGTTTTACCGAGTATAGTTTGTTATCTTTGCAAAAAACTCACATCTATGGAACTACTTCCTCGCCCACAATACACAGAAAAGATTGCAGACCTGATTAATCGTGGTATGATGCTTATCCTCGTCGGTCAACGTCGCGTTGGGAAGAGCAAAGTGCTTGAATTATTTAAAAATTGGCTCAATCAAAATCGTCCTAAAGCAAACATTGTATATATTAATAAGGAGTATCAGGAATTCCAAAACATTGCAACGGCTGAGCAGCTGTATGACTATGCTGTAGACAGATTACCAGAAGACGGTGAAAATTATCTCCTTATCGATGAGGTTCAGGATATTGAAAATTATGAAAACGCTCTTCGCAGTTTTCACGCAGAAAACCGCTGCCAGGTGATTGCCACCGGAAGCAATGCGTATATCTTTTCAAGTGAACTCGGTACGCGGCTATCTGGAAGATATATTGAGATAAAGATATATAACCTTTCATATCTTGAATTTTTGCGGTTCCACAACATGGAAGATAGCGACCAAGCTCTCATTCACTATCTCATAATGGGCGGACTGCCCGGTTTACGCACCTTTAAGCCTGATGAAAAATCGCAAATAAATGACTACTTAGAAGGAGTTTACAATACAATTCTTGTCAAAGATATTGTAAGCAGAGAAAAAGTCCGCAATATCACGCAACTTGAAAATATAATACGCTTTGTCGCTGACAACATCGGAAAGCCGATATCTGTTACCAATATCGTCAGATACATGACGTCAAAGAACGAGAAGATCAGCGATGAAACAGTATCAAACTATCTCAAATATCTCCGCGACGCATTTCTTGCCATTCCAATCAAACGTTTCGATATACATGGCAAAATGCTTCTTGAACCAAACAACAAGTTCTATTTTTCAGATCATGGCATTCGCAACTATCTTTGTGGCTCTAGAGGCAGTATTGAAAAGATTATGGAAAATGTCGTGTGGAATCAGCTCCGAAGGCAGGGATTTGAGGTCTCAATCGGCCTTCTTCGCGCCGGAGAGATAGACTTCGTCGCAACAAAGGCCGACAAACGGATATATGTTCAAGTAGCTTACCTCCTTGCTTCCGACGACACTATAAAACGAGAATTTGGCAATCTTGCGGCAATAAAAGACAATTACCCGAAGTTTGTAGTTTCACTTGATCCTATCTGCGGAGGATTCAGTGAGTACCCCGGGATTGAGCATGTCAATCTTCGGGATTTCCTTAAAATGGATTTATAATCCGTTTTATACCAACTTACTGCCTTTTATATTTTTTCTTGTGGCAGACAATATGGATGGTTGAGATCACAGCCATCAGGAAGCCGATTTTGCCGTGGACTCCGCCGAGCGGGGTGTGGGCTCCACCAAACCACACAGCAGTGGCTGCGACTCCGCTGATCGCCGTAAGGAGGTAGATCCACCACAGGACACGGGTGACTTTGCGTGGATTTTTTGCGAAACGCGAAAACCAATTCGTGGATTTATAATGAAGGCTGATATGATAGCCCACGAGGATACACAGTAGTGTTCCAAGCATAATATGCATCCATACCGACCACGGATATTTGCCGGATGTAGCTTCAAGCTGCACACCCGACACCAACATTAAGACGAGTAGCAAGCCCAGAGACTTGTTGCATAATTTGAGTTTTGACGCCGTTTTCATCTTATAAACTTAATATTGACTTTTTGACAAATTACTTTGATATGAATTTTGCCTGTGTTTTGCAGATGCAAAGTTACGATGAATACGGCGCGCAAAGAAGGTCTATGGCACGGTAAAGGTTGTATTATTTAAGGTTTTTACGATAATCAGTCGGTGATTTGCCGACACGCTTTTTGAATAATTTCGAGAAATACGAATAGTCGTCATATCCGAGAGAGTATGCTATTTCTTTTGCCGACATTGACGTATAAGCGAGCTGGCGCATTGCCTGCACGACCACCCTACCCCTTATATATGCGCCGGCGCTGAGGCCGGTTGCGCCTTTCACAGCCTCGTTGAGATATACTTCCGAGATATTGAGCATGGAAGCATATACGGCAGGGCGCTTTTCTGTAGCCAGATGGGTATCAAGCAACTTTCTCAGCCGCACAGTTATCGCCATATACCGTCCCGACACATCTGTGTCCGATGCGCCGAGCGTGGATAGGACATAGCTCTTGACAGCCGCGGCCAGAGATTGTGAAATGCTGTGATTGTCGATATTCCGTTCCAGCATAGCAAGCAGTGAGACAATGTCTTCGACGGCATTCGCGCCGGGATTGAAAGGCCGGGGCGCTATGGCATACTCCTCAATGGCGCGTGTTTCAGCCTCAGAAAGTATCTCGGGCAAAAAGGCAAGCATCCACCCGTCGGCATGCCATACTTCGCCTGCCGGCTTGCTGTGAACCTGACCGGGCGACAATATCAGTATGTCGCCGTTCTTCATTTCCTTTCTCCCGAAGTCAATCTCAACAGCTGCCGCGCCGGCAGTAAGAAGTACGATGATGTAATAATCGTCGCGGTGCGAATAAGATCGCATCATAGTTTTTCCATACCGATCGAAATGCTTAATGAATACACCCGAATCAGAGAGGGTTTGCATACGGGAGAAAGGTATTTTTTTAAGGCGTGACATATAGCAGCTCTTGGTTTATTGTACAAAATTAGGCATTTTAAACGAATTTCTTAAAAAGACGACATATAAAAAGGCAGCCCGACTGGGCTGCCTTAATTACAGAGGTCTTGGCCGGACCTATGTAAATGTCTTATTCTACAGGGAGAGTGTAAGATGTAGTTTCGATGTAGTAGCCGAGGACGAGTGTGGTGTCGGCGGGATTGATTGCCATCTGGCTGTCGAGAGCAGCTTTAAGCTGATTGATCGTACCGAAAGCCTTCGACTCGGAATCGCAGTGGCGGGCTTCCTGCTGGGCTTTCATACGCTCGGCAGCGGCGTTGATACCCGATACAGAGGTGGTATTGGCTCGGACTGTGCCGGTGACTGTGAGTACCTTGCCGGGGCAGGTAGGATCGAATGCACCGCCGATCGAGTCGGTTGCCATGCAGAGGATCCACTGGGCTTCCTTAGTAGTGTCGGGATCGGTCAGAAATGCCTTTGTGCCGCCATGCTTGCACAGATGAGAGCAAAGGCCTTCGACAGTTACCATGTCACCGTCGGTGAATTCGGCAGCGAGGAATTCTTCGACTGTGAGAGGCACAACAGCCTCAACGCTGTCGGTTTCATCGTTGGCGGCATTTTTCGAGCCGCACGAAGTGACTGCAGCGGCGCCTGCCAGCAGTAAGGCAGCACCGATAAAGAGATGTGTAAGTTTCATTTCCGGAATTGTTATTTGTTATTATTTGCTGTCTGCGTTGTATTGTTTGGCCTCATAGCCTATTTTTTTGAAAGCGGCGATCAGCTTGTCGGCATCAGTCGACTTGGCGTTGTATTTGATTGTAACTGTATTATTCTTTACATCGGTAGCAATGTCATTGACGCCTTTTTCAAAGCGGATGTTGGTCTTGATCTTGTTCTCGCAGTTGCGGCTTGTCATCACAGGCGTGACAGTAAACACCACAGTTTCCTGCTGAGGTTCCTTGGCCGATGCCGGCACGACGGGCATCAGCAAGACAGCCAAAGAGAGGAGAAATGCAAATTTTTTCATAAACGAATATCTGTTGAACATCTTGGCGCAAAGGTACAAAAAAATTGTGTAACTTTGCAATCAGAAAAGGCAAAATACCCTTGTATGGGTATAGAACAGTATACATGCAATATAGCGCCTTTCCCGACGTTACTATAATATGAAACTACGACATATATTCACCTGCATGACGGTGTGCCTCGGTCTTGGCGCCGTCACGACCGGCTGCGGCGGTGCCAAGCTCGCCACAGCCAACGAGCAGATGGCCCGCGGCGAGTATTTCGACGCGTCGAAGACCTATCGCAAGATCTACAACAAGCTCACCAAAAAGGAAGAGCGGCCGTTGCGTGGCGAGGTGGCCTTCAAGATGGCCGAATGTCACCGGCGGCTGAGCCAGTTCCAGCGTGCCGCGGCTGCCTATCAGAACGCCATACGCTACGAATACCCCGACACCACTGCCTATCTGCGTCTGGCCGAGATGCAGCATGCGTCGGGACTGTATGCTCAGGCCGTAAAGTCGTATGAGAATTACCTGTCGATGCGTCCCGAAAGCGCCGAGGCCCAAAACGGACTGGCCGGTGCACGCGCAGCCGCCGACAAAAGCGGTGCCACACGATATGTTGTGCGTAAATCAGAGATGTTCAACTCACCGCGAAGCGACTTCTCACCGATGTTTATGCCCGGAGCTACCGACCGCCTGTACTTCGCCACTACCCGCGAGAAAGTCAACGGCCCCCGCAGCGAGATAACCGGAATGAAAAAGGGCGATATATGGGTAGCCTCCAAGGATGAAAAAGGTCAGTGGCAACGGCCCGAAGCTGTGGAAGGTGAACTCAATACCGATATGGACGAAGGCGTCATATCCTTCTCGCCCGACGGCAACCTGATGTATCTGACCCGTGCACGCCGCGAAGCGAACTCGCCCACGACCGTGGAAATATTCACTTCGCAACGCTCCGACGCCAAGTGGAGCGCTCCGGTGAAATTCGAGATAACCGGCGACACACTGTCGGCAATGGGCCACCCGGCCGTATCGCCCGACGGACAGTGGCTTTACTTCTCGAGCGACATGCCCGGCGGCTCGGGCGGCCGCGACATATGGCGCATCAACCTCACCATGAAAGGCGGCACACTCGAGAATATGGGCGAATGGATCAATACGCCCGGCAACGAAATGTTCCCCTACGTACGCACCGACTCCATACTGTATTTCGCATCAGACGGACATCCCGGCTACGGCGGACTCGACCTGTTCAAGGCCGAGCTGAAGCCCTCGGGCGGCTGGGCCGTAACCAATATGGGGACGCCTATCAATTCGGCCTATGACGACTTCGGTATAACCTTCGGAGAGGGCGAGAGCGGTTTCTTCACCTCCAACCGCAACGACGCCCGCGGCTACGACAACATATATTCATTTGAGCTTCCCGAACTCAAGATTATGATTTCGGGCTGGGTGCTCGACAAGGATGAGGAGCCGGTTCCCAACGCCGTAATACGCATCGTAGGCAACGACGGCTCGAATCAGAAGCAGGTAGCCCGCGATGACGGCTCGTTCTCGTTCCCGCTGCAGCGCGGTGTCAGCTATGTGATGCTTGCCGGGGCCAAGGGCTATCTCAACGCTAAACAGGAATTCACATCCGATACGGCAGAGGAAGATGCCGAGTATGGTGTAGACTTCATACTGGCATCAATCACCAAGCCTGTTGTAATCGACAATATATTCTACGACTTCGACAAGGCCACACTGCGTCCCGAATCAGAGGAAGCCCTCAACGAGATGGTGCAGGTGCTGCGCGACAATCCCAACGTGACAATCGAAATGGCCTCGCACACCGACCGCAAGGGCAGCGAGGAATACAATATCAACCTGTCGAGCCGCCGCGCCAAGTCGGTCATAGACTATCTGATTGCACACGGCATCCGGCCCGACCGCCTGCAAAGTCAGGGCTATGGCGAATCACGGCCCAAGACCATTACAAAGAAACTTGCCAGACTGTATCCGCAGTTCAAGGAGGGAGATGTACTCACCGAGGAATATATCGAGTCCCTGTCGCCCGAGGATCAGGAAGCAGCCGATCAGATCAACCGCCGCACCGAGTTTCAGGTTCTCTCAATCGATTATCAGATGTTCTGATGAGATTCCGGACTGAAATAGGAAAAATCGGCCGATCGTTCAGTATAAGCCACGACGACCGGATAGTGCTGACAGGATCGTGCTTTGCCGACAATATCGGTGAGCGGCTGGCACAGTCCGGCTTTCAAGCCATCCACAATCCTTTGGGCCCGCTGTTCAATCCGGCATCGATAGCACGTGTTATCCGGCGGGGCGAGGTACCCTACTCTGCCACCGACTTCACCACCGGCCCCGACGGCACATTCCACTGTCTCGACTTTGCCAACCGGTATCAGGCCGGGAGTGCCGATGAGCTCGCAGCAAAGGTTAACGCCGACTACATGCCGCTTGCCAGAGCCATCACCGAGGCTGATGTTATAATTGTGACATTCGGCAACGACAAGGTATATGAATACAGCGGCACAGTGGCCGGCAACTGCCATAAGCTGCCCGCATCTACTTTCTCCGAGCGTTATCTTGGGCTCGACGAGATATGCGGGCTGTGGCGCTGTCTCATTCCGAAGGGCAAACGTGTCATATTTACACTCAGCCCTGTAAGATATACAGGCGACGGACTTGCCCGAAGCTGCCTGTCCAAAGCCACGCTGCGTGTGGCTATCGACACTATATGCCGCGAGGGTGGCTACGACTACTTTCCGGCCTACGAGATAGTGAACGATGACCTGCGCGACTACCGTTTTTATGCCGAGGACCTGAAGCATCCGTCGGATATGGCCGTCGACTACATATACGAAAAATTCGCAGAAACATATTTTACCAAAGATACAATTTCAAAGGCCTACGAGTACCGCCGCGCGGCGCTCCGGTCCGCACACATTCCATTGCTATGACCACCTATAACATTAAGGAAATACTCGACACGCTCGGCTGCAGGTGTTATGGACCTGCCGAGGGCACCGTAAAGGACTTTCTGTTTGACTCCCGCTCTATTGAATCCCCCGAAGGCACTATATTCTGCGCAATCACGACCGACTCGTCCGACGGCCACAGCTTCATTCCGCAGCTCTACCGTCGTGGCGTCCGCATGTTCATGGTTGAACATCTGCCCGAATTTCACGACAGCTATGCCGATGCCACATTCATTGTTGTTGACAATGTTACCGAAGCCGTGGCGACACTCGCTTCAGCCCATCGCGACCGCATGACCGGCTCTGTAGTCGCCATTACAGGCTCGGCCGGCAAGACTATAGTAAAAGAACTGATCTATCAGGCGCTGTGCCGCGTGACCGACAAGGTGGCACGTAGCCCGCGCAGCTGGAACTCGCGACTTGGTGTACCTATGTCGCTGCTCGAAGCACCTGCCGACAGTCGTGTGACACTCATTGAAGCCGGCATCGATACCTGCGGCGACATGGAGCATCATGCCGCTGTAATCCGCCCCACGATCGGCATCCTTACAAGCATCACGGCCGAGCACGACAGCGGATTTGCCTGCCGCGAGGCCAAGGTTCGCGAGAAGCTGAAACTATTCCACGAGGCATCAACGATCATTTACGACGCCAACGACATTAATGTCGACCGCCTTGTACGCGAGACATATCCCGATATCCGACTCATACCCGTCAGGGGCACGACAGGCGAGGAGATCGACCGCAAGCTGGCCGAGGCATTTCTCGAAACGACAGGTGCCACACTGCCGGCCGATATAGAGACTGTATCCAACCGTATCGACGTGCACGAAGGAATCAATGACTGCGTGATGTATTATGATGGCTTCACACACGATCTGCGCTCTCTGCGCCAGTCGCTCGACATGATGCGCCGCCGCTCCACAACCACCCGCACATCCACGCTGATAACGTCCGACCTTCTTCACGGCCCCGGGTGCGACCTTGCCGAGCTATATGACAACCTTGCCCGGCTCGCGGCAGTTTACGGCATATCGCGTATAATTGCAATAGGCGATGAGACCGGCCGCTTCCTGCATGGCAAGGGATATGGTATCTGTGTGGAAAAAGTATCCGGTACCGAGGCATTCCTCAAGGAGTATGACATCAACCGTTTCAGCTCGGAGAGCATCCTCATCGCAGGCTCGCCGGCTTCCGGATTCATAAAAATAAAGGCCGCGCTCGAGACGCCACGTCATGATACAATCTTCGAGATCGACCTCGATGCCGTGGTACACAATTTCAACTATTTCCGCTCTCTGCTCAAGCCGGGCACAGGCCTTGTGGGAATGGTGAAAGCTTCGGCATACGGCACCGGTGCGCTCGAGGTGGCCAAGACACTGCAGGCCCAGGGTGCCGCATATCTTGCCGTAGCCGTCGTGGACGAAGGCGTAGAACTGCGCCGCGGAGGCATCACAATGCCGATAGTGGTGCTCAATCCGGTCACGACCAATTACCCGGCATTGTTCCGTTACCGGCTTGAACCGTCGGTATTCTCGCTGCGTGAACTGCACATACTTGTCGAAGAGGCCCGCAAGAACGGAGTGGAACGCTTCAAGGCTCATATCAAACTCGATACCGGTATGCACCGTGTAGGCTTTGTGGAGGACGAGCTGCCCGCGCTGGTTGAAGCCCTGGGTGAGTCGCCTGAGGTGGAAGTTGCATCGATATTCTCGCACCTGGCCACTGCTGACTGCCCCGACCAGGAAGCATACACGCAGATGCAGCTCGATACCTATGCACGCGCTTCGCAATACCTGCTCGACGCCCTGCCATACCGACCTTTACGGCACATACTCAACACAGCCGGCATTATGACTCGCCCCGATCACCAGTACGACATGGTGCGGCTCGGCATCGGACTGTATGGAGTGAGCCCCATGGGCCACGACGAGCATCTGAAAACCGTAGCGACGCTCAAATCGACCGTGATATCGCTGCACCGTTGGCCGGCCGGCACTACCATAGGCTATAGCCGCCGTGGAGTGCTTGAGCGAGAATCGCTGATAGCAACTGTGCCGATAGGATATGCCGACGGCCTCAACCGCCGACTGAGCCGCGGTGCGACATCATTTATAATCCGCGGCACGGAATGTCCTACCGTCGGCAATATATGCATGGATCAGTGTATGGTTGACGTTACCGACGCCCCAGGTGTATCGATAGGCGACGAAGTGGAGATCTACGGCAACAACATGCCTGTGGAACGGCTCGCCGAAATACTCGACACCATCCCGTATGAGCTGCTCACATGGGTATCACCCCGTGTGAAGCGTGTGTATTACCGCAACTGAGGCATCATCAGAATATATATCCGAAACCTATATTGAGGTATATCGGATAAAGACTGAAATTGACGGTCTTGAACGATGATTTGAAGATGTTGTTGCAGCCCCAGGTAAGGTCGGCATTGACCACAAGATGCTTGTATGCAGCCCACGACACACCACCACGCATGCCCCACTGAAAGTGTCGCAACTCGTCGCCGAAGTCGTATGAGGCGCGCGAGTCGTCTTCAAACACATATTTGTCGCCTGTGGGATCGCCCTCGCGCAGATAGCCGTCGGAAACATAGCCGTCGAAGTCGTTGCTGAAAGCAAATGCGAGATATGGGCCGAGGTTGGCCTTAAGACGTCTGTTGATTCGGTACACAGCGGTAATGGGTATCACAAGCTGCTGTGAATGGTATTTAGTCTGCACCTTTCCGGTCCAGCGGCCGCTGAGTTTCTTGCCGTTGTCGAGGATTTCCATGCCATAGTTCTTAACGGTGGCGCGTGTCTTCATGCCGCGGGTTTCGAGGCGTGCGCCTACAGCCACGCCCCATTTGCGCTCGTTTCCCAGCCATTTTGTCACAAGCAGCCCGAGCTGCAGGTCGAGGTCGGGGCTATATGAATCGATATGCCTGATCTCGGCCGGAAGCGGCAGCGGTGTGGCACCGCCGAGACTTGTGCCTGCATTGACCTCAAATTCAAATCCGAGGCGGGTTATCTTCTCATGGATGCCGTTGCGCTGGGCCGAGACACCCGCAATGGATGCGAGCATCAGCGCAGCAATGGCCACTATCCTGTATATTGTTGTTTTCATCGTATGATCAATTTTGTGTTTTACAGGTTATGAGCAGTTTGTCGACCTGAAGAGTACTGCCTATGGCTCCCGAGAAATAGTCGCCGTCCTGACTCGAACTCATTACTACGGCCACATTGTACATACCGTCCTTGAGCTTCTCAGGATCTATCGTCTTGCCGGGCCATAAAATAAACGGAACCGAAAACTCTACCCACTCGTCGCTGGCATGGCGGTCGGGAATCTCGGCCGAGCCGATGATGTGCGGATTGTCGCGATCGAGCACATTAGTGCCGTCGAGCCACTGCAGTTCGGGAGTAGTCTCATAGAGTACTATGTAGAGGTTGAACAGGTCGGTCTTTCCGGGGACCGGCAGGAAATTGCCGTCCTTGTCGGTCTCGCAGTAGGTCTCCCCCGGTTTGTATTTGTAGTATCCGCTGAACGATACGGGCTCGTTGAAGAAAGGTGTACCGAAATGGGTTGCCTTGAGAGGCTGCGACACTGCGGCCGAACTGTCGAAAGTGCCGATAAACAAATTGCCGGCTGCGATAGGTTTTTTCAGGCGGGCTCCCCATGAGCCGGTCGAGCGCGTGGTGAGGACGGCACACTTGCCGTTGATACCGCCGTCGGCCTGATACGTCGGGAATGTCGACGGGGTCGAAGCCTGCAGCGACAGGGCGTATGCCGAGTTGGCGCTTGCCCACACCATCGACTCCTTGCCGCCGGGGCCGATCTCGTAAAACTCATCATAGCTGCACATGCCTGCGAGGGCCGGAATCTGACGCACGTTATCAAAATCGTAAGCCAGGTTTATGGAATTGTTTTTCTGCACCTCGACGGTATATGTCTTGTGCCACTGCCCGTCCTGCGAGGTAACTGTATACGTCTGCGGCATCAGGAAGTTGAGCGGTGTGCCGCTCGGCGGCTCGATAGTGGCTCCCGGAGTAAGGGTGAATTCCGGCGCAAGCGGCTGAAGCAGCGATACATTATTGCGCACAATAAGGGTGATTTTGTTATTTCCTATTACTGGCTGGCGGTTCAGCACATCACCGGGCAAAATCACCGACAGTATGTCGCACTCGGCATTCAGAGGCTCGTCCTTGATGCACGACGACATCATAAAAACGGAAGCGGCAAATATGAAAGCGAAAATATGCTTGAGGTTCATGATTAGAGAATGTCATTCTGAATTAATGGCACAAAGGTACAAAATAATATGATGACAAAAGTCCTAAATGCCCCAATTATTATCCCAAAATGAGAATAATTGCGCAATTCAAGACATCCTGCCGGCGCGTTTTTCTTGTAGATTCGGCGTTTTATGCGTACCTTTGCAGCGACAATCATGGTTCCATAAACAAGGTACACAAGGAACATTTTATATTAATCATCAATACTGAAAAAGCAATGAAAAAACATTTCGCTTTAGCCCTCGCCGTGATGGGAACTGCATTCGTGTTCACATCGTGCAGCGACGACAAAGACGACCCCGTTGTGCCGGGCGAATCGCTTGTGGCCAAGACCTATACCGCATCCGAAGGTCTTGTGCTCAATGTAGACGGGACAGCCACAACAGGCCAGACAGTTGACTTCACACCGGCCACTGACGGCACAGCCAAACTGACAATCAAGGGTGAGGCCCTCGATATCACATCGCTTATCCCCGACATGAGTGCCCGCGATGCAGCTCCTGCACTGTCGTTCCCCACATCGTGTGTGATTCCCGGTTCGGCCGAGGCATCATTCACTGTAACTCTTACCGGTGATGCCGACAAGGCAACTTTCACCGGCAGCAGCGATACAGAATACTGCACATTCAGCTATTCGGGCGAAGTAAGCAAGGATGCCATGACCCTCAACCTCAGCGACATCAAGCTCAAGGACACCTCGATGGCCGGCACCTATAACACTCACGCCTATGAAGACAAGATATTCAACGAACTGCGTGCCTACTGGGTATCCGAAAAAAAGATTGAAGTCTTTGGCTCCGAAATGGATGTGAATGCCGTCATAAACGTGGCGTTCGCACTCACAAAACTTGAATTTGGCGACAAGACCCTGCCGATTCCTGCATTACTTCCCGAAGTTCTCAAGAGCGTAACCTTCGGCGAGGACGGCAGCATCACAGCAAAATATACCGATACCGAAGTTGAAGGCATGCCCGTGAAAGATTCGCCGAAGGGCCTTGCCCGCTATGTGGTGAAAGACGATCACACCCTGCTTGTGTTCCTTGACCCCCAGGCGATCATCGCCACCGCCATGTCGGCCGCATCCAAGAGCCGCGCAATCGACATCAACGCTCTGCTCGAGGGACTCATCACAAATGTAGTGCCTATGCTCGCCAACGGTGTGCCGGTGAACTATGGCGCACGTATGTCGGATCTGCTTCTCAACGATGGTACATACAGCCCCGTCTACGACACCGATGCCAACGCCGTAAGCTTCTATCTCGGCACCGAGACTCTGCTCCCGATCCTCAAGACTCTGTCGCCGTTATTTACCGATGAGGACGTAATTCAGGCTATTGTAGACGCAGCATCGCAGGATCCCGACATGGGTATTATGGCCGGAATGCTGCCCAACATCCTCAAGTCGCTCCCCGCTGTTATCGACGGCACTTCCCAAATAGAGCTCGGCATCAACCTCTACAAATAATTAACTCCTTATATCGGCAAACGCTGCCTGCAAAACGGCAGCGTTTGCTGTATCATACCATGAAAAAACTCTTACTTACATGCCTGCTCGCGCTGGCATTCATCTGCCCGATGCAGGCCGAGAAGTTGCCCGGATTCGTCACTACACCTTATTTCGACGAACAGGAACTGTCGTTCACTTACTCTCCGGGAATAAAAATCCGCATCAATGCACCTTCATCGGCTTCTTTCGACAAATCACTTCCGACACGCATAGTGCTATATGCTCTCCCCAACGGCAACACCACCGACTGGACAGCCGGCAAACTGCCTGCATCAGGCGGGGACTGGCATTATCAGATACAGCACATCGCCGCCCAGACGCGCTTCATACGCGAAAAAGACCGCAGTCACAATACCATAACTGTGTATCTCGAGGCCGATACCCGCAGCTGGGGACGGTGGCGCGGGATGTCGCCCGACAGAGACGAAACGATCAGGAATGCCGTCGAATACATCTGCTCAATGTTTTCGGACTATAATCCCACCATTGAGCTTAACAGCCACAGCGGCGGCGGTAATTTCATATTCGGCTACATGGATGCCGTCGATGAGATTCCGGCCATGATAAGCCACATCTCATTCATCGACAGCAATTACAACTGGAACGACGATCGCTATGGAGCGAAGCTGCTGAAGTGGCTCGGCGCATCACCGGCCAACCGGCTGTTTGTAGCCTGTTATGACGACGCCAACGGCCGACTCGACGGCAAGCCTTTCATATCGCGCAAAGGCGGCACATGGCATCACACGCAGCTGATGCAACGGTATCTTAAAAAGCACATAAAAGACGAAAAGTGGCATAAGACCTCTACCGACAGCACAATCTGCTACTCAGCAGGGGATGGCAGGATACAGTTCTACATGCGTAAGAATCCCGAACACAAGATTTACCATACCGTGCTTGTCGAAAGAAACGGATTCATACAGTCGGTGCTTTCGGGTACGGCTCACGACGGCACCGGATATACTATGATGGGCGCACATGCCTACGACGAATACCGACAGGACTCCATCGCTATTCCCGGTGCACTGCCGATACCGCCGCGACAAGCCGGAGCCATGACCGGCAGTGAATTCTGCCGGCTTACGGAAAATATGACAGCCTCCGATCGCGATTCATTGGTGTTTGCCGAGATCATATCGGGCAACATCCCCTCATGGCTGCGGCAGCCTGCAATCATCATCGACAGCATCCCCGATCTCTATGGCATCCTCCACAAGGTGACTCTCTCGGTATTGCCCGACTTTCTGGCAATAGGAAGCGACGGCGACTTCATGCGCATACCGCTGCTGCCGGCCACAGCGCAGCAGATAGCCGATCATTATGGAGCAGTGCTTCCCACCCGCAGGATTTCCGATCTCATCCACCGGCACAGCGAGGTCAGACTCACACCCGCGCCAATGACTCCCGATGCCACAATGACAACATTGCCGGTATTCTCACGCCACGATTCCATAGTCGAGGCTGGCCGACGTGCCATAGATCTGCCCGCAGGACACCTCACTTCGGGTCATAAAAAGGACATAGTCATCACCAACCGTATCGCCGGCGAGCCGGGACGACTCTTCATATACGGCTGGCACTATCCCGACGGCAGGGCCATACAGCCACTTAGCGGCGCACACGGCACAGGCTATGTGGACTACAGCCACGGCGTTCGACTCATCAATGACCGTATACTTGTCGACGACAGGCCCACCACCATAAAGCAGATACTGCAAGACCCGGTGCTATATCGCCTTTTCAGCGACGAACAGGGTCCGATGAAGGCAATCGGATACAATCTCTGAATAATTTTTGAAAAAATTTCACCGGCCCGTGAACCAAATCGCACGGACCGGTGTTGTATATTCAGAATGTGATTAATGATTGGTTTATATCTAACGTGGCGGCGCCGTGAGGCAGTCGCCACGTTGGGTATTATAGCTTTCGCGATCGAGTCTTATTTGCGAGGAAGCATGGCGATGGCGTTGAGCCGATGCTCAAGCTCGGTGGAGCTGAGGCGGGTGGAGAGCTTGCCGCGATGGGCTATGGATATATTGCCCGTCTCTTCCGATACGACAACGGCCACGGCGTCAGTGGCCTGCGCTATGCCGAGGGCAGAGCGGTGGCGCAGCCCCATGTAGCGGGGCAGCGAGTTGTCGTGGCTCACGGGCAGTATGCAGCCCGCAGCCATAAGACGCCCGTGGGCAAGGATAAGAGCGCCGTCGTGGAGGGGCGAGTTCTTGAAGAAGATATTCTCGATGAGGCGGGTGTTGATGTCGGCGTCGATTATGTCGCCGGTCTTCTCGTAGTTGTCGAGCGGAATCGACTGCTCGATGACGATAAGTGCGCCGGTCTTGGTCTTGGACATCGCCATGCAAGCATATACCACCGGCATCACCCATGCGGTGGCAGCCATATCTGTGCCCTTATGATGGTGGAAGAGTGTGGCCAAAAAGCGCCATCGCCGGTGTGAGCCAAGCTCCACAAGGAAACGCTTGATCTGATCCTGAAAAAGTATGACAAGGATGAGCAGCCCTATGCTCATGAACTTGTCGAGAATCGTGCCGATAAGGCGCATCGCAAAGATTTCGGAGGCTATAATCCATACCACAATGAATGCCATCACACCATAGAAGATGTTGATGGTGCCCGACTCCTTCATGAGCTTGTATATGTAGTAGAGGAGCGTGGCGACGAGCAGTATGTCGATTATGTCTTTGATTCCGAAGTGCGGCACGGCGAGAAGAGATTAGCTGATGGTTTATTTATCTGTTTCAGTGGCCATATATATGTCGACGGCCTGACGGGCGGCGGCAACGTCGTGGACACGCAATATGGACGCGCCACGATCGAGCGCAAGGGTATTGACAACGGTTGTGCCGTTGAGAGCATCGTCTGTACCGACTCCGAGTAACCTGGTTATCATAGACTTGCGCGACACACCCACAAGCAGCGGGCGATGAAGCAGGCCGAAGAGGCGCAGGTCGTGCAACAGGCGGTAGTTCTGCTCAAGAGTCTTGCTGAATCCGAAACCGGGGTCGACAATCACATCATTGACACCCATAAGTGCGAGCTGTTGCAGGCGGTCGCCGAGCTCGGAGAGGACATCGCGGGTCACGTCCTCGTAGGCGGTGTATTCCATCATGTCGGCAACCGTACCGCGCATGTGCATAAGGATGTATGGCACGCGCAGATCAGCGACGGTATCGAACATATCGGGATCGAGATTGCCGCCCGATACATCATTAATTATGTCGGCTCCGCAGTTTTCGACAGCCGAACGGGCTACAGAGGCGCGGAATGTGTCGACCGACAGCGGCATGGCGTCACCGGCGACAGAACGGACAATCCGCACAGCGTTGTCGAGCCGCGCCCGCTCATCATCGGCACTGACCTCCGATGCTCCCGGACGCGTTGAGAATGCGCCTATGTCGATAATATCAGCGCCCTCGGCCACAAGGCGCGCAGCACGGGCTGCAATCTCGGCGTCGCTCTGCGCACGCGAACCGGCGTAGAACGAATCGGGCGTGGCGTTGAGTAGACCCATCACCAACGGACGGGTATACTCGCACAGATTTCCTTTTATGTTGAGAGTGAAGGGATTCATACGATCATGAGCGGCCGGCGCGCTTACGCTCAAGCTCATCGAGAATTATCTTGCGCAGACGGATATGATTGGGTGTGACCTCCACGTATTCGTCTTCCTTGATGTATTCGAGGGCCTCTTCAAGGCTGAATACCACAGGGGGCACGATCTTGGCCTTTTCATCGGCTCCGGAAGCACGCATATTGGTAAGCTTCTTGGACTTGGTGACGTTAACTACGATATCGTTGTCCTTGGCGTTCTCACCAACAACCTGACCGGCATATACTTCTTCCTGAGGGAAGATGAAGAATCGGCCGCGGTCCTGAAGCTTATCAATGGCGTACGCATAGGCGTTACCGGCTTCCATAGCGATAAGGGAGCCGTTAGTGCGGCGCTCGATGTCACCCTTCCAGGGCTGATATTCGAGGAAGCGATGGGCCATAATCGCTTCGCCGGCCGATGCTGTGAGCACATTGTTGCGCAGCCCTATGATGCCGCGCGAGGGTATCTGGAACTCGATGTGTACACGGTCGTTCTGACTCGTCATCGACAGCATCTCGCCCTTGCGGCGTGTCACCATATCTATTATCTTGGAAGCATATTCCTCAGTGACATTGATTGTAAGGAGCTCGACAGGCTCGCACTTGCGGCCGTCGATTTCCTTGATGATTACCTGCGGTTGGCCTACCTGCAGTTCATAGCCCTCGCGACGCATTGTCTCGATGAGTACCGACAGGTGAAGCACGCCGCGGCCATATACGGTCCATACGTCCTCGTGGTCGGCTTTGGTGACGCGGAGGGCAAGGTTTCGGTCGAGTTCGCGTGTAAGGCGGTCGCCGATATGACGCGATGTGACATACTTGCCGTCGCGGCCAAAGAAAGGCGAGTCGTTGATGGTGAATGTCATCGACATTGTAGGCTCATCGATAGCGATGCGCGGCAGGGGTTCGGGGTTGTTGATATCAGCAATGGTATCGCCAATTTCAAATCCCTCGATACCTACAAGCGCGCAGATGTCGCCGCTCGATACCTCGCTCACCTTTTTGCGGCCCATGCCCTCGAATGTGTGAAGTTCCTTGATCTTCTGCCTTACGACAGAGCCGTCCTTGCGGCAGAGGGCCACATCCATGCCCTCGCGCAGAGTGCCGCGGTGCACGCGGCCTATGGCGATGCGGCCGACATAGTTCGAGAAGTCGAGCGATGTGATAAGCATCTGTGCATCGCCCTCGTAAGTGGTTGGAGCAGGGATATGATCGATGATGGTGTCGAGCAGAGGCAGGATATTGTCGGTTGGCTTTTGCCAGTCGGTGCTCATCCAGCCGTTCTTGGCCGAGCCGAATATTGTGGGAAAATCGAGCTGATCTTCAGTAGCGTCAAGATTGAACATGAGGTCGAACACCATATCCTGCACCTCCGAGGGGCGGCAGTTGGGCTTGTCGACCTTATTGATTACGACAACGGGCTTGAGACCTATCTGCAAGGCTTTCTGAAGCACGAAGCGGGTCTGAGGCATAGGGCCCTCGAAGGCGTCGACGAGAAGCAGACAGCCGTCAGCCATGTTGAGCACGCGCTCCACCTCGCCGCCAAAGTCGGCGTGTCCCGGAGTGTCGATTATATTGATTTTTGTGCCTTTATAGTTGATGGATACGTTTTTGGAGAGAATTGTGATGCCACGTTCACGCTCAAGGTCATTGTTGTCGAGGATAAGTTCTCCGGTCGACTGGTTGTCACGGAAAAGGTGACCGGCAAGAAGCATTTTGTCAACGAGGGTAGTCTTACCGTGGTCGACGTGAGCGATAATGGCGATGTTACGGATATTCTGCATACGCTATTGGACTGTTTTTCGGCCGCAAAGTTACAAAAAAATATGCACACGAGCGAAATTTATTCTAAGTGATTAAAAATAAAATTACATATATTAATGGAGTAAGTTGACATTTTTTTATTAACTTTACGAAAATTTTTAGACGCCAACTATGAAGTCAAGCCATAAGCTGTTGTTAATCACGTTGCTATGCGCGTTTTTGATGCCTTACGACGCCTTAAAAGCCCAGGAACGGTTCAGCCGCGATATCCAGCAGATACCCTTTGTACCCAAGGGTCAGTGGATAGGCGGTGTAAGCGTGAGCTATTCCCAGTCGAATCAGAACAATTACCAGTTTCTTGTGATTGAAAACCTCAACGGCGACACATATACATTCAAGGTAAGCCCCATGCTGATGTTCGCATTCAAAGACAACCTTGCCGCCGGCGGCAGATTTGCCTATTCGCGGTCGCGCACACGGATTGAAAATGCAGACATTGTGCTTGACTCCGAGACCGGATACAACGTTGAGAACATGTATAATATCACGCACTCATATACCGGCACGGGAGCCTTCAGACAATATCTGTCGCTTGGCAACAACACCCGCTTCGGACTGTTCAACGAGGTGCAGCTGGCCATCGGCGGCGGCCAGTCGAAGATTTGCAGCGGCACGGGCGACGACTTCACAGGCACATATTCGCGCCACTTCTCGCTGGATGTAGGTCTGGCGCCCGGCCTGATAGTATTTCTCAACAATTATTCGGCTCTTGAAGTGAATGTAGGTGTATTGGGGTTCAATTACACAGCCACTAAGTTCACTACCGATCAGATATATGTGGCACGCATGAGACATTCATCCGCCAACTTCAAGATCAATCTGTTTTCAATCACCTTCGGGGTGGCATTCTACATATAGGCCATGAGGATGATGCGTTACATAATTCTTGCGGCCGCAATGTCCATATCGGCCATATCGGGAACCGCCTCGGCGCAGACAGTTGTGCGCAAAGCCCTCGCACACGAAAGTCCCGACATGAAGGAAACCGTCATAGTGGGACAGGATACCGTCCCGCTGGTAATACCCGAGCGAAATCTGGGACGCTATGACCGCGGGCTGTTCAACTATCTGTTCATACCGCGCGGCAAGTGGGGATTCGGTCTCACGGCCTCATACGGAGAACTCAACACCGAAGACGTTCAGGTGCTCTCTATACTCAGCGATATTGATTTCAATGGCAAACTCTATTCAATAAAGCCGTTCATCTCATACTTCTTCAGCAACAATCAGTCGATAGGTATCCGCTTCAATTATACTCGCGGCAAAGGCGACCTCGGCAAGCTGGCGATGGACTTTGACGATGATCTGAATTTCTCGATTCGCGACGTGAGCTATTACACGCAGTCCTACTCCACATCGCTGTTTTACCGCAACTATATAGGTCTCAACAAAAGCAAGCGCTTCGGCATATTCAACGAGGTTGATCTCACAGTGGGAAGCGGCTCGTCGCGTTTCAAGCGCATATACGACGAGAAGCCTAAAGACACACGCACCACCATCACCACGGCAAGCCTCAATTTCAGTCCGGGCGTGTGCATATTCATTCAGGAATACGTGGCCTTCAACGTCTCATTCGGTGTATTCGGCCTCAACATCCGCCGGGAACATCAGGTAACCGATCAGGTCGACGAAGGCTCGCGCTTCACTTCGGGCGCCAACTTCCGTTTCAATATCTTCAACATCAACTTCGGCATGATGGTAGTGATATGACACACAAGATCACATATTATATAGCGGTATTACTGTGCCTCACTCTGATGGCAGGATGCATACGCAACGACATTCCCTACCCCCGCATACAGGCCAACTTTCTGACTTTCACAGCTGCCGGTCAGGACCAGGGCGCCTCGATCGATACCATAAACCGTGTAGTGACCGTTCATTTTCCCGAAACTGTCGATATCCGCAATGTATCGGTCGAAGAATACTCCATCACAACCGGCGCCACGCTCCACGGCGCCGACCTTTCCATGCCGCTCGACATGGAAAGCCCTGTAAGAGTGACTCTATCATTGTATCAGGACTGGCCCTGGAGCATCGTGGCACAGCAGCCTGTCGAACGATACTTCACCGTGAGCGGGCAGGTCGGGCAGACACTTATCGACGTGCCGGGGCAGCGCGTGGTGGTCTATGTAGCCAAGAGCGCCGACCTATCGCGGATATATATCGAGACCGCCAAACTCGGCCCCGAAGGATCGGTCATGACCCCGGCAATCGTCGGCACGTATGTGAACGCCATGCGTCCTGTGGAAGTGGAGGTGGAAGCATGGGGCCGCAAAGAGTTGTGGACGATCTACGTGGAACAGAGCGACGTGGATGTCAGCACCGTGAGCGCCGATGCATGGACTAATGTAGCCTGGGTGTATGGCCGCGCCGAAGCCGGCAAAGACAACGGCATCGAATACCGTCTGGAAGGCGACACCGAGTGGACACGTGTGCCTGAGGCCGACCTTACCGTCGACGGCGGCAGCTTCCACGCCCGCATTATCCATCTGTCGCCACAGACGGCCTACGAGACACGCGCCTATTCCGGCGAGGTATATGGCGAGGTACTGAAATTCACCACCGGCAGCATCGTTCAGGTTCCCAACAGCAGCCTTGACCAATGGTGGCTCGACGGCAAGGTCTGGAATCCATGGTCCGAGGGCGGCGAACCATACTGGGATACCGGCAATAAGGGAGCTACTACCCTCGGTACCTCGAACAGTTTCCCCACCGACGACACCTCAAGCGGCAGCGGCTGGGCCGCACAGCTCGAAACACGCTTTGTAGGCATCGGCGCGCTTGGCAAACTCGCCGCCGGCAATCTGTTTGCCGGACGATATGTGAAAACCGACGGAACCAACGGCATTCTGTCGTTCGGACGACCGTTCATCGAGCGCCCCACCAAGATGCGCGGATACTTCAAATATACATCCGCACCGATCAACTACGTATCTACTGAATGGACCGACCTGCGCAACCGGCCCGATACCTGCATCGTATGGGTGGCACTGATCGACCAGAACGAGCCATTCGAGATACGCACCAATCCGCGCAACCGCCAGCTCTTCGACCCCGATGGCAGCTACGTCGTGGCCTATGGCAGGATGCAGTGCGGCGAGACTGTGAGCACATACACACCGTTTGAGTTTGAGCTCGAATACAAGTCTACATCCCGCGTACCCAAATACATACTTATCACGGCCTCGGCATCCAAATACGGCGATTACTTCACGGGAGGCGCTGGCTCCGTGCTATGCCTTGATGACCTTGAGCTGATATACGACTACTGACGCGACTATTGACGGTTTTTTATTTGATGTTTGTTCTATTTTTTCGTACCTTTGTAGTCTTATTTTACATTGCACGATGAACAATACTATTACCGTAAAGGGAATCAAGATAAACTACCGACACACCGGCACCGGCAGCCCGGTGATACTGATGCACGGCTGGGGCTGTGACAGCAGTACCCTGGGCTTGTTTGAGCGTGTTGGCGCAGAGCACCATGAGGTGTTCAACATCGACCTGCCGGGCTTCGGCAAGTCGGACGAACCGCCGACCGACTGGGGTGTGGAGGAATATGTTCAGATGCTCGAGGAATTTGTATCGCTTCTAAACCTCGACAATCCGATAGTGCTCGGCCACTCATTCGGCGGCCGCGTGGCCATATTGTATTCGTCGCGCAATCCGGTCCGAAAACTCGTGTTGGTCGACGCAGCCGGCGTTAAGCCGCGCCGCTCACTGAAATATTATATGAAAGTATACAGCTTCAAATTTGCCAAATGGCTGTATCCCAATATAGTGGGCCGCAAACGCGCAGCCGAGATAATCGAGCAGATGCGCTCGCGCCGCGGCTCATACGATTACAATCGCTGCTCGCCTGTAATGCGCCGTGTGATGGTGAAGGTTGTTAATACCGACCTGCGCGAGCACATGCCCAAAATCAAGGCACCCACCCTGCTCATCTGGGGCGAGGAGGATACGGCTACCCCTATGCGCGACGCCCAGATAATGCGTAAACTGATACCCAACGCAGGGCTGGTATCCTTCCCGGGCGCCGGGCATTTCAGTTTCGTCGACAACCCCTTCCAGTCGGCGGCATCATTCCGCCGTTTTATCCTCTCGGAGTCCAAATAGCCTACCGTAATGACTGTACAAATCATACTCGCATCGGTGGCGCTCATAGTCCTTGCAGCCTATCTTCTGCTCGAACTGAAGCGCGACCTCATGATGTTCCAGCAGAATTCATATCGCCCGTCGCGTTACCGCGGCTGGCTCAACGATTCCAAAGACTCCACATCACTGTGGCGTCTCGGAGGCATGGCGATATGGTTCCTTGCCATGTCGACATTTAGCAGCCCCGTGGCTTCACTACTGATATTCATCATCTATGGCGCCTCAGGCGTCTGGACCCTTGCACGCCGCAAGTACAAAAAACCGCTGGTATGGACGGCCCGCAGCCGACGCATATACTCGGTGGCCGTGCTGCTGAGCATCGCGGTATCAGCGGCCTTTGTGCTATTTGCCCTCCATGCCCCTGTTGCCACTGTGCTTTATCTGATATCGACGGCACTGCTCGCATGCTACTGCATCTCGCATGTGCTGATCATCGCAGCCAACTATATACTGAAACCGGTGGAAAAGGCCATCACAGCCCGCTACTACAACGACGCTGCTGCCAGACTGCGCTCTATGCCCGAACTCAGGGTGGTAGGCATCACCGGCTCATACGGTAAGACAAGCACCAAGCACTATCTCTACCGTATCCTCAGCGAGCAATTCGACACGCTGATGACTCCCGGCAGCTACAACACCACCCTCGGCGTTGTCCGCACCATCCGCGAGCTGCTGAAACCCTATAACGAGGTATTCATTGTAGAGATGGGTGCCAAGAACCGCGGCGACATCAAGGAGATCTGCGATCTCGTCCATCCCTCGGTAGGAATCATTACCGCCGTAGGGCCGCAGCACCTTGAATCCTTCAAAACTATCGAGAATGTACAGGCAGCCAAATTCGAGCTTGCCGACGCCCTGCCGGCCGACGGCACAGCTATCGTCAACAACGACTTTGAGAAGATAGCCGACCGTACAGTCAACAATGCCCGCTGTCTGCGCTATGCGGTGCGCGCCGGCGGCGCCGACTACCAAGCCACTGATGTCAGATATTCGCCCGACGGCACAACATTCACCGTGACCGATCCCGACGGATATTCGCTGCCGCTGCGTACACGCCTTATGGGCGAATGCAACGTGAGCGACCTACTCGCAGCCGTTGTCGCAGCCCGAGTACTCGGTGTGCCTGATGCCAAAATTGCAGCCGCAGTAGCCGCAATCGAACCCGTGGAGCACCGACTGTCGATCAAGCGCACTCCCGGCGGTATCACCATTCTCGACGATGCCTTCAATTCCAATCCGGTAGGATCGCGCATGGCCCTGGAAGTACTCGGCGCCATGCCCGGCGGCAAACGCATCGTTATAACCCCCGGCATGATAGAACTCGGCCCCGAACAATACGAGCTTAACTTTCAGTTTGGCGAAACCATCAGCCGCAATGTCGATATAGCCATCGTGGTAGGCCGTTACAACCGCGACGCCATAGTCGAGGGCATCCGCTCCACAGGCCATCTGAATGAAGAATCGCTCCATACGGCCGACACCTTTGCCGACGCACAAAACATACTATCCCGGATTGCCGCAAAGGGCGACACTGTCCTTTACGAAAACGATCTTCCGGACACTTTTAAATAAGAACTTGTTTAAAAATTCAAGATGAAAACTACCGTAGGCGTATTTTTCGGCGGACGCTCCACCGAGCACGAAATCTCAGTAATCTCTGCCAATCAGGCCATCAATGCTTTCAATCCCGACAAATACGAAATAGTTCCCATATACATATCCAAGGAAGGCCGCTGGTACACCGGCCGTGACCTGCTCACCCTGTCCAACTTCCGCAACCTGCCCGCATTGCTCGGCAAGCTCACCGAAGTGTACATGAAACCTGTATATGGCGATTTCAATCTTTACACATCCAAGAAGCCCCTCTTTGGCAAGGATGTCCTTGCCACACTCGATGTGGCAGTGCCGGTGCTGCATGGCACAAACGTTGAGGACGGAAAATTTGAAGGCGTGCTCGAGACTATCGGCATCCCTTATGCCGGCTGCGACACACTGTCGTCGGCCAACGGCATGGATAAGATAACAATGAAGATGATTCTCCGCGCCGACGGGATCCCTGTCGTCGATTATGTGTGGATGACCGACCGCCAGTGGGCCGCCGACCGCGATGCCATGATAAAGAAGGTAGAGGATACACTCGGCTATCCCGTGATCGTAAAGCCGGCCAACCTCGGCTCGTCGATCGGCATCGGCCCGGCCCACGACCGCACTCAGCTCATCGGGCGACTCGACGAGGCAGCCCGCTTCTCCACCCGGCTCATAGTTGAGCACATGGTCACTGCGCTGCGCGAAATCAACTGCTCGGTGCTCGGCGATGCCGACGAATTCGAGACCTCCGTGCTCGAGGAGCCGATCAAGGCCGAGGAGATTCTGAGCTATGGCGACAAGTATATGGGCGGCGGCATGCATGCAGCACAAAAACGCATTCCTGCCGACCTGCCTGCCGACCTCGCCGCAGAGTGTCGCCGTCTGGCCGGCGAAACCTTCCGCGTGCTCGGCTGCCACGGCGTGAGCCGCGTCGACCTTATCATCGACGACGATGCCAAGAAGGTATATGTCAATGAAATCAACACCATCCCCGGCTCGCTCAGCTACTATCTGTGGGAGGCCGGCGGCGTCACATTCGAGCAGCTTACCGACCGGCTGGTACGTCTCGCGCTGAAGCGTCACCGTGCCCTCGAGGGCAAAACACTGTCCTTCGCACAGAACATCTTTGCCATGGGCGGTGGCACCAAAGGCGGCGTCAAAGGTGTAAAATGACAGCTTAAACGATTTTTAACGCGCATTAGTTGCGTATAGCTGCAAAAATACGTAACTTTGAGATAGAAAAGCACGCCGGTGTGGAGCCGTCGTGCTTTTTGGCACAATTTTTGCTCTCCTTTTATATATGGATAACAAGTTTTCAAACAAGTTCAAAAACATGATGGGCGAAGCCCGCGCACAGGCTCAGCGCCACAACTGCGCCACCGTGGAGCCGGCCCATCTGCTCCTCGCCGCCCTTGTCGACGAAGACGCATACGCCATGCTCGACAACGCGGCCACCAACCGCCCGCTCGACGAACTCAAGGCATATCTCGACAACGAAATATATGAATTGTCGGAGATACGTGCCGAGCAAATCGGCGTGAGCGACCTCGCCGCACGCATCACCAAGCTGTCGGTGCTCGAAGCCCGTATGCTCAAGGACGAGGATATTGATCCCATACATGTAGTACTTGCAATGTTTCACAATTACGAAATCCGCAACTCCGAGCTTTTCAAACCGTTTTTCTCGGCCGGCATCAGTTACGAGTCACTCTTCCGCACCGCGCAGGAAAAGCGAGGAATAGCCCCACGCGCCGGCGCCGGATTTATGGACGGCGACGAAGACGAAACTCCCGAAGGCAGCTCCTCATCGGATCAGCCACGTGGTAAAAGTGCATCAGCTCCCGCTTCAGGTAAAAAACGCTCGGGTGCCGGAGATACCCCGATGCTCGACAAATTTGGCCACGACATGACCAAAGCCGCACAGGAGGGGCGACTCGACCCGGTTGTGGGCCGCGAAACCGAAATCGAACGACTCGCACAGATACTGAGCCGACGCAAAAAGAACAACCCTGTGCTTATCGGCGAACCCGGCGTAGGTAAATCGGCCATCGTCGAGGGTTTGGCACTGCGCATCACGCGCCGTCAGGTGCCACGTGTGCTCTTCAACAAACGTGTTGTAGCCTTAGACATGGCCTCGATCGTGGCCGGCACCAAATATCGCGGCGAATTTGAGGAACGCATCAAGGCTATCCTCAACGAACTGTCAAAGAACAAAGACATAATCCTGTTCATCGACGAGATACACACCATCGTAGGAGCAGGCAACGCTCAGGGCTCGATGGACGCCGCCAACATGCTCAAACCAGCCCTCGCCCGCGGCGAGCTGCAGTGTATCGGCGCCACCACACTCGATGAGTATCGCATGAACATCGAAAAAGACGGTGCTCTTGAGCGCCGGTTCCAGAAGGTGATGGTCGAACCGACTACACCCGAGGAGACGCTCGTGATCCTCAATAATATCAAGCCCAAATACGAGGAACACCACAACGTGATTTACACTCCCGAGGCTCTCGAAGCCTGCGTGAAGCTGACCGACCGCTATGTGTCTGACCGCAACTTCCCCGACAAGGCCATCGACGCTCTCGACGAGGCCGGCGCACGGGCACATATCACCAATGTGACCGTACCAGAGGAAATCGAGAACCTCGAGAAGGCTGTAGACGAAGCTTCGGCCAAGAAACTCGAAGCCGCACACTCGCAGAACTTCGAGCTCGCTGCCGTATGGCGCGACCGCGCACAGAAACTTACCGAGCAGCTCGAACAGGCCAAGACCGACTGGGAAAAGACTCTCGAGCAAAACCGAGTGACAGTCGACGAAGACAAAGTGGCAGAAGTTGTGGCTATGATGACAGGGGTGCCTGTGCAGCGCGTGGCACAGGCCGAGGGCCTGCGACTGCTCGAAATGGGTCCCACCCTGCACAAAGCCATCATCGGCCAGGACGACGCCATCGAAAAAATCGCCAAGGCCATCAGGCGCAACCGCATCGGACTGAAAGATCCGGGCAAGCCAATCGGATCGTTCATGTTCCTCGGCCCGACCGGTGTGGGCAAGACCCATCTGGCCAAGAAACTGGCCGAATTCCTCTTCGACTCGTCGGAAACCCTCATCCGCATCGACATGAGCGAATATATGGAAAAGTTCACCGTATCGCGTCTTGTGGGTGCACCTCCGGGATACGTCGGTTATGAGGAAGGGGGTCAGCTAACCGAGCAGGTGCGCCGTCATCCATACTCGGTAGTGCTTCTCGACGAGATCGAGAAGGCTCACCCCGATGTATTCAACCTGCTGCTGCAGGTGCTCGACGAAGGCCGCCTCACCGACAGCCTCGGCCGCCGCATCGACTTCAAGAATACCATTATAATAATGACGTCGAATATCGGTACCCGCCAGCTCAAGGACTTCGGCACCGGAGTAGGCTTCGCCACACGTACAGGTCAGGCTGAATCCGATGCGCAGAACGCCGTGATACGCAAGGCGCTCAACAAGGCATTCTCGCCCGAATTTCTGAACCGAGTAGATGACATAGTAATGTTCGACCAGCTGTCGCGCGATGCCATATTCAAGATCATCGATATAGAACTTGCGGGATTCCGCAAGCGTCTTTCCGACCTCGGATATACACTCACACTGTCGGATGCTGCCAAGGACTTCATCGCCGGCAAGGGCTACGACCCGCAATTCGGCGCTCGCCCGCTCAAACGCGCCATACAGAAATATCTTGAGGATGAACTCGCCGAGCTGATACTGTCATCGGCCCTCAAACCCGGCAACGAAGTGATAGTAGACTACGACAATACGCAAGGGAAAATCACCACAACCGTAATCGATACCCCTGCGCCGGGAAGCAGTGCTGATGCGTCGGCCCTTCCCGAGCCAAGCGCCGAATAAGAGCCGGTTCCAACTTTTCACGCACCGGTATACAGCGCGACCGCCCCTTAGAGGAGCGGTCGCGTATCTGTTTATGAGTTATGGTCAGTTTGCTGTCTTGGAGGCTTTCCATTCATCGGCAAACTGATTAAGTATTTTGCGGATATTGGTGCCGAGACGCACATAATCGTCCTCATTGAGGTTGGCGAGCGATACGCGTATGCTCCAGCGCGGTCCGTCAAAGCCGTCACCGTTGAGCACTACGCTGCCGGTCTCTGAGGCCAGACGGAACACGGCAGTCAGCGGATTGTAGGTCTTGTCAATGTAATCGGCGAACTCATTCCCATATAGCTTTTTTGCCCATACGAGCAGGTCGATTTCCGAATAGTAGTCGGCTCGCAACGGATCGTCCGGCATCTCGAACCCGAAACTTTTCCACAGGGCGTTGTAGCGGTCGTGGATTATCTTTATCATGCGGTTGTGATAGGCACCTTCCTTGTCGATGAGAGATCCCAACGCAAATAATGACATCTGTATCTGCTGGGGGGTAGACAGGCCGGCCGTATGATTCAGAGCGATGAGTCGGCTCTCGGCTACCATACGATCGATGAATTTCAGGCCGGGCACATCAAGAGTAAGAGTCTGATAGCGGGCATTGAGCAGTGCCTTCTTATCGTCAGGAAGCTGCGATAGCAACCGGTCGAATACATTATTCTCGCTCACGGCGGTTACTGCGATACGCCAGCCTGTGGCTCCATAATATTTCGAGAACGAATAACACGACATCGCATTATATGGCAGATCAGCGATAAGACTGCGATAACCGCGGACAAATGTGCCGTATACATCGTCGGTCAGAATCATCAGATCGGGGTTGGCCTTTACTACCTCGCGGATGGCCCTGACTGTGTCGGGAGCGATGGCATAGCTTGGCGGGTTGGACGGGTTGACTACAAACAGCATCTTATACTTGCGGTCCTTAAGCTGCTCAATTTGAGAGGAGTCATATTGCCAGGTATGCATACCGTTTTTGTCCATGACGTCGGCTCGCACATCGAGCACCTTGTACTCGAATTCGCTAAGTTCGGGGATCTCGATATACGGTGTGAACACCGGCACCATGATAGCGATGGCATCGCCCTTGTTTAGGAGGAAATTCTGCTTAAGCACATCAAAGGCATAGCACATGCCGGCTGTCGAACCTTCCACGGCGAACAGGTCGAATACATTGTCGGCCGGGGGATTATCGGAACACAGAGCCCAATCAAGAAACTTGCGGGTGATGCGCTCGGTATAACCGAGGATTCTGGGGGGCGTGGGATAGTTGTGCCCGGCAATGCCGCCGGCCCATTCTTCGACCAGCGAATCTGCATCAGCCGACAGCTCGATAAGGCAATATTCGTATGCCCGGCGCAGGAAATCGACGCCCGGAACAGCGGGATTTTCGCGCATCCATGTTTCGAAACGCACCGATATGCCGTCCTTGCACGGAACGCCGGCAATGCCCTCAGGCATTTCGAATGTGCGACGGCACTCGAGCATAGCGAATTGCCCCAGAGCAAAGAATGCCTCACGGGCCTTGACATCAACCCAGTTGGGATTGCCGCGGCCTGCGTTGAGCAGTGTGTTGGCATCCTTCTTAACCTTTTCATCGGCCATCTCTATTATGCGGCCCTTCAACTCGAACGGCGACAGTTTCGACAATTCTTCATCGATTTTTGAATTGATCTGATTATCCATTATATCTTCGGTTTTTAAGTTCTATGATTCATTATTTTACTCAGGCGAACAATATCACCATCACCACGCCGAACAATATCAGCAACGTATTGCCCACGGCATAAGTGATAGCATATCCCATCGCAGGGACTTCGCTGTGAAGCGATTCCTCGACGGCTCCGAGGGCCGCTGTGGTTGTGCGCGCACCGGCTACGCATCCGAGCGCCGTACCGCTGCGAAACTTGAACAGGTACCGTGCCATCAGGATACCAATGATAAGCGGCAGCGAAGTCGCTACGGCGCCCCATATAAACAGTACCCAGCCAACCTGCTGGAAGCCCTGAATGAAGTGCGGGCCGCATTCAAGGCCTACGCATGCGATAAACATATTAAGACCAAGGTCGCGGAACAGCCAGGTGGCCGGAGCCGGAATCTGGCCATAGTCGGGACGCCTGCTGTGCCACCAGCCGAAAACGAGGCCCATGATGAGGGCACCGCCCGATGTAGTGAGCGATATAGGCACATTGCCGGCATTGAACGTAAGGACACCGATTATGCCGCCGACAATAATGCCGAGGGCCACAAATACGATATCGGTTGCCGAGGTCTGTTTGGACGGCCGCCCCACTTTCTTCTCGGCGGTTGCCACATCGTAGGGCAGCCCCACAAGGGTAATCATATCACCGCCCTGCACGACTGCATTGGCCCGCACAGGCACGGCAATCGACTGCTGACGCTTTATTTCTCTGATGCTCACTCCGTGCATGAATGGCTGGGCCAGAATTTCACTGACAGTTTTGCCATCGACATACTTTGATGCCGCCATCGTTGGAGATACGCGTATCGCAAAGCTGAGCAATGCGGGATCCTGAACCTCGGGACCTATCCACGACTCCTCGCCTATGATGCTTTCACGGCGGCCGCTGAGCACCACCTCGTCATCCTTGTAAATCATCTGCCCGGCTTGAGGGGTATCGATAATCTGGCCGTTATGACGGATACGGTCGACAAAGAGGCGCCGTCCCTGCGACTCAATATACGATTCAAGATCGGCGACTTTCTTGCCGTCGCCAAACCAGTCGTTGGCCACCCTGTAGCAACGGAATGCAACCTCGCGCAGCGAGGACGCGTAGCCGGGCTGGTCGACAAGTGTTTCGCCCATGAGGGCCTCTTCTTCTTTACAGTCCTGGCGGCATTTGGCAAATCCGCCCATCAGACGCGGGCCTATGAAAGCCACGATCCAGGCCGAACCCGCAGTACCGAATACGTATGTCACGGCATACATCACTGGGATGATATTGTTCATCGACTGTTTCATCGACTCGCTGATATTAAGGCCGTTGATAGTTTCCTGTCCAACGCCTATAACAGCCGATATTGTCTGTGCGCCTGCAAAAAGGCCCACTGCCTCTCCGGCATTATAACCGGCGAGCTTGGCGCACAGCCATGTAACGATAAGGCAGACCGTGGTCATTGCGACGGCGAAAAGTACCTGCGGCAGCCCGCTCTTTTTGAAACTTCTGAAGAATTGCGGGCCCACATTGTAGCCGATTGCAAACAGGAAAAGCAGGAAGAATACCATCTTCAACGGAGGCTGTATCTTGATATCCGGAATCAGGATTCCAATCAGGACTCCGACAAGGAGCACACTCGTAACTGTGCCGAGCGTCAGCATCTTATACTTAAGTTTACCTATAAGATAACCAGCGCCCAAAGTCATAAAAATCGCCATTGAGGGATTATTGACAAAAAACGGGACAATGTGATCGTGCCACATAAAAACTGATGTAAAAGGATTAAAACAAAGTTATATGACCTAATAACAAATCCCAAACGGCATAAGTTCTCATTCGGGTCATTACACCGCACAAATAAATAAGACAACCGTCCCACGGCTGTGGAGCGGTTGTCGGTTGTTGTCTTATTCTGTAGCCGATATCTTATTCCGTATAGGAAGAGTATACGGCCGATGTGATATCCTTAAAGAGCGCCGCCGACTGCTCGTCGGTCTCGGGCGTATCCTTTATCAGAATTGCAATGAATACATTCGAGCCATCGGGACGCCTGAATGCGCCGACATCGCTTGTGGCCATGCGCACGCCATCGGCATTGCGATCAGACATGCCGGACTTGTGGCCGAGGAAAGCCTCATGAGGTATGCCGGCTGCAATTTTGTCAAGGCTGGTGCTGCTTTTGCCAAGAAGGCCGACAAGGTATTCGGTCAACTCGGGCGAAAGAGCGCGGCCGCTGAACACAGCCTCGATTACCCGGCACAAAGCCTCGGGTGTGCTGCGGTTGAGATAGCTGCGGCTTATGTCCTCGTGCATGGAATTCTCGGTTTCAGTAAGGACAAAATCGTTGATTCCGAGACGGCGTATACAACTGTCGACAGCATTGATACCGCCGGCGAGCTCAATCAGGAAATCGCAGGCATTGTTGTCGCTGCGACATACCGAATAATAGAGCAGACTGTCGACGGTTATGTCAATATCGCGCACGCCGACCTTGTCGCGCAAGGGACTGTAGGTGTTTTCGCGGATCTTCGAGGCATCGAGCGATATCACCGAGTCGACGGGAATACCCTTGTCAAGCACGGCAATCGCGATGTGCATCTTGAAAACGCTCATCAGCGGCAGCTGAGCAGTGTCGCCTGCTATTAGGAGCGAATCGCCCGACAGCACTGCCACACCTGTAAATCCCTGATGTGAGGCTATTATGGAATCGAGTGCCGTGCGCAGATTATCCGATGCATCGGGTGCGGTTGCCTTGCGGCCCGCGCACGACATGCAGGCCAGCATTACGAGAAGACCATATATGATTTTACTTGCTTTCATGATTTTTAGGCACAAAATAAGCGCCGTATCCGTCTGTGCGGGAGCACAACATGGATGCGGCGCTTTATAACAGTTTACTTATTTATAGCGCAGGCGGCACACTTCTCGGATATTTCCGTGAAGAAGTCGTTGCCCTTGTCGTCGACGAGGATGAATGCCGGGAAGTCCTCTACCTCGATCTTCCAGATTGCCTCCATGCCGAGCTCGGGATATTCGAGGAGTTCGACCTTCTTGATGGAGTTCTGGGCGAGAACAGCGGCGGGGCCACCGATCGAGCCGAGATAGAATCCGCCGTGTTTGTGGCAGGCATCGGTCACCTGCTTGGAGCGGTTGCCCTTGGCGATCATTACCATAGAACCTCCTGCGGCCTGGAATTGATCGACATACGAGTCCATACGGCCTGCGGTTGTGGGGCCGAACGAACCCGAAGGCATTCCGGCAGGTGTCTTGGCCGGGCCTGCATAGTAGATGGGATGATCTTTGAGGTACTGCGGCATGGGTTCTCCCTTGTCAAGACGTTCCTTGATCTTGGCATGCGCAATGTCACGACCCACGATGATGGTGCCATTGAGCGACAGACGTGTCGATACGGGATATTTGGTAAGCTCGGCAAGGATTTCGGACATCGGGCGGTTGAGGTCGATTTTCACAACCTTGCCTTCACCGGCCTTGCGGTATTCTTCGGGGATGAGTTCACCGGGGTTGGAGTCGAGCTTCTCGATCCACAGGCCCTCACGGTTGATTTTTGCCTTGACGTTGCGGTCGGCCGAGCAGCTTACACCGAGGCCGACGGGACACGATGCACCGTGGCGCGGCAGGCGGATAACACGGATGTCGTGGGCGAAATATTTTCCGCCGAACTGCGCACCGAGACCGAGGCGTTCTGCCTCTTTCTTGAGCACAGCCTCAAGTTCGATGTCGCGGAATGCGTGACCGCTCTCGTCGCCGTGGGTAGGCAGCGAGTCGTAGTATTTCACCGACGCCTTCTTCACGGTCTCAAGGTTCTTTTCGGCCGAGGTGCCGCCTATTACAAACGCGATGTGATAAGGCGGACATGCGGCTGTGCCGAGGCTCTTCATCTTCTCGACGAGGAAGGGCACGAGTTTGGCCGGATTGAGCAGAGCCTTTGTCTCCTGATACAGATATGTCTTGTTGGCCGAGCCGCCGCCCTTGGCTACGAAGAGGAAATGGTATTCGTCACCCTCGCCGGCATGAATGTCGACCTGAGCGGGCAGGTTGCAGCCGGTGTTCACCTCCTCATACATTGTGAGAGGGGCATTCTGCGAGTAACGCAGATTGTCGGTGGTATATGTGAGGTAAACGCCCTTCGACAGACGCTCGGCATCGTCGCAGCCGGTGTACACACACTGGCCTTTCTCACCATGGATGATAGCTGTGCCGGTATCCTGACAGAACGGCAGCTGACCTTTGGCGGCTACCTCGGCGTTGCGGAGCATTGTCAGGGCCACAAACTTGTCGTTTTCGGATGCTTCAGGATCGCTGAGAATCTTGGCTACCATAGCGTTGTGCTCGCGACGAAGCATGAACGCATTGTCGTGGGTGCACTGGCGGGCAAGCACTGTAAGAGCCTCGGGATCTATTACCAGGAATTCATGACCACCCCAGTTTTCTACATGTACGTAGTCGGAGGTCAGGTGATAATACTCCGTAGTATCCGGTCCGAGCGGAAACATCGGGGTATAGTTGAAGGGTTTGGTTGCCATATTATGCTTTTAAAAAATAGTGTTTCAGTTATTTTGTGCAAATATAGGCAAAATCTTTGAATCCCTCAAATTTTTGTCGGGATACGGACAAGCATTAAGTCAGACAAAAAGAGCCAGCCGATAAACGACAAAGGCGACTATCCATGCAACAGCAGTGTTGTAGAGTACACTGAATGCACCCCAACGCCAATGTCCCGTCTCGCGGACTACAGCCGTGACCGTAGCCATGCACGGACAATACAGCAGTATGAACACCATGAAACTGAGTGCAACAGCAGGGGTGAAATCAGGCTTGCCGTTGGCACGCGGTGCTTCGAGGCGCTCGCCGAGCGAAGCATCTGTGAATGCCTCATCGCCGGTATAGAGCACTCCGAGTGTCGACACAACAATCTCTTTAGCCGGTACACCGGCAAGTGCCGCCACCGAGGCGCGCCATTCAAATCCGAGCGGCTTCATAACGGGATTCACGGCTTTGCCTGCCGCCTCGAGATACGAGTCGCGGCTCAAGTCGATAGTCGATGTATCCTCATCATGACGCACATCGCTGTCATGGCGCGGAAAGTAATTCAGCGCCCACACTATAATACTGGCAAACAGGATAATGCCGCCCATCTTCTTGAGATACTGCACACCTTTGCCCCATGTATGGCGCACTGAAGCCTTGAATGTAGGCATACGGTAAGGCGGCAGTTCCATTACAAAGGGAGTTTCGTCTTTGTGGAAAATGAACCTGCGCAGCAGCCTTGCAGTCACGACAGCCATAAGTATTCCGAGCAGATACAGAGCCATGAACACCCATGCGGCATATCCGTAAAAGAATGTGCCGATAAGGAGTACATACAGCGGCAGACGGGCCGAACACGACATGAACGGATTGATAAGTATGGTGATCAGCCGGCTCGAACGGCTCTCGATGGCTCTGGTGGCTATTATGGCCGGGACATTGCAGCCAAAGCCCATGATCAACGGAATGAACGACTTGCCGTGAAGCCCCAGGCGATGCATGATACGGTCCATTATGAACGCCGCGCGTGCCATATAGCCCGAATCCTCCATGAACGAGATACAAAAGTATAGTATCAGGATATTGGGCAGGAACACTATCACTCCGCCCACGCCTCCGATTATTCCGTCGGCCACAAGGTCCTTGAGTATTCCGTCGGGCATATAGTCCCTGACGAGCCCGCTCAGGCCGTCAACGCCCCACTCTATCCATTCCATGGGATATTGTCCGACAAAGAATGTGGCCCAGAAGATAAAGAACATTATGGCAAGGAATATGGGGAAGCCAAACAGTTTGTTTGTAACTATGGCGTCGATAATTGACGTAGAGCCTTTGCCCACACGCTCGCCGCGCACCATTGTCTCGGCCAGCGCGCCGGCTATGAATCCGTATTTGTCGGCGGCAATAGTCGAGGATATGTCTTCCTGGGTCAGGCGCTCAAGGTCGGCGCGGAGCTTGTTGCGGGTGTTGAGCATATCGTCGTACGAGTGGCTGTCGCGCAGGATACTGTCCACCTCTCTGTCACCCTCAAGAAACTTGATAGCCAGATAACGAGGCGAGAAATGGCGGCCCACCTTGGCATCGGCCTTGATCATGTCGATGAGCACGCGCACGGCCTGCTCGGTGTCGTGACCAAGCTTCACGTGGATGTGGCGCACCTCGTCGTGACGGCCTTCATATACCTTTATTACCGTATCAAACAGCCGTTCCACACCCTCGCCGGTACGGGCCACTACGGGTACCATAGGTACGCCTATCATCTCGCCGAGCATCTTGTAGTCGAGCGTGGAACCCGATTCGCGGAACTCGTCGTACATGTTCAGAGCGATCACCATCGAGCGGTCCATGTCGATGAGTTCGGTGGTAAGGTACAGGTTTCTCTCGAGATTCGTGGCATCGACGATGTTCAGTATCACATCAGGAGTCTTCTCGCGCAGGAATTTGCGCACATACAGCTCCTCGGGTGAATATGCGGCCAGCGAATATGTGCCGGGGAGATCGGTGAGCTTTATGGTATAGCCTTTGAAATTGAATGTAGTCGATTTGATGTCGACAGTAACTCCTCCGTAATTGCCTACATGCTCCTTGGCGCCGGAAATATCGTTGTAGAGTGATGTCTTGCCACAGTTCGGATTGCCGATGAGAGCCACGTTGATGATACGGCTCTCGCGATCGGCCTCGATATGGTGAGAACCTGCATGATGCGTATCAGTTCGCGGCGTATGGGGATGCGTATCCATAACATCGTCGATTTTAACAACCTCGATCATGTCGGCCTCGGCCCGCCGCAACGACACGGCGTAACCCAGCAGTTCGTATTTGACAGGATCCTTAAGCGGGGCGTCGAGCAAGACTTTCACTACACGTCCGCGCACAAACCCCATTTCGATAACTCGCTTGCGGAAAGCCCCGTGGCCGAGAATCTTGACCACGACACATTCTTCGCCGGTTTTCAGTTCTGACAGTCTCACGTCCCTATTGTTGTTTATCGGCTGCAAAGGTCGTAAAAATCCTGCAAACCGCCAAACTTATTTGAAATTATTTTAAATAAGTAACGAGTGGAAAATAATATGCGGTGCGCTGCGTTAATAATGTGTAATGGAAAAAGACAAAGGCTCGACACATCAAGGCACTAAAATGCTGAATCTGTGGCGCGCGGCGACCTTTACGGTCATCGCGGCCCTGCTTGTCGTCGCACCCCTGTTGTCGTCAGCGCAGTATTACAACCCTACCGTAACGCCTCCGCCGCCATCGTCGTTCCCGCCACCGCCGCTCAATCCCGCCGACTCGATAATGCTGCCGTTTCCGATAAGGCAGACGGTGCCTCAAAGCTACGAGGACCTTATGGCCGACGAACTTGCATACGACCTTTCAGATCCGGCCAACATCACCACCGAAGCCACTTACGACCCTGACCTCGGCTGCTATGTAGTGCGCAGCCGCATGGGCGATATCGATATCGCACCGCCATTCCTGCTTACACCGCAGCAATACAGCGACTGGCAGCTGCGCCGCTCCATGCAGCAGTATTTCAAGGAACGCAACATGAGTCTCATCACCGAGAAGGAGAAGCAGCCATTCAACATTTTCGACATGAACTTCGCGCTGGGTCCGCTCGAAAAGATATTCGGCCCCGGTGGAGTGCAGCTCAAGACTCAGGGCTCCGTTCAGCTCAACATGGGCATCAAGAGCAACTTTACCGACAATCCGTCGCTGTCGCTCAACTCGCGCCGCAAAACTTATTTCGACTTCGACCAAAAGATTCAGGCCACGGTAGCAGCTGGTGTCGGCGACCGACTGAAGTTCAACATGACCTATAATACCGACGCCACATTCGATTTCGACTCCAAGAACCTGAAACTGGCATACGAAGGCAAGGAAGACGACATTGTGAAAAATATCGAGGCCGGTAACGTATCGATGACCACGGGTTCGTCGCTCATACGCGGATCCACGGCTCTGTTTGGTATAAAGGCAAAACTGCAGTTTGGCAAACTTACTGTAACAGGCCTTGTATCTCAACAAAATTCCGAGTCCAAGACCGTGAACACCAAGGGAGGCGTGCAGACCACCAAATTCACTGTCAACGCCGACCAGTACGATCAGAACCGCCACTACTTCCTGGCTCAGTTCTTCCACGACAACTACGACGACTTTGCATCGCGGCTGCCATACGTATCTTCGGGCGTGAAAATCACACGTATCGAGGTGTGGGCCACCAACAAGAGCGGCAAATATGAACAGGCCCGCAACATTGTGGCATTCCAGGACCTCGGCGAAAACCGTGTGCTGTCGAGCAGCTACTGGAAGCCCGATGCCTCACTGTCCAATCCGGCGAATGCCTCCAACAATCTGCTGTCGGTAATCAAGACCGACTACCCGGGTGCCCGCAATATCAACACCGTGACTCAGGCGCTCGAACCCCTGCAGGCCTACGGCATCGTGGGCGGCACAGCCTATGAGAAGGTTGAGAGCGCCCGCCTGCTCAACTCATCGGAATATACTCTCAACTCAACACTCGGATACATATCCATAAAGAGTGCGCTCAACGCCGACGAAGTGCTGGGCGTGGCCTTCGAGTACACATACCGCGGACAGGTGTATCAGGTTGGTGAGTTCTCGAGCAACATTACGGCCACCGACCAGTCGCTGTACGTAAAAATGCTCAAATCGACCACTGCCTCGACATCCGAGCCGATGTGGGACCTGATGATGAAAAACGTCTATCCCCTGGGCGGCTATCAGATACAGAAAAACAACTTCAAACTCAACATCAAGTATCTGAGCGACACCACCGGTACGCAGATCAATTACCTGCCGGTGCCCGGACTCAACAACCAGTCACTTCTACAGGTGATGAACCTCGACCGTATCGACTCCAACGAGCAGTCCAATCCCGACGGCTTCTTCGACTACATTGAGGGTTATACCATCCTCGCCTCGCAGGGCAAGGTGATATTCCCTGTCGTAGAGCCTTTCGGCACGCACCTGCGCCGCAAGATCGGCAACGACGCACTGGCCGAGCAATATGTATATGAGGAGCTGTACGACTCCACGCTAACTGTCGCCCGCCAGTTCGCCGATAAGAACAAATTCATCCTCACCGGCGAATACCAGGCATCGGCCGGCTCGCAGATACGCCTCAACGCCATGAACGTGCCGCGCGGGTCAGTGATAGTGATGGCCGGCGGCGTACAGCTCACCGAGAATTCCGACTACACCGTCGACTATGCTATGGGTATAGTCACAATCACCAATCAGTCGATAATCGACTCGGGCCAAAGCATATCTGTAACACTCGAGAACCAATCGCTGTTCTCGATGCAGCGCAAGACCCTTCTCGGTCTCGACATGCAATATCAGTTCAACAAGGACTTCAATATCGGCGCCACGGTGCTTCATTTTTCCGAAAAAGCCCTCACCGAAAAGGTCGACATCGGCAACGAGGTCGTGAACAACTCCATGCTCGGGCTCAACCTGAGCTACAATAAGGATTTCATGTGGCTCACCAACCTTGTCAACAAGATTCCGACAGTCACAGCCACACAGCCGTCACACCTCAGCCTCACGGCCGAGTATGCCAAGCTGCTGCCCCACCAACAGAAAAGCGGATCCAACCGCGGCTCAAGCTATGTCGACGACTTCGAGAACACACAGACCGGCATCGACCTGCGCTCGCCGTACGCATGGCAGCTCGCATCCACCCCATACGATCCTGCCAAAGACGCACTCTTCCCCGAGGCATCGCTGAGCAACAACGTCGACTACGGCAAGAACCGCGCTCTGCTCAACTGGTACTACATCGACCGCATGTTCACGTCGCGCAACTCGTCGCTCGCTCCGGGATACATCAAGAGCGACCTCGACCAGCTTTCCAATCCATACGTGCGCGAAGTGACATCACGCGAGATCTTCCCCGGCCGCGAGCTCAACTACGGCGAATCATCGACCATACAGACACTCAACCTGTCGTTCTACCCAACCGAGCGTGGTCCCTATAATCTCGACGCCGACAATATCGACCCCGACGGCGCACTGCTCAATCCCGAGAAACGCTGGGGCGGCATCATGCGCAAGATGGAGAATACCAACTTCGAGCAGGCCAACATAGAGTATGTGCAGTTCTGGCTCATGAACCCGTTCCTCGACCCGGAGAATCCCAATTACGAGGGTGGCGATCTCTATCTCAACTTCGGCGAAATATCGGAAGACATATTGAAGGACGGTCTCAAAAGCTACGAGAACGGCATACCCTACGACGGCAACGACCAATACCTGCGCGAGACGGTGTGGGGACGCGTAAGCTCGCAGAATTCGCTCACATACTCGTTTGACAATGCCTCCGGCGCCCGCACTGTCCAGGACGTAGGCATCGACGGACTGCCCAACGTCGACGAGTTTGAATTCCCCTCATATAAGAGCTATCTCGACAAGCTGCGCAACCGCCTGTCGCCCGAAGCCGTGCAGCGTATGGAGAACGACCGCTTCTCGCCACTCAACGACCCCGCAGGTGACAATTACCACTTCTATCGCGGATACGACTACGATGAGGAACGCCTCGGTATCCTCGCCCGCTACAAGCGATACAACGGCGTTGAGGGCAACTCGCTCAATCCCGAGGACGTCGACGACCCGCTTTATCAGACATCACGGGCCACTCCCGATGTGGAAGACATAAACCAGGACAACACCCTCAACGAATACGAGCGCTACTTCCAGTACCGCGTATCCATACGTCCCGAGGACCTCGTGGTTGGCAAAAACTATATCACCGACAAACAGGTTAGCGTGGTACACTGCCGCAACGACTCGGACAAGACCGTCGAATGGTATCAGTTCAAGATTCCCCTTTCCGACTACGAGCGCGTGGTGGGTTCGATCAAAGACTTCTCCACCATACGCTTTGCCCGCATGTTCATGACAGGCTTCAAGAAAGTGACACACCTGCGATTCGCAACACTTGAACTGGTCCGCGGCGAGTGGCGCCCATACAAGTTCAATCTCAATACCCGCGGCGACACCCCTGCCGAGGGACAGCTCGACATATCGGTGGTGAACATAGAGGAGAATGCCGGCCGCGAGCCTGTCAACTATGTATTGCCTCCGGGCGTGAACCGTATCTCCGATCCCGGACAGAGCCAGATCGTGCAGCTCAACGAGCAGTCGATGTCGCTTAAAGTCGTAGGACTCGAAGCCGGTGACGCACGCGCTGTATACCGCAACACGCAGCAGGATCTGCGCAACTACAGCCGCATGCAGATGTGGGTACACGCCGAAAGCCTCATCGACGATGTATCGTCGCTGCGGTCGGGCGATCTCACTGTATTCGTACGCCTCGGCACCGATGTCAAGAACAATTTCTACGAATATGAGGTACCGCTTCAGCTCACACCTCACGATTTCTACTACGACAATCCCGTCGACAGGGCTAAGGTATGGCCCGCGGCCAACTTCCTCGATTTCAATCTGCAGAGCCTCGTCAACCTCAAGCTTGAGCGTAACGCTGCCAAACGCGCCCAGGAATCTGGCGTAGGATTCGCCACACCTTATACCTCACGCGACCCCGACAACGAACAGAATACCATGACAGTAGTAGGCAACCCCTCGCTGAGCGACGTGCGTGTGATGCTGATCGGCATACGCAACCGCTCTGCCACAAGCAAGAGCGGCATTGTGTGGGTCAACGAGCTTAAGGTCACCGATTTCAACGAAGCCGGCGGCTGGGCCGCCAAGGCCAACGCCACCCTCAACATATCGGACATCGCCACCCTCAATCTCGGCACACATATCGAGACCGCCGGATTCGGCTCGGTAGACCAAAGCCTCAACGAACGACGTCTCGACGACTATTACCAGTACAACATGGCTGTGCAGGCCGACCTCGGCCGCTTCTTCCCGGCCGGCGCCAAATTGCGCGCACCCATATATTACTCGGTAAGCAAGGAGAAGACATCGCCCAAATACAATCCCCTTGATCAGGATGTATTGCTCAAGGACGCTCTCGACAATGTGGAAACCAAGCAAGAGCGCGACTCGATCAATGCCTACGCCGTCGACAAGACTACCATTCAGAACTTCTCCATATCGGGCCTTAAATTTGATGTGCAGAGCAAGAATCCCATGCCCTGGGATCCGGCCAATTTCACCGTGAACTTCTCCTTCACAAAGCAGACCAAGACCGATCCCACCACCGAATATGAGTATACCAACGACTACCGTGGTTCGCTGGCCTACAACTACTCGCCGTTCATCAAGCCGTTCAAGCCATTCAGCTTCATCAAGTCCAAGAACAAGAATCTCAAATTCTTCAAAGACTGGGAACTGCAGTGGCTTCCCAACAACATATCGTTCCTCACCAATATGAGCCGATATTACTACGAGCAGCAGACCCGTTCGGAGACCGACGTAATGTTCCAGTTGCCTGTATCAGTATCTAAAAACTTCCTGTGGGACCGTCAGCTGGCCCTGTCGTGGAATCTGACCAAGAGCATATCGCTAAGTTTCAACTCCAACACATCAGCCCGCATCGAGGAAACTGTCGGCGCGGTGAACAAGCGGCTCTTCCCCGACAAATACCGCGAGTGGAAAGATACCGTATGGCAGTCGATACTGTCGATGGGCACTCCGTGGAGCTACAACCAGTCGTTCACCGCCCAGTACAAGGCGCCGTTCTCGCGCATACCGGCCATCGACTTCCTTACCGGCAATCTCACCTACAATGCCACTTATCGGTGGGACCGCGGCGCCACTGTCGACGGTGTCGACCTCGGCAACACCATTGCCAATCAGGCCGCATGGAATGCCGACGGACGCATCAACTTCGAGACTTTCTACAACAAGATACCTGTTTTCAAGGAGGTTACCAAGCGCTTTGCCAATACTCGCAAGCCTGCCAACACCAACAAGCGCAAGCCCAAGAAATTCGAGCGCTCATACAAACTGCCATCCGACTCAACCGAGTTGATAATCAAGCATAATCTGCGCACCAAGAAAGTCAAGGTATCCGCTGCCCTGCCCGACGGCACGCCGCAGACTGTGCAGACTCGTGTCGTTGACCAGAACTCCGTGGAAGTCCTCACCAAAGGAGACAAAACGTTGAAATTCACCATTACCGAAAACCTCAACGAGGACAAGAATATATGGAAGGAAATCGGCCAGTATGCCCTGCGCTTCGCCCTGTCGCCTCGCAACATCTCGGTACGCTACCGCAATACCCGCACCATGAATCTGCCTCTGTTCATCCCCGATGTAGGCAATATCTTCGGTCAGTCGCGCAGCTACGGACCAATGTCGCCGGGGCTCGGATTCGCATTCGGATTCGAGGGCGAAAGCTTCCTCAACAAGGCTCTCGAGCGCGGATGGCTCATGACCGACGACGGACAGACATCGCCGGCCATCTACTCGCGCGCCAACGAGCTTAACATCGAGGCCAACCTCGAGGTAGCCAAGGGACTGAAGATACAGCTCACCTTCAACCGCGCCGACAACCGCTCCACACAGACACAGTTCATGTATGCAGGTATGCCCACATCCTACTCGGGGTCATTCACAATCACATCGTGCGCGATCGGCACGGCACTGAAATCGTCCAACGCCGCCGACGGCTACAACTCAAAGGCATTTAACAATTTCCTCGACTATATACCGGTGATGCGTCAGCGCGTCGAAGGTATGTATGCCGGCATCGAGTATCCGCGCGAAGGCTTCCTGGCATCCATGCCGCAGGCGGGCCTGCCGTTCGACCCCGAGATCGGTGCCGTCAGCGCCACATCGTCCGATGTGCTGATTCCGGCGTTTGTGGCCGCCTATACGGGCGCTAAGCCTGCTTCGCAGTGGCTCACCCCATTCCCCTCGTTCAAATCGGTACTCCCCAACTGGCGCATAACCTACGACGGCCTCATCAACCTCGGCAATCTGCGCGACATATTCAAGACCTTCACCCTGTCGCACGCCTATCAGTGTACCTACTCGGTGGGCTCATACTCCTCCTACCTCAACTGGGTAAGCGCCGGCAAAGGCGGCGATCTCGGCTTCACTCTCGACGAGCTGTCGGGCAATCCCATCCCGTCCTCGCCATTTAATATATCATCGGTGGCCATCACCGAGCGCTTCGCACCGCTAATCGGCCTCAACGTCACTCTCAAGAACGACCTGCAGTTCAACGCCGAATACCGCGACCAGCGCACCCTCACGCTCAACACCTCGGCCGCACAGGTAGTGGAGGCATCGACCCGCAGCATAAAGTTCGGCGCAGGCTACAAGATCGTGGGCTTCAATACCGTTCTGAAAATGAAAGGTTCACAGCAAGGCATATCCAACGACCTCACCCTCAACGCCGAGGTATCGCTCAACCACAATCAGGCGTTGATACGACGTATCGAAACCGGCTACACTCAGCCGACATCCGGCACCAATACACTGGGCATCACTTTCAATGCCTCGTATGTGCTGTCGAAGCGCGTCACCGTCGCCGCATACTTCGACCATCAGGTCAACAGCCCCATCGTCACCACCTCGGCATATCCAACCACCAACACTTCCTATGGGCTGAGTATGAACCTGTCGCTGTCGCGATGATATTAAGTTTTTGTTAAACTTTACTGCCGGGTGTTTTTATTCTTGTGTTTTAAAATTAAATTTGCCGAATGAAACATAAGATTCTTATCGTCGATGACGAACCCACCTTGTGCGAGGCGCTACGCTTCAATCTCGAGGTAGCAGGCTACGAAGCCGATGTGGCATACAGTGCCGAAGAAGCACTCGCACTCGACCTTACATCATACAGTCTGTTCCTTCTCGACATCATGATGGACGAAATCTCAGGTACGCAGCTCGCCCGCATTCTCAAGGCCAATCCCGCCACGGCATCGGTGCCTGTGATATTCTGCACGGCCAAAGATTCGGAAGATGACATGGTGCATGGTCTGGAACTCGGCGCCGACGACTATATTACCAAGCCTTACACCCTGCGCAATGTGCTGGCCCGCATACGCACCGTTTTACGGCGTACTGCCGGCTCCGCCACACAGTCCGACGAATCAATCACATTCAAAGGTCTGACCGTGCTGCCGCGCAACAAGTCATGCATCGTCGACGGCGTTGAAGTAAAGATGCCGCGCAAGGAATTCGAGATATTGCTGATGCTGCTGTCGCATCCCGGCCATATATTCACGCGCGAACAGATTCTCAGCGAGATATGGCCCGATGAGGTCGTGGTGCTCGACCGCGTGGTTGACGTGAACATAACACGTATCCGCAACAAGATAGGCCCGTATGGCAGGCATATCGTAACCAGAACAGGCTACGGCTATGGCTTCATGGAATAAACTTTCGTATCCCAGGCGGCTATTCGCATGGCTGCTCGTATACTCTCTGCTGCTCGTCACCTGCTTCACAGCCTATCAGTACAACCGCGAGAAGCAGTTCAAGGCCGAGGAACTTGACGGACGCCTCCAGCTCATCAACCGCTATATAATCACCGAGCTCGACGAGGGTAATCCGCCGGCCACCTTGAATCTGAAAGCGGTATCGCCCTACGACGACCTCCGCATCAGTGTAATAGACACTGCCGGGATGGTGATTTTCGACAATTCGCTCGATTCACTGCCCGGCGGTTCACACCTCGACCGATACGAAATCAGGGGCGCGATCAACCGCGGACATGCCTGCTCGGTACGCCGTCACAGCGCCAGCACCGGCTCCACATATTTCTACTCGGCAACGCTCGCTCCTGACGGAACAATCGTGCGGACCGCCGTCCCATACTCCGTATCGCTATACTCAATGCTCAGGGCCGACTATGGCTTCTTATGGGTAATGGGCGCTGTGGCACTGATATTCTGCATAATCGGATTCTTTGCCACACGACGCCTCGGACAGCATCTATCACGTCTAAACGACTTTGCCGCCCGGGCCGAACGTGGCGAACGCATTATCGACATCGCTCCATTCCCCCACGACGAACTCGGCGATATATCCAACAACATCGTACGCCTGTACGCGCGCCTGCAGCAGGCTCTCACCTCGCGCGACCGCGAGCACCGCGCCGCCCTGCATGAGCAGAAAGAGAAAGAACGCATCAAGAAACAACTCACCAATAATATAAACCATGAGCTCAAGACACCGGTGGCCGCGATAGCCGTATGCCTTGAGACAATGCTTGAACACGAGAACATGGCGCCCGACAAGCGGCACGAGTTTCTTGAGCGATGCTATTCCAACACCGAACGCCTTCAGCGCCTGCTCACCGACGTGTCGCTAATCACACGCCTCGACGACGGCGACACAGCCATCACCCGCAGTCCGGTGAACCTTGCTGACATCGTGGCCGACGTAGTGAGCGACACCACACCTCTTGCAACAGCCCGCAGCATAGCCATCGACAACCATATCACCGGCGACCTGCCTTTCACGGGCAACTACGATCTGCTGGCCTCGGTATTCCGCAACCTTATCGACAATGCCGTAGCATACAGCGGGGCATCACTCATATCTCTGTCTGCCCGGCAAACGCCGTCCGCATATATTATGACCGTCGCCGACAACGGCTACGGCGTGGCCGACGAGCACTTGCCGCGACTGTTCGAGCGTTTCTATCGCGTAGACAAAGGCCGCTCGCGTGCGGCCGGAGGTACCGGTCTCGGCCTCGCCATCGTCAAGAATGTGATACTGATGCATGGCGGCACGGTCGACGTGCGCCGCAGCCCAGAAGGCGGCCTTATATTCACAATCACACTAAAAATAAAATGAGTATTTAAAACTTTTGCAACAATAATGAAACAATTTGTCCATTACTTTGCACTGTAATCATACATTGTGAATAATGGACATAATTTTTCTCTGCGTTGTAATTTTCCTGTTTATGCTCGCGATATTCGACCTGTCGGTCGGAGTGAGCAATGATGCTGTCAATTTTCTCAATTCGGCCATAGGCTCGGGTGCGGCAACATTCAAGCGTGTAATTATTGTAGCGTCGATAGGTGTATTCCTCGGAGCCGCGATGAGCAACGGCATGATGGACATAGCACGCCACGGCATATTCCGGCCCGAGAACTTTTCGTTCTACGACCTTATATGTATATTCATGGCCGTGATGGTCACCGATGTGATACTGCTTGATATCTTCAACAATCTCGGCATGCCTACATCCACCACAGTGTCGATGGTTTTCGAGCTTCTCGGCGCCACATTTGTAGTAGCCCTCATCAAGATGGCCGGCGGCAGCGAACTCGGCTTCCACGAGTTGCTCAATACAGGCAAGGCGCTGTCGGTGATCCTCGGCATCTTCCTGTCAGTCGCCATTGCGTTTGTGTTCGGCACGGTGGTCCAGTTTCTGGCGAGGCTGATATTCTCATTCAACTATCGCAGCCGCCTAAAATGGAAAATCGGCCTGTTCGGAGGCATCTGCGCCACTGCCATAGTATATTTCCTAATGATCAAGGGCGCCAAAGAACTTGTGTTCATGACGCCCGAAATCAAGGCGTGGATTGCTGCTCACACCGGCGTCATTATCGCCGGCTGTTTCGTGTTCTTCACCCTGCTGATGCAGCTGCTTCACGCATTGGGAATAAATGTGCTTAAGGTGATTGTACTGCTCGGTACATTCGCACTTGCGATGGCCTTTGCCGGCAATGATCTTGTCAACTTCATCGGAGTACCACTGAGCGGACTTGCCTCATACACCGATTTCGTCGCCTCGGGAAGCGGCGATGCTTCCACTCACATGATGGACGCGCTCAACGGTCCGGCCGACACTCCGGCATGGTTTCTCATTGGCGCCGGCGCCATAATGGTGGTATCGCTGGCCACTTCCAAGAAGGCCCGTAACGTTACCAAGACGTCCATCGGTCTGTCATCGAGCCGCAGCGGCGACGAGATGTTCGGCTCCTCGCGCATCGCCCGCCGGCTTGTACGTTGGTCTCTATCTGTCATCAGCCGCATGCGCGACATCACCCCACTGCCGGTGCGCAGAGCACTGGCCCGGCGATTCAACGCCGACGAGGCCATACTTGAGCATGGCGCGGCCTTTGACCTTGTGCGCGGCTCGGTAAACCTTGTGCTCGCCGGCGCGCTGATAGCCGCCGGCACATCACTCAAGCTGCCGCTGTCCACCACATTCGTCACATTCATGGTGGCCATGGGCACATCGCTCGCCGACCGTGCGTGGGGCCGCGAGAGCGCCGTATTCCGCATCACAGGCGTCATATCGGTAATCGGCGGATGGTTTGTCACCGCCGGCGTAGCCTTTATCGGCGCCGGCATCATAGTCGCCGCCATGCATTATGGAGGCCAGTGGGTGATGATTGCTCTGGCTATACTCACTGTCGTGTTTATCATCCGCAGCAACCGCCGCTTCAAGGAGCAACAGTCCGACAACAATGAGGACGCCCTCTTCCGCGGCATTCTCGATACAGATGACAAAGCCCGGGCCTGGGACATGCTGTTACTCTATATTACGCAGCAACACAGTAAATTTATTGCTTTTGCAGCCGAAAGCTATGATCAGGTAACAGCCGCATTTGCCGATGACAACGCGCGTGCCCTGTCGAAAGCCGAAAGCTCTCTCTCGCGCCATAAAGATGTGCTGAAGAACGCCCGCCGTAAGGAAACCCTGTGCCTGCGCCACGTAAGCCGCGAAATAGCCATCGAAAAGAGCGCGTGGTTTCACCTGGCCAACAACTGCTGTATGAGCATTCTCTACAATCTGCGCCGTATCGACGAGGTATGCCTCGAACACGTCGACAACAACTTCCTGCCGCTGCCTCAGCGTCTGCGCGGCGATTTCGATGAGATACGCTCGCGCACACGCATCCTGTTCAACGACACACTTGACGTGCTTGATACCGGCGCGATAGATACAGTACCGATGCTGCGCCACCGCTGCGACGAACTCAAGGACAACATCTCGGCTACTGTGCATACTCTCCACGACAACCTGCGCGACGGCGATCCCGGGACAATGTCGGTGCTGTATGTCTACCTCAACACCTTGCAGGAAACACAGGAACTTATCTCGTCCCTCCGCAAATTCCTCCGTGCCACAGCCAAACTGCACACTCCGCAGATATAAAATCGGATATGGGGCCGCAAAAAATTTGCACAATTCAGAAATTTTACCTACCTTTGCCCCTCGAATTGTTGAATAAATCATAAAATCATCATACGGCAATGAAAAGAACATTCCAACCCTCAAACCGCAAGCGTGTGAACAAGCACGGTTTCCGTGAACGCATGTCTACTCCCGACGGCCGCAAGGTTCTGGCCCGTCGCCGCGCCAAAGGCCGCGCACGCCTCACTGTAAGCGATTCTATCGCATCCAAGTAAGGCTTAGCCCTATCGTTTGACGCAGACAGCCGCGGTGGAAAATTCCACCGCGGCTGTCTGCGCTTATTCCGTTACTGCTGTTACAGCCTTAATCTGAAACCAACCTGCAGCAGACCCTGTGCTCCGAAGCCGAGTTCGGCAAACATCGAAGCATTACGGCTGATGGCTGCATCGGCGCCGAGCGGTGATGCCTGAATAGCGAAGTAGCCCTTATTCTCACTGCCCCAGTCGCCCGAGATATGCGAGATATCCACACCGACACCAAGGTGACCATAGAGAGTAACGATGCTGTTGCGGTAATAGTCATACCGGCCGTTGAGCATTATCACATGATAGTAGATATTGGTGTCGCTGTGCTTGTATGAGCTCGACGAGAATGTATACGAGGGGCCGATCTGCAGCTTGGGCGCAATCTGAAAGTTTACACCGGCTGTCACTGCGCCCCATGCCGTATTCACCTTGCCGCCGTCGTGCATGTCACACGCATCCATCTGTGTATAGCCGCCATAGCCTGCATACAATATGGCTTTCTGTGCCTGTGCGGCACCTGCAAGACCGAGCACTGCGAGCAGTGCGAAGATAATTCTTTTCATCCTTAAAGTAGTTTTTACAGATTTTACAAGTTTGGTTTTACGATATAATAACACTGCTGCGCTTAGTTTGGTTTAACATTTTTTCGTACCTTTGCACAATAAACGCAGACCATCAATGTTAGACGAATCCTTACTTCCACGCATACAGGCCCATATCAACCGGTTTCGCGAAATCGAGACTCTGCTCGGAGACCCCGATGTAATGGCCGATCAGCAGCGCTTCGTGAAACTCACCAAGGAGTACAAGCATCTGCGCGATCTCGACCGCCTTATGTCTGCATACGACGAACAGGCCGACAATATCGCCTTCTACCGTGAGGTGATGGCCGATGAATCCGACCCGGCTGCAGCGGCCGAGGCACACGCGGCCCTCGACCGCGCTATTGTCGCTGTCGACGCTCTGTGCGAGGACATCAAGCTGTTTCTCGTTCCCGCCGACCCCGAGGACGACAAGAACGCCATCCTCGAGATCCGTGCCGGCACCGGCGGTGATGAGGCTGCCCTCTTTGCCGGCGACCTCGCCCGCATGTATACCCGCTTCTGCGAGGCCAAGGGCTGGCAGGTGGCCGTCACTTCGGTGAGCGAGGGAGCATCGGGCGGCTACAAAGAGATTGTGATGAGCATAAGCGGCGACGGCGTATACGGCATACTCAAATACGAGAGCGGAGTGCACCGCGTACAGCGCGTACCGGCCACGGAGACCCAGGGCCGCATACACACCTCCGCCGCCACGGTGGCCGTCCTGCCCGAGGCCGAGCCCTTCGATGTCGAGATCAACGAGGGAGAGATCAAGTGGGACACATTCCGCTCGGGCGGCGCCGGCGGCCAGAACGTCAACAAGGTGGAGTCGGGCGTGCGTCTGCGCTACAAGTGGAAGAACCCGAATACCGGTGTCGAGGAGGAAATACTCATCGAATGCACCGAGACCCGCGACCAGCCCAAGAACAAAGAGCGCGCCCTCAGCCGACTGCGCACATTCATATTCGACAAGGAGCATCAGAAGTATATCGACGATATAGCCTCGCGACGCCGCACCCTCGTATCGACCGGCGACCGTTCGGCCAAGATACGCACCTACAACTTCCCGCAAGGGCGTGTAACCGACCACCGTATCAACTTCACCACTCACAACCTCGCGGCAGTGCTCGGCGGCGATCTCGACGAGATACTTTTCGCCTTGAGTTCCACCGAAAATGCCGAACGCCTCAAGGCGGCCGAATTCTAAGCTATTATGGATAAACCTCTCGCCTCTTCCCCGCAGCCGTCGCCCCGCAAGCGCATGTCGCTGCAGACGCTTATCGCCGACGGCACACGTGCCGTAACGCGGTTCCCGATGGGCTTTGCCTACCTTGTCGCCCTGTGCCTGTGGCTGCTGATCCTCACATGGCTCGACAATCAGCCGGACGACAACGTGTGCATCGCCTTCTCATACTGCCTCACTGCCGGGCTGCTGTTGTCGCTCGACATCCCGCTGTGGACAAGTTTTGCCGGTAAGCCCCGTCTGTCACGGCCCATACAGGGAGGCGCCAACGCCCTCCTTGCCACCGACTTCATATTCCTGCTCATGCATGGCTCCGCTCTTGGTATGGCGGGGTGGATATCGCACATATCGGTCGTGACAGCTCTGACTGTGGCACTGCTGTTTGTGTCCGACCGCAGGCGCGGCGCCGCTGCATGGTATTACAGTTACGTCCAGATTACCAATCTTATAACTACAGCCATAATATCGCTGGCCATGTGGCTCGCGGCAGCATTGATATATGGCACTGTCGATCTGCTGTTCGGCGTGCATACATGGAAGCTGATGCCCACGCTGGGCATAATCTTCGCCCTGTTTGTGCCTCTCACGATATTCATGGGGCGTATACCGCCGGTACATAATATTGATGCCGCGACTGGCGCCCACACGCTGTCGCGCTTCGAGCGCGGCCTCATCAAGTTCCTGCTTATGCCGCTTGCGCTCATATATATGGGGATACTGTATGCATACGGGCTCAAGATTCTCTTCACCTTCACGCTGCCGGTGGGCATGGTGGTTTACCCCGTCACAGGCTTCACAGCCGTGTGCCTGCTGCTGATATTCCTGCTTGAGCGCACCGACGACGACCCGGTCATACCGCGCATCCGCCGCGCACTTCCCATAGCCATGCTGCCTCTGCTCGTGCTGATGAGCGTGTCGGTGCTCTACCGCATCGGCGAGTACGGCATCACCGTAAGCCGCCTGTATGTGCTCACGTTCAACCTGTGGGCCTATGGTGCAATGATATATCTGATCGTGATCCGCAACCGGCGCTTTTCTTGGGTACCGATGTCATTTGCCCTGCTCTTCGTGGCCGTATCGATAATACCGGGAGTCAACTACACAAGCCTCACATACAGCTATATGCAGAGCCGTGTCATGGATGCGTTCACAAGGGCAGGCGCCACAGCTTTTCCTCTCGACCGCGGGCAGGTGGCCGCCTTGCGCGACAAACTTCCCGACTCGGACTGGGCCTTGCTGTCATCGCGGCTCGAATATATCGACGACCACAGAGATCATTCCTACACCGCCACTATCGTCAGTTTTCCCGTCAGGACATCCTCGTGGGAGACCGACGAACTGTTTGACACCGATGTCATCGACATAGAAGCGGTAAGCCCGCTTGTCGAATACGACTTCGAGGCAAAGGAATCCATCAGTATACCCGAGGGGTACACTTATGTATCGCGGCAATCCTTCACACAGCGCAACTTCCGCGTCGACAACCCGCTCTACTACGAGGCACCGCTCACCGACAGCCTCACCCTCGCTCTCGACATCCGCCGTTTGTGCAACCGCACAAACGGAGCCGCGCTGCATCGGATGCGCATACCCCTCACCGACCGGCCAAAGGGCGATGCCATGTTTGTGCCTACGTCGGTGACGTGCCGCTACGACAGCGCCGAGTATGCCGACTCGGGTAAGATACAGTATTTCAGCATATCAGGATTATTATTCACAGAATTCAACATATCACAATGAAACGTACCGAACTTGTAGAGAATATCATGCGCAAGGGTTCATTCCTATGCGTAGGCCTCGACCCTGATCCCGCCAAGATGCCACCGGCACTCGCCGCCAGGGGCGCCGACGGCATTATAGAGTTCAACAAGGCCATCATCGACGCCACCGCCCGGTATGCCGTGGCATACAAGCCCAACCTCGCATTCTACGAGACTCTCGGCCCCGACGGCATGCGTGCCTTCGAGGCCACCTGCGCCTATATCCGCGAGAATTATCCCGACCAGTTTATCATCGCCGACGCCAAGCGCGGCGACATCGGCAACACCGCCCGCATGTATGCCAAGGCCTTCTTCGAGCGCGCCGGCGTCGACGCCGTCACCGTTGCGCCATACATGGGCGAGGACTCCGTTACTCCCTTCCTGGGCTTTGAGGACAAATGGGCCATCGTACTTGCGCTTACCTCCAACAAAGGCTCGGAAGACTTTCAGATGATACCCGATGTCAACGGCGCCCGCGTATTCGAGCGCGTGGTTAAGCGCGCCCAGAAGTGGGGGTCGCCCGTCAACATGATGTTTGTTGTCGGCGCCACCCGCGGCGAACTCATAGCCGACGTGCGCAAGCTGGCTCCGCGCTCGTTCTTCCTCGTGCCCGGTGTCGGTGCCCAGGGCGGCAGCCTCGAAGAGGTATGCCGCTTCGGCATGATCGACGAGGTGGGCCTGCTTGTCAACTCATCGCGCGGCATCATTCACGCCTCGGCAGGCGACGACTTTGCCGAAGCCGCCCGCGCCAAGGCCGCCGACCTCGCCGCCCAGATGCAGGCAATCCTCAGCCGCTATCCCGAACGCTGATGCACTGGTGATTTTTTTGCCATAAAAACTCTAAATTGTCGAAAATTTTCCGTAATTTTGCGGCAATAAATCCAGCTTATTTGTTTGAATTCACAACTCATTAACATATAACCAAATGGCAAATATCGATTCTTTCAATTTCGCCGGCAAAAAGGCTCTCGTACGCGTTGACTTCAACGTACCCCTGGACGAGAACGGCCACATCACCGACGACACCCGCATCCGCGGTGCCCTCCCCACCCTCAAGAAAATCCTCAACGACGGCGGCTCGCTCATCATCATGTCGCACATGGGCAAACCCAAAGGCAAGGTCAACCCTAAGTACTCGCTGTCGCAGATCAAGGATGCCGTGGCCAAGGCTCTCGGCACCGATGTAGCTTTTGCCGAAGACTGCGCCACCGCCGACGCCATGGCAGCCGACCTCAAGCCCGGTCAGGCACTCCTGCTCGAGAACCTGCGCTTCCACCCCGAGGAAGAGGGCAAGCCCGTAGGCATCGACAAGGAAGACCCCGGCTATGACGCTGCCAAGAAAGAAATGAAAGCCCGCCAGAAGGACTTTGCCAAGCACCTCGCCTCGTATGCCGATGTATACGTGAACGACGCCTTCGGCACCGCACACCGCCGTCATGCATCCACCGCTGTCGTGGCCGACTTCTTCGACAACGAACACAAGATGCTCGGCTACCTCATGGAGAAGGAAGTGAAGGCTGTCGACAACGTGCTCAACAACATCAAGCGCCCCTTCACCGCCATCATGGGCGGCTCAAAGGTGTCGACCAAGATCGGCATCATCGAGAATCTCATGGACAAGGTTGACAACCTCATCCTATGCGGTGGCATGACCTACACCTTCGCCAAGGCTCAGGGCGGCCACGTAGGCAACTCGATCTGCGAGAACGACAAGCTCGACCTCGCTCTCGACATCATGAAAAAGGCTCAGGAGAAGGGTGTAAACCTCGTGCTCGGCACCGACTGTGTGGCCGCCGACGCATTCTCTAACGACGCCCACACCCAGATCTGCTCGGCTATGGATATTCCCGACGGATGGGAAGGCCTTGATGCAGGCCCCGAAACACGCGAGAAGTTCGCCGAGGTAATCCGCTCGTCGAAGACTATCCTGTGGAACGGCCCCGCCGGCGTATTTGAGTTCGACAACTTCACCGCCGGCTCGCGCGCCATTGCCGACGCTGTGGTTGAAGCTACCAAGAACGGTGCCTTCTCGCTGGTAGGCGGTGGCGACTCTGTAGCCTGCGTCAACAAGTTCGGTCTTGCCGACGAGGTATCGTACGTATCGACCGGCGGCGGCGCCCTCCTCGAAGCCATCGAGGGCAAGGTGCTCCCCGGCATCGCTGCCATCAAGGGCGAATAATCACCTCAACCCATTATAATGACGCGCCCGTGAACCATACATTCGCGGGCGCGTTTCCATTGCATGGATTATAATTACAGCCCCGACTTTTTCCAATGGATCGACACCCATGCCGGTGACGACCCTGCCCGCCTGCGCTTGAAATACGGCCGCGACCGAGCCGCCGAAATCCTTCAGATAGAGTGTCGCCGCAAGTATGCCGACAAGCTCGGTAAGGCTCTTGAGGCCGACCCGCAGTTCATATTTCCCACCGCCCTGTCGGGCGAACAATCTACATCGTGTCGGCTGGCACGATTCCATACCTCGATGCTGCAGAGCGGATGGCGCGTGGCCGACCTCACCGCCGGCCTCGGTATCGATGCCATGGCGATGGCGCGTCACGCAGGCACACAGGGGTATGTGGTTGCTGTGGAACGCGATGAGGCTGTGGCCGACGCCCTGCGTCATAATGCGCGCAATATCGACAATCTGGAGGTGGCGTGCGAGGATTGCCGTACGCTGCTTGATGTATGGGCACGCGAAGGCATGCGTTTCGACTGCATGTTTATCGATCCCGCCCGCCGCGACAGTGCCGGTGGCCGCGTATATGCGCTCGACCACTGTGAGCCCGATGTCATCGACATGCTGCCCTTGCTGCGTACTGTCACAAAGCGGTTGATAATCAAGGCATCGCCCATGCTCGACATTGCTCACACGCTGTCGCTGCTTCCCGAGGCCGTAAAAGTAATCGTACTCGGTACGCCCACCGAATGCAAGGAACTCGATGTGGAATGCGAATTTGGTCTTGCCACATATCATGAACCAAGCATCGAGGCTGTGACACTCGGCCGCGACGTCGACTCGCACTTTACCTTCACCCGCAGCGAGGAAGCTGCCGCGCCGGTATCATACGGCATACCCGCTTCGGGCGACTATATCCTCGACCCCTACCCCGCAGTGATGAAGGCGGCACCGTTCCGCCTGCTCGCAGCGCGCTACGGCCTGCGCAAGCCATCGGCCAACACACAGCTGTGGTATGGCCATACAATGCCCGACGCCTTCCCCGGCCGCGCATACGAGGTGGAAGAGGTATTGCCATATATGTCAAAACATATCAAGCGCTATGCCTCGCGATACCCGCGCGTGAGCGTCACCACCCGCAACTTCGACATCAGCGCCGATGCCCTTCGCGGCAAACTCGGCGTAAAGGACGGCCCGCGGCGTCTCTTTGCCATCTCGGGCAACGACAATAACAAATATCTGATAACCTGCAAAGAATGACCGACGACACCGCACAACTGCTGATTGCACAGGCCACACGTTTTAATCACCCCGACTTTATCGCCCACGATCCGGTACAGTTTCCGCGCATGTTCACCGACAAGCGCGACATCGAGATCGCCGCCCTGCTCGCGTCGACAATCGCCTGGGGCAACCGCACCATGATATGCCGCAGCGCCGGCAAGATGTTCGGCCTCATGGACTGGCAGCCATACAACTATGTGATGGATGAAGGATATGAGGAACTCCCCGACGGCAATATCCACCGCACATTCTTCAACCGCAATCTGCGCCACTATCTGCGCGGCTTACATTATATATATAGTAAATACGGTACACTCGAAGACTTCGCAGCCTCGCACAGGGTCGGCGAAAGCCGCTTTCCGGCCTGGGATCTTGCCCGGGCAATAAACGTCGCACTCTCCATCGCCAACGACGGCGCCAGCGACTGCCGCTGCCTGCCGCTCGACCTCGACAAGTCGGCTCTCAAGCGCTTCAACATGGCACTGCGCTGGCTGGTGCGCGACGACGGCATTGTTGACATGGGTGTATGGAAGGCCATCAAGCCCTCGCAGCTCTACATTCCCCTCGATGTCCATGTAGGCAACACATCGCGTGCCCTCGGCATACTGAACCGCCGCTCGAATGACCGCCGTGCTGTCGTCGAACTCACCGATACCCTGCGACCGCTGCGACCCGACGACCCGGCAATATTCGATTTTGCCCTGTTCGGCATAGGCATCACGGCCGAAAAGGCCTTGTAAGCACCACCGATTTTTGCTAACTTTGCAGCCGAATGAACTCGCTCGACGACATAACAAATCCCCTGCCCTCCGACTGCGGCAGCCCTGCCATAATGGCCGGCCCGTGCAGTGCCGAGTCGCGCCGCCAGATGCTTGATACCGCCCGCGCCCTTGCCGAGGGCGGCATAAATATATTCCGCGCAGGCGTGTGGAAGCCCCGCACTCTGCCCGGCGGATTTGAAGGCGTCGGGCTGCCGGGTCTCGACTGGCTGGCCGATGTAAAGGCCGCTACCGGCATGGCAACCGCTACCGAAGTCGCCACACCGGCGCATGTGAAGGCCGCCGCGGCATCGGGTGTCGACATCCTGTGGATCGGTGCCCGCACGTCGGCCAATCCATTTGCCGTACAGGAAGTTGCCGATGCCCTGGCCGGACTCAGCAATCCACCAGCTATAATCGTCAAGAATCCCGTCAGCCCCGACATCAATCTGTGGATAGGCGCCATGCAGCGCATACGCGAAGCCGGAATAACACGCCTCGGGGCAGTCCATCGCGGGTTCACCACCTACGGAGAAAATCTCTACCGTAACACCCCCCACTGGGCTATACCCTTTGAACTGCGACGCCGACTGCCGGGACTCACCCTGCTCTGCGACCCCAGCCACATAGCCGGCCGGCGAGATCTCGTTGAGCAAGTGGCCCGCAAGGCTATGGCCATGCACTTCGACGGTCTGATTGTCGAGTGCCACTGCTGTCCCGACGAGGCACTCAGCGATGCCGCTCAACAGCTCACGCCGGCACAGCTCATCGAAATGATAAAGTCGCTCCCGGCGAGCAACCGGGCTATGCCCGACACTGAGCTGGAAGCAATGCGCCTCCAGATCGACCGGATAGACGAATCGCTCCTCGAGACCCTGGCCCGGCGCATGCAGCTAACCGATGAAATCGGCCGCTACAAGCAGCTTCACTCGCTCTCGGCCGTGCAGCCGCAACGCTACCGGTCGATGATCGAGACACGCACCCGATTCGGCACCGACCTCGGGCTAAACCCCGATTTCCTGCGGGTGATTTTAAGCGCGATCCATGAGGAATCTGTGCGACGGCAGGTCGAAATATGCTGTAAAAACGACTGAATTCGGACTTTTTTGACTTTTTTTGACCAAAAGTCAGATTTTTTTTATTTTTTCTTAGCATTTCTCGATTATATGGCTTATATTTGCGCAAGATATCTATTTAATAACAATCTGCTATATTATGAACAAGACAGAACTTGTAAATGCAGTTGCCGCTAAGGCATCCCTTACCAAGGCTCAGGCCAAGGAAGCAGTCGATGCAGCTCTCGAAGCCATCGCCGACGCACTCGTTAACAACGACAAAGTAGCCCTCCTCGGTTTCGGCACTTTCGCTGTGGCTGAAAAAGGTGAACGCACCGGCATAAACCCCCGCACTAAGGAACAGATCACAATCGCCGCCCGCAAGACTATCAAATTCAAGGCCGGCGCCGAACTCGCCGCAAAGGTGAAGTAATCATCCCCAACACGTCTTATCAGCGCAGGTCCCGACGTTTTTCCCGCCGGGACCTGCGCTTTTTACATTTTTTGGTCCCGGTATTTGCAAGACATGTCGCTATTTATTATCTTTGTGCCACATATATCAACTATTTAAACCATTACCATGAAACTCTCCCGAGTACTAAACTTCGAGACAATACTCTTCCTCGTACTTTTTTGCGTGATGCTTGCAGGCGCATTACTGCCCACCGACCGCATCAAACTCAGCGACGAGACATTCACAATACCGGCATCGACACGCATGAGCGCTGAATTTGCCGAAGACGACAAGGTAGAGATTCCTGTCGCCGCCGGCACACAGGTGCGTCTGGCCGGATATTCGGGCGACGGCCTGTTCCTGAAATACCTTGTCGTTACCGAGGACGGCACACGCGCTTTCCTGCGCCCCGATCAGATTGATATTCCCGTAATACCCAAATACGGACCTGCCAAGGGCAAGACCGTCAAGGTGACCAAGGCCACATTCTATGACAGCGGCGAAATAAAGGATTATGAAGGCGTCCTTGAGGACGGCACAAAGGTAGAATCACTGCGACCCACCAACTTCCTGCCGGTATTCGACGAAGCAGCCGACATGCAGTTTGACAGCGAACCACGCCAACGCCTCATCACCAAGGGTGCCCTCGAGGCAATGATGTCCGAACTCACGCCCGAGAACTGCGAGAAGCTCCTCGGACCGATGCAAATGCGTGTACCGACAGCCGACGGCGGCTGCCGTGTATCCTTTTTTGCCGACGCCCTCGACGCAAACGACGGACATCTTTACCGCCCGTCGGTAACCTTTACTCCTGACGGAAAGGCCTCGGCCACAACATACGATGACATCCGCTACCGCAACGGCTATGCCCTGCGCTATCTGCCCTTCGTCGACAAGATAGCCGACATGCCGCTCACATCGTGGCTCATACGCTCCAATCTCTACAAGCCTCACAAATTCGGCGACGGCGCCTTGCAGACTGCCCTCCGCTATGGCAGTTACATCATCAACGGTATCTGCGGTCTGATATGGCTCTTCTGCCTCGGCGCGCTGCCGGTAGCGCTGCTGAGCGCCCTGCTGCATTTTCCCAAGATCTTCTATCCTTTGGGCGACCGCACATTACAGATATTCTTTGCCGTCGTTGGCGTCATATCGGCATATTACTGGTATATATGCCTGATATTGTGGGGAGCATACGCACTGTTTGCCCTGCTGATGTTTCCGGTCGCCGCATTCGTCTACCTGCTTGCGACCGAGCTCCTCGGCACCGACGTGCCACACCGCCGCTGCCCCTCGTGCCGGCATATCGATACTATCGTGCACGAACGCACAGATGATCTCGGCTCAAAGACATATATGCGCGATACCGAGGTGGACCGTGTGGTAAAGGATAACAGCACAGCCGAGGAATCATACACCAAGGTGACTTATGCATGCGGATTCAGCGAGAAGCGCAACCGCTCGGTGACAACCCATATAGACCGCGACATGGAGACATCCACCTATCGCCAGCAAGTGCGCACCGACCGCTATCTGCTGCACTACCGCTGCACCTGTTGCGGCCACACCGAGAGCCGCCAGCAGGCCCACAGCACCATCCTGTCGTCGAAGCGCACCGGCATCAGCCGCTGGCGACACCGCGACACAGTCATCGACTGACCGACAGGCGCGGCACTCTTTCCATATCCCGTGCCATATAGCCTTTTCATGACTGTTTTTCGCTTTTTCCGATATTTTTCAGAAATCGGAGAAGCAATATGCCGATTTTTTTGTAAATTTGCAGCCTGGTTTAATCACATTCAGGCCGCACCTTTCACTTGTGCCGGCCGCAACGTTAATTATATGAAGCCTTTACAAGCTAAACTCGCAAAGTACACAGCCCCTCAGGAGGCTAAAGCAGCCGGCGTGTATCCTTATTTCCGTGCCATCTCATCCGAGCAGGAGCCCGAGGTGATCATCAACGGCAAGAAGGTGCTGATGTTCGGCTCTAATTGCTATTCAGGTCTCGTTTCCGATCCCCGAATCAAAGAAGCCGCCATCGAGGCTACAAAAAAATACGGCACCGGCTGCGCCGGCTCTCCATTTCTTAACGGCACACTCGACATTCACAAACAGCTCGAGGCGCGCATCGCCGAGTATATCGGCAAGGAAGACGTCATGATCTACTCCACCGGCTTTGAAGTGAACCTCGGCGTGGTATCTTGCCTGACCGGACGCGGCGATTATATATTATGGGACGAGCAGGATCACGCCTCCATTATCGAAGGCCACCGCCTGTCATTCTCCAAGACCCTCAAATACAAGCACAACGATATGGAATCGCTCGAGAAGCAGCTCCAGTCCTGCAAGCCCGACGCGATAAAGCTGATCGTAACCGACGGTGTATTCTCCATGGAAGGCGACGTAGCCAATGTGCCTGAAATTGTACGCCTTGCGAAGCAGTACAATGCCGCAGTTATGGTCGACGAGGCCCACGGCATCGGCGTATTCGGCAAGGGTGGCCGCGGTGTTGTGAACCACTTCGGCCTTACAGACGATGTAGACCTGGTAATGGGTACATTCTCCAAGTCGTTTGCATCGCTCGGCGGCTTCATCGCTACCGATAAGGAAATCACTAACTTCCTGCGCCACCACTCCCGCTCGTATATCTTCACCGCCAGTATCACTCCGGCCTCGACTGCCGCCGCCCTTAAGGCCATCGACATCATGATCGAGGAACCCTGGCGCCAGGAGCATCTGTGGGAAGTCACCAACTATGCTCTCGAAGGCTTCCGCAACATGGGCTGCGAGATAGGTCATACATCCACTCCTATCATCCCGCTGTTCGTACGCGACAACATGAAGACATTTGCCATCACCCACGATCTGCTTGAGGAAGGCATCTTTGTCAACCCCGTGGTATCGCCCGCCGTGGCTCCCGAGGACACGCTGATCCGTTTCTCGCTCATGGCGACTCACACCAAGGAGCACGTCACCACAGCCCTCGAAAAGATCCAGAAAGTTTTCCGCAAATATCAGATCATTCCCTGATCAGGCGGATTAAACCCCAATACGCGCCTGCCCCGGTCGGACAGGCGCGATTTTTTTTGCCACACCCTGTAATTTTTTCTCCGGGACAGCGTCAAATAAAAAAAGCTCTAAAGTGAATTGCAATGGAAAATATAATCACAGTTGATAATGTCAGCAAGGCCTTCACCAACCATGTGGCCCTCGACGATGTATCGCTTGAGGTGCCCCGCGGCAAGGTCTACGGCCTGCTTGGCCCCAATGGTGCCGGCAAGACGACACTTATCCGTATCATCAACCACATCACAGCCCCCGACAAGGGCCGCGTGATCTTTGACGGACACGACCTCACCGCCGCCGACATCGTGAATATCGGCTATCTGCCCGAGGAACGCGGTCTCTATAAGAAAATGAAAGTCGGTGATCAGGCCCTGTTCTTCGCCCGCCTCAAGGGTCTGTCGAAGCAGCAGGCCGAGAAATCGCTGCGCGAGTGGTTCGACAAGCTTGAAATCTCGTCGTGGTGGAACAAGAAGGTGGAAGAGCTCTCCAAGGGTATGGCTCAGAAAGTACAGTTTATCGTCACCGTTCTTCACAATCCGCGCCTGCTCATTTTCGACGAGCCGTTTTCGGGCTTCGACCCCATCAATGCCAACGTGCTCAAGCGCGAGATACTCGCCCTGCGCGACGCCGGCGCCACCGTAATCTTCTCCACCCACAACATGGCCAGCGTTGAGGAGCTCTGCGACAACATCACCCTTATCAACAAGAGCCACAACATCCTCACCGGCAACGTGGCCGAGCTGCGCCGCCGATTCAGCGACAACCGCTACGAGCTCGGATACGAGGGCGATGAGAAGGCGCTTGTATCGGCCATCACGCCGCTCGTAAAGGTTATCGAACCCATCCCCGCCGACCGCGACGGCATATCGCGGGTGCGCTTCTCGCTCAACGCTCCCGATGACTCGCGCACGGTGCTCGCCACGGCCAACGCCAATGCGCTCATCCGCACATTCAATCCCCTGCTCCCGTCGATGGACGAGATATTTATCCGCACTGTCGAAGAGTCAAACCACCAAACCACAACACCCCCTGCAATATGAAAAGCGCACTTGGAATCATAATATCGCGCGAATACCTCGAACGGGTAAAGCGCAAGAGCTTCATCATCACCACCATACTCATGCCGCTGCTCATGCTCGCCATGATGGTGGCTCCGGCCCTGATCATGGCGCTGTCGGGCCCTGAGGAGCAGACGATCGCCGTCATCGATGACTCGGGCGTAGTGGCTCCCCGTCTTCAGAACGAGGGCGACATCACTTTTATCCCAGTGAATACCCCGCTCACCGATCTCAAGGCCGACGACAATTATCAGGCAATACTTGTCATAGGCAAGGATGTGATATCCGAACCCGACGGCAACATCTCCCTGTACACCCACGGCTCGCCCTCGATGGTGACCGAACAGTTCATATCCGGCCAGCTGTCCGACGTGATCGAGGATCAGCGCATCCGCGCCTATGAAATAGACAACCTGCGTCAGATTCTCGATGAGGTGAACGTCGACGTACAGCTCCAGACCTACCGTCTCGACAAGGAGGAGGAAACCGCCACCTCATCGATCCTGTCCTACCTGCTCGGCACATTCATGATGCTCATACTCTATATGTTCATCATGCTCTACGGCCAGATGGTGATGACATCGATTATTGAAGAAAAGAACAACCGGGTGCTCGAACTTGTCGTATCGTCGGTCAAGCCCACCGACCTCATGATGGGCAAGATCCTCGGCATAGGCGCCGTGGCCGTGACACAGATTCTGATATGGGCTGTGTTGCTGATAGGCTGCAGCATATGGATAATGCCTCTGCTATCGACATCGGTAGCTCAGAGCGGCACAGCCGACCCGGCCATGATACAGGCCGTGGCACAGCTCGCCGACCCGTCGTTCATGGGCCAGCTGCTCATCTTCATGGTGCTGTTCCTCATCGGCGGCTATCTGTTCTACTCCTCGATATATGCGGCCATCGGCTCGGCCGTCGACAATATCCAGGACGCCTCACAGCTCACATCGTTAGCCATCGTGCCCATTATCCTCGCTCTCATCATATCGATGAGCGTGGTGCAGGATCCCAATTCCGCTCTGGCTATGTGGACATCATACATTCCCTTCACATCGCCGATGGTGATGATGGCCCGTGTACCATTCGGCATTCCGGTATGGCAGTCGATAGTATCGCTCGTGATACTTTATGTATCATTCGTAGGCATGATATGGCTCGCCGCCAAGATATACCGCGTGGGCATATTCATGTATGGCAAGAAACCTACCGTGGCCGAGCTCATCCGCTGGACACGCTACAAATAATCCATATGCTCATGAACGACAACTGGACCATCATAGCCACATTCTCCTCGGTCGAGGACGGCTACATCGTAAAAGGAATGCTCGAATCAAACGGCATCCCCGTGGAGCTGAACAACGCCACCATATCGTCGGTATACCCCATGACCGATACATGGGCGCCGCTCGAACTCATGGTGCCGGCCGACCGCGCCGACGAGGCCCGCAGCCTCATCAACGCCGGCGACCACCGATAATTGGCATTCTGAATCATAAATCCCGGAATATGGCAGCCGTATTTCGGGATTTTTTTGTATCTTTGCCCGTTAAAACGAATCATCAATCCATTAACTGATATATACAATGTTCAGGACAAATACTTGTGGCGAACTGCGCCTCGGCGATGCCGGCCGCACAGTCACCCTCGCCGGGTGGGTGCAGAGAGTCCGCAAAATGGGAGGCATGACCTTCCTCGACCTCCGCGACCGTTACGGTATCACTCAGATCGTATTTGAAAGCTCCGACAACGAGGCCCTCAACGAGGCGGCCAACCATCTTGGCCGCGAATACGTCGTTCAGGTAAGCGGTACCGTGGCCGAGCGCACATCCAAGAATCCGCATCTTCCCACCGGCGATATCGAGATTATCGCCCGTGAGTTGCGCGTCCTTAACCCCAGTGAAGTGCCCCCCTTCACAATCGAGGACGAATCGGACGGCGGCGACGACCTGCGCATGCGCTACCGCTATCTCGACCTGCGCCGCACACCCGTGCGCCGCAACCTTGAGCTGCGTCACCGCATGACTATGGAAGTGCGCCGTTACCTCGACTCGAAGGGCTTCCTTGAGATCGAGACCCCGATGCTCGTAGGGTCGACACCCGAGGGTGCACGCGACTTTGTGGTGCCCTCGCGCATGAATCCGGGACAGTTCTACGCGCTGCCCCAGTCGCCGCAGACCCTCAAGCAGCTTCTCATGGTATCGGGCATGGACCGCTACTTCCAGATCGTGAAATGCTTCCGCGACGAGGACCTTCGCGCCGACCGTCAGCCCGAATTCACTCAGATCGACTGCGAAATGAGCTTCGTGGAGCAGAACGACATCATCGAGCTGTTTGAAGGCATGGCCAAGCATCTGTTCAAGACAATCCGCGGCATCGAGCTCACCGAGCCCTTCCTCCGCATGTCGTGGGCCGATGCGATGAAATATTACGGTTCCGACAAGCCCGACCTCCGCTTCGGCATGAAGTTTGTCGAGCTTATGGACGTCCTCAAGGGCTATGGCTTCGGCGTATTCGACAATGCCGAGTATATCGGCGGCATCGTTGCCAAGGGCGCGGCCCACTATACCCGCAAGCAGCTCGACGAGCTCACCGAATATGTGAAGCGTCCGCAGATCGGCGCCAAAGGCCTTGTATATGCCCGCGTGGGCGAGGACGGCACCGTCAAGTCGTCGGTCGACAAATTCTACACGCAGGAAGTGCTCCGCGCCATGGCCGACAAGATGGGCGCCGAAGCCGGCGACCTCATCCTCATCATCAGCGGCGACGACACCATGCGCGCACGCAAGCAGCTGTGCGAGCTTCGTCTCGAAATGGGACGCCGCCTGGGACTCCGCGACAAGGACAAATTCGCGTGCCTGTGGGTAGTGGACTTCCCCATGTTTGAATGGAGCGACGAGGAGCAGCGCCTCATGGCCATGCACCACCCCTTCACCCACCCCAAGGACGAAGACATCCCCATGCTCGACACCGACCCGGCCGCCGTGCGTGCCGATGCCTACGACATGGTTATCAACGGCGTCGAGGTTGGCGGCGGTTCAATCCGCATCCACAACGCCGAGTTGCAGGCCAAGATGTTCGAGATACTCGGCTTCACTCCCGAGAAGGCACAGGAGCAGTTTGGCTTCCTGATGAATGCCTTCAAGTACGGCGCCCCCCCACACGGAGGACTCGCCTATGGTCTCGACCGCTGGGTATCGCTCTTCGCCGGCCTCGACTCGATCCGCGACTGCATCGCATTCCCCAAGAACAACTCGGGCCGCGACGTCATGCTCGACGCCCCGGCGCCTCTCGATCAGAAGCAGCTCGACGAGCTCAACCTTGCAGTAGAACTGCCCGAGGCATGACCACCGTCGGCCAAATAATCAACGCTGTCGCCGACTTCGCGCCCCTGTCGCTCCAGGAATCCTGGGACAACTCGGGCGTGCAGGTCGGCGCCACCGATATTGCCTGCACCGGCGTGATGCTATGCGTCGACGTCACTCCCGACGTCATCGCCGAGGCCGCTGCCCGGGGCTGCAACCTCGTCATCGCACACCACCCGCTGCTCTTTCGCGGCCTCAAACAGATCGTGCCCGGCAACAACATAGTGCAGCAGGCCGTTATCGACGCCATCCGCGGCGGCATCACCGTCTACTCGTCGCATACGGCGCTCGACAGCGCTCCCGGCGGCATCTCCCACCGTATGGCGGCAATGCTCGGAGCACGTGTCACACGTGTACTGGCGCCTGCGCCCGACAGCGCCTCGGGGGGCCTCGGTGTCGTTGCAGTGTTCGATAAGCCGCTTGCGGCCGCCGAGTTCATCGGCAGGGTAAAGGCCGCGTTCCATTCGCCCGTCGTAAGATGCTCAGCGTGGCCGGCAGGCGACATAGGCACAATAGCCCTGTGCGGCGGCTCGGGCGGCGAATTTATTGCTGCGGCAATAGCAGCCGGCGCTCAGGCATATCTCAGCTCCGATATCCGCTATCACGACTTTGTCGACTACGGAAAGCAGACTTTTTTGTGTGACATAGGCCATTTTGAAGCCGAATCTTGCGCAAAACAGATTTTCTATGAGCTTATCTCAGAAAATTTTCCTAACTTTGCAGTCTATAAATCAGAGTCAGAAACAAATTCAATAAAATATCTTTAATTTCGATCAACATGGCCGAAAAGAAAACCGACAATACACTCTCAGTCGAGTCGCGTCTGAAATCGCTCTACGACCTTCAGACAATCCTCTCTGAAATCGACCGCATCAAGACCATTCGCGGCGAGCTTCCCCTCGAAGTAAAGGACCTTGAAGACCAGATCGCCGGCCTCCATACCCGTATTGACAACTTCTCGCACGAAATCGACGAACTCACCCGCGCCGTCGCCGCCGAGAAAGAGAAAATCAACTCGTGCCAGGGCCTCATCGCCCGATATAACGAGCAGATGGACAACGTGCGCAACAACCGCGAATACGATCTGCTCCACAAAGAGGTCGAATTCCAGTCGCTCGAAATCGAGCTTGCCCAGAAGCATATCACCGACCACTCCCGCGCCATCGAAAACCGCCGCGCCGACATCGCCGCGACCGACGAGCGCGTCGCCGACCTCGAGCACATCCTCGCCGAGAAGCAGAGCGAGCTCGATGAAATCGTGAGCGAGACACGCGAGCAGGAAGAAACACTGCGCACCAAGGCCAAGGCACTTGAGCCCAAAATCGACGAGCGTACCCTCACAGCCTTCAAGCGCATCCGCAAAAACGCCCGCAACGGCCTCGGCATCGTATACGTGCAGCGCAATGCCTGCGGCGGCTGCTTCAACCGCATCCCCCCGCAGAAGCAGATGGAAATCCGTATGCACAAGAAGGTGATCGTATGCGAATACTGCGGACGCATCCTCATCGACCCTGCACTCGCAGGCGTTGAAGAGGCCAACTGAGCACAACATATCCTCCATCTCCATATAGCCCGGCATCACACCGGGCTATTTTTGTGCAGCGGCGGCAGGGGCGGGCTTCGCACGCCTCCCGGTGGGTTTATGGTTTGGGTTGAGAGTTTAGGCATGACGGCGGCTTAAACTTAAACCTTAAACCACCAACCTTAAACCCTCCAAGAGGCGCCCGAAGGCCGCCGATTTGAGCCACGATGCCAAATGTTGCGCCGTTGATATAATCGGCGGCCTGCGGGCGCCTTTCATTGATGAGGCTTCTGTCCGCGTGCACCTTCGCCTGCGGCTCCGGTGGACGCGGTTACGAGTAAATCGGCGGGCTTCGCACGCCTCCTGCCTGTCCTCGTCTGCCTGCTAAGCGGCCTCTGCCGCGCAGCAGGGTTGACAACATTCGGCAAAATATTTTGTTAAAATATTATGACATTGGATGGTTTAATCAAAAATAATCATTATCTTTGTGGCCTAATCCAATAGACGTTCCTCAATTTATTATACAACTACATAATACGTATTAAAAAGAATCAGTAAAATTGCCGCGAGGCATACTATCATCATTTATCATCCGAATCCTCAAAACCGACCAAAAACACTTGAATTATGGAGAATTCCAGCACCCCGGGAGGTGAAAAAAAACCTAAACGTCCGCGTATCGGCGCAACACCGCGCCCTCTTACCGACAGCGACAGCAGCCGCAGCCACTTTGAACGCGTATCCTATCCCCGTCGTGACGAGTCCGCCGAAGATGGCGAACAGCGTCGCACCTATCAGCCCCGGCCTTATCAGCCGCGCCAGGGCTATCAGCGTCCTTCCACCTATCAGCCTCACCGCTATAGCAGCGACTTCCAGGCTCCCTCAACTGACGGACAGACCGAAGGCTCTCCCGCCGAGCAGCGAGGCGATGCTTCCACCGGCTACCAGCCCCGTCAGGGCGGCTATCAGCGCCGTCCGCAGGGCCAGGGCGGTTACCAGCGTCAGCAGGGCCAGGGAGGCTATCAGCCCCGTCAGGGCGGTTACCAGCCCCGGCAGGGTCAGGGCGGCTATCAGCAGCGCCAGGGCGGATACCAGCCCCGTCAGCAGGGCCAGGGCGGATACCAGCCCCGTCAGCAAGGCCAGGGCGGCTATCAGCAGCGCCAGGGCGGATACCAGCGCCAGCAGCGCCAGGGCGGATACCAGCGCCAGCAGGGCCAGGGCGGATACCAGAAGCGCCAGGGAGGCTATCAGCAGCGCGGCTATCAACAGCATCAGGGCGGACAGCAGGGCATGTTCCCCGGTCGCGGCAAGAGCTTCACTCCGCGGCCCAAGCGCATCGAATATGAAATGCCTATACCTGATCCCAACGAAAAGATACGTCTCAACAAATTCATGAGCAACGCCGGCATCTGCTCGCGCCGCGAGGCCGATGAATTCATCCAGCAGGGCCTTGTAAAGGTGAACGGCCAGGTAGTCACCGAACTCGGCACCAAGATCTCACATGCCGATGTAGTCGAATACGACGAAAAGGTTGTGGCTCTCGAATCCAAGTGCTACATCCTGCTCAACAAGCCCAAGGACTGCGTCACAACATCCGAGGATCCCCAGGACCGCACCACCGTGATGGACCTCGTGAAGGGCGCATGCACCGAGCGCATATATCCCGTAGGACGCCTTGACCGCAATACCACCGGTGTGCTCCTGCTCACCAACGACGGCGACCTGGCATCCAAGCTCACACACCCCAAGTATGTGAAGAAAAAGATCTACCACGTGTGGTGCGACCGCGACATCGCCGAGGAAGACATGCAGCGCATCGCCGACGGCATTGAACTCGAGGACGGCCCCATCCACGCCGACGCCATCTCCTATGCCACCGAGACCGACCGCAACCAGGCCGGCATCGAGATACACTCGGGCCGCAACCGCATCGTCCGCCGCATCTTCGAGACTCTCGGATACCATGTCACCAAGCTCGACCGCGTGTACTTTGCCGGCCTCACCAAGAAGAACCTGCCCCGCGGACGCTGGCGTTACCTCACCCAGGAAGAGGTCAACCTCCTCAAGATGGGCGCATTTGAATAAACCATTGACATCATGAAACGTAGCAAGATAGCATCGCTCCTCGCTTCCGACTCCCTTGTCGGCAGTGAGGTCGACGTCCGCGGCTGGGTACGCACGCGCCGCGGCAACAAATATGTGCAGTTCGTGGCTCTGAACGACGGCTCATCGATCAACAATCTCCAGATTGTATTCGACATGAACCGATTCAGCGACGAGCAGCTTAAACCCATCACCACCGGCGCGTCGATCCACGTGACCGGCAAGCTCGTAGAGTCGCAGGGCAAAGGTCAGAAATATGAAATTCAGGCCGATACCCTCGAGATTTACGGCACGGCCGACGAGACCTACCCCCTGCAGAAGAAGGGCCACACCCTCGAATTCCTGCGCGAGAAGGCACACCTGCGTCCCCGCACCAATACATTCGGCGCCATACTGCGCGTGCGCTCGGCACTGGCTTATGCCATTCACAAGTTCTTCCAGGAGAAAGGCTTCTTCTACCTCCACACGCCGCTCATCACAGCGAGCGACTGCGAGGGAGCCGGAGCTATGTTCCAGGTGACGACCCTGCCGCTCAACGACCTTCCCCGCACCGAGGACGGAGCCGTCGACTACTCGCAGGACTTCTTCGGCAAGCCGGCGGCTCTTACCGTATCCGGTCAGCTCGAAGGCGAGCTTGGCGCCACTGCCATCGGCGAGATATACACCTTCGGCCCCACATTCCGCGCCGAGAATTCCAATACGCAGCGCCACCTGTCGGAATTCTGGATGATCGAGCCTGAAATGGCATTCTACGACATCACCGACAATATGGACCTTGCCGAGGAGTTCGTGAAGTACTGCATCCGCTATGTGCTCGACAACTGCCGCGACGATATCGAATTCCTGGCCGAGCATTACGACAAGGACCTCATCAGCCGCCTCGAATTCGTGCTCCACAACGACTTCGTTCGCCTCACCTACACCGAGGGCGTCGAGATTCTCGAGAAATCAGGCCACAAGTTTGAATTCCCGGTAAGCTGGGGTATCGACCTGCAGAGCGAGCACGAGCGCTACCTCGTGGAGCAGCATTTCAAGAAGCCGGTGATACTCACCGACTATCCCAAGGAGATCAAGGCTTTCTACATGAAGCAGAACGAAGACGGCCGCACCGTCCGCGCCATGGATGTCCTCTTCCCGCAGATCGGCGAGATAATCGGCGGCTCTGAGCGCGAAGCCGACCTCGACAAGCTGCAGCAGCGCATCGACGAGCTGCATATCCCGATGAAGGACATGTGGTGGTATCTCGACACCCGCCGCTATGGCTCAGTGCCCCACTCGGGCTTCGGTCTCGGATTCGAGCGCCTGCTGCTCTTCTGCACCGGCATGACAAACATCCGCGACGTGATCCCCTTCCCGCGCACTCCCAAAAACTGCGAATTCTAAACAAGCTCTTAATACAGGATGCCCGGGCCGCAAAACCCGGGCATCATTCATTATATCTCTGCTATGAGAAGACTACTGTCATACTGGCCGACAGCGCTGGTACTGTTCGTGATACTATATGCCACGTGGCTGCCCCACCCTCTGCCCGAGGAGGACATACCGCCGATACCTCATATCGACAAGCTTATCCATGCCATCATGATGGGCGGTCTGGCGGCGGCGCTGATGTTCGACTGGTACCGGGCGGATCGCACTCATGTATTGACGCTGCGCCGCATCATTCTGTTCACATCAGTAGCAATGGCATCCTCGGTAGTCGACGAGATCGTTCAGGGCCTGCTGCCGATCGGCCGGCCCTCTGACCCTGTGGATCTGCTTGCCGACTGGGGCGGATGCATTATCGCGGCATTCGCCGCTCCGCCGGCAATACGATCCGTATTGCGCCGCTATCGCCGGTAGTGGCACACACGATTGCCTTGTATCTCTTCCGTATCATATGGACTCTGAGGAATGACAGGAACCTTGACGCACCCGTGCGCGCCGAGGCTTACAGGCGAAGTTTCCACCCTGGCTTCATCCCACAGTCCGGCCTCCACAAATGACTGCAACACCCCGGCGCCGCCTTCCACAAGCACCGATGTGATGCCCCGGCTATAAAGCTCCGACATAGCCTCGGCCACTGTATCGCAGCCGAGTATGATCGGGTCGGTCATGCGCAGCAGTGCCTTGTCAATACGGCCGCGCCTGTCGAGAATCACCGGCCGCGGCGAGCGTCCCGGCCACATACGGCAATCAAGGCGCGGATTATCGGCCAAAGCAGTACCCGAACCGACAAGTATAGCATCATGCAGCGAGCGCAATCGATGAACAATCATGCTATTGAGAGGCGTTGAAAACTGCTCGGGACGCCCCGCGGGCCGGTCCGAATCCATGAAGCCGTCAGCCGACTGTGCCCATTTGAGCGTCACAAACGGCCGCTGATGCTCATGCGCGGTCATAAACCGGCGGTTGAGCTCGCGGCTTTCATCGGCAAGCACACCTTCAACGACTTCCACTCCGGCATCGCGCAGCATACGTATGCCACGGCCCGATACCTCCCTGAACGGATCGGACGCACCGACCACCACCCGCGGAATACCGCTGTCGATTATCAGTCGGGCGCAGGGTGGTGTCTTGCCATAATGGGAGCATGGCTCAAGGGTAACGTACATCGTGCAGTCGCGCAACGCGTCCTTGTCGGCCACTGATGCCACGGCGTTGACCTCGGCATGTCCCTCGCCGCAGCGGCGATGATAGCCCTCTCCGATAATACGGCCTGCACCGTCGACTATCACAGCGCCTACCATAGGATTGGGCGAGGTGTTCCCCATACCGTGGGCAGCGAGTTCAAGAGCCCGCCGCATGTATTTCTCATCGATCGTCATAGACTGTTGTATGATGGGCTGAATGTGTCGCCCAGCAGCGGGTCGCCGCTATTAATGCCTCGTGTAAGCCAGCGCACACGCTGATCGGAACGGCCGTGATTGAACGACTCGGGCTGCACTGTGCCTGTAGCCTTGCGCTGCAGATAATCGTCGCCGATCTTAGCCGCCGCGTTTACAGCATTCTCGATATCGCCGGATTCTATCGAGTTGAACATAGCGTTGTCGCGGTTAGCCCACACGCCGGCATAATAGTCGGCCTGCAGTTCGAGCCTTACACTTATCCTGTTGGCCTCAGCCTCGCTGAGACTGTTCATGCGCTGATGCGCCGCGTCGAGCGTGCCGAGCAGATATTGCACGTGATGCCCTACTTCGTGCGCGATGACATAGGCGTATGTAAAGTCGCCGCCGGCGCCAATCGTCCGCTCCATGTCCTTGAAGAAGTCGAGATCGATATAGACCGTCTGATCAGCCGAGCAGTAGAACGGACCGATCTGCGATGTGGCATAGCCGCATCCCGAATTTACCGAACCGGTATAAAGCACCATTTTAGGACACTCATACTCCCCCCAGCCCTGACGGCGGAACTCCTCGGTCCACACATCCTCAGTGCCGGCGAGCACCTTCGAGGCCAGGTCGGCAAGGCGCTCATCCTCGGCATCGGGGGTGTAACCCTCCTGATTCTGAATGGAGACACCGCCCTGCCCAAGCACATTGTTTATAACATCGCCAAGATCGCCGCCGCCGAGAAGCGTGACAATCGCAAGCACGACAACGCCGATTATGCCTCCGCCGATGCCGGCCTTGGCGCCGCCCGACATTCCGCGCCGGTCGCTCACGTTGCTGCTGTTCCTTCGTCCGTCAAGTCGCATATTGTCAATTTATAATCATTCATTATCTTTAACAAGGACAGCCGTTCCATAGTTGGCCTGAGCGGGCCGAGAGCTGAAAATTCGGCCTACTATCTGCGCTATGGCCCCGTCACCTGTGATGTTGCACGCCGTACCGAACGAGTCCATGGCAATATACAGTGCTATCATTAGCGCATTGTCGGCCTCGCTGAATCCGAGCATCGAACTCAGCAGTCCCAGCGATGCCATGATGGCGCCCCCGGGGACGCCCGGAGCAGCGATGATCGTTATGGCGAGCATCGATATGAAGCCGGCAAACATACCGGCATCGTATGGCATGTGATGTGTAATCATGAGCGCGAGGGCGCATGCCACAATCTTGAGCGTGGAGCCCGACATGTGAATGGTGGCGCACAACGGCACCACAAAGCCCGCGACATCCTTATCGACGCCCATGGCGACCGTCTGCCGCAGCGTCACCGGAATCGTGGCTGCCGACGACTGTGTTCCGAGAGCCGTGAAGTAGGCCGGCATCATCGTCCACAACGACTTGAATGGATTGAAACCCGAGAACAGTGCCGCAACCATGTACTGGAGCACAAGCACAGCAACATGCATCACAAATATCACGATTATTATCTTGGAGAACGTGACAAGTACAGGGCCTACCTGTCCGCTGACAGTCATTCCGAGAAAAATACCGAATATATAAATCGGCAGACACGGAATGATGATACGTGTAATGGTCCACTGTATCACTCCGCGAAAATCATCCAGCACACTCTTGAGAGCTATTCCGGCAAGGCGCGACACACCCAGTCCGAGCACAAAGGCAAGCACAAGCGCCGTCATGACGCTGAACATCGGAGGGATCTCCACGGTGAAGAACGGCATCGGCACATCTACCACGGCAGTCTTCACCGGGTCGATATACGTATCACCAAGAAGCCCCGGGAAGGTGACCGCCGAGGTGAAGTAGGAAAGCATGCCCGTACAGAATGTCATGACGTATGCAATAAGGGCTGTAACTACAAGCATTTTGCCGGCCTTCCGGCCGATATCGGCAATAGCAGGCGCAACAAAGCCAACGATCAGCAGCGGAATCAGGAAGCCGAGAAATTGCGAGAAAACTGCATTGAATGTCACAAAAAAACGCGTAAGCCACACAGGGAATACATATCCTGCTCCTATGCCGGCCGCTATAGCAATAATGATGCGGGGCAGCAGCCCCGGATTAAAACGTTTCATGGTATGGAAATTATAATCAGGTAGTTGTAGTTACAGCTTGGTCAGCCGCCACCTTGGGGACGAGAGTGGCGCTGAACTCCCACAGTGCATAGATCGGAATAAATACAGCAAACAAAGTAAACGGGTCGCCCGTAGGAGTGATAAGGCCGGCCGCTATAAGTAATGCCACAATAGCATGGCGGCGATATTTACTGAAGAAACCTCGTGTCAGGAAGCCCATCTTACCCAGCAGCCATGCCAGCAGCGGCAGCTCGAACACAGCTCCCATAACGAGTATAAGCGTGTAGAAATTGTCCATATACGAATCGAGCGACACCACCGTGTCTATTTGGCCGCTGAGACTGTATGTGGCAAGGAAACGTAATGCAAGCGGGAACACTATGAAATAGCCCGTACACACACCGAGATAGAACATCAGGTTGCCGAAAAAGAAAGCCTTGCGTATGCCGCGTTTCTCATGCTCATAAAGCGCAGGCGCCACAAACCCCCACAGCAGATAGATCACAATGGGGAAGCCAACCACTGCCGCAGTCCAGAACGCCGCTGACAGATGCACGAAAAACTGGGATGCCAACTGCAGGCTCACCGGATGCAGTTCAAACGGTTCAGGCGACATATCCATCGGCAGCAGACTGTTGGCCGCGATATAGTCGAGAAGGCGATAAAAGGGAAAGTCCGGACGGCAAGGCGCGAGAATCACACTGTCGAACATCTGCGGCATGACGCAGAAAGCGGCCACGGCAATCACCGTCACCGCCACCGCAGCACGTATCAGCACGCCTCTAAGGGCGTCGAGATGATCCCAAAAGGAGAGTTGCTTGTCTGCCACCCCGATATATCAGTCTTTCTTGGTTTCATCAGCCGAGGATTTCTCGGTCTCGATAGGTTTGTTAATTTCCTCCTTCGCCTCGGCAAGGCCCTGCTTGAACGAGTTTATGCCTTTGCCGAGACCGCGCATCAGCTCGGGAATCTTCTTGCCCCCAAAAAGCAGCAGAATCACAAGCACCACGATGAGCAACTGCATACCGCGCAGATTGCCTAAAAAGGCGGGAAGAAAGGCTAAAAGTGTCATAAAATGAAGGTTTATCTGTATTTGCATTAAGTTTGAATCGTAAAGTTACAAAAATTTCCCGGGAAATTCGTACCTTTGTACTAAAATTTATAAACCTTTAAGAAAATCACATAATATATTAGGATTTACAGAATATGAAAGCTTATGTGTTTCCCGGCCAGGGCGCGCAGTTTGTAGGTATGGGTCATGACCTGTACGAAAACAATGCCACCGCCCGCGACCTCTTTGAACAGGCAAATGAAATTTTAGGTTTCCGCATCACCGACCTTATGTTCAACGGCACCGACGAGGATCTCCGCCGCACCGACATCACACAGCCGGCCGTGTTCCTCCACTCGGTAATCGTAGCCAAGTCGCAGCCCGACTTCGCTCCTGACATGACAGCCGGCCACTCGCTCGGCGAGTTCTCGGCCCTCGTTGCCGCCGGTGCCCTCAGCTTTGCCGACGGTCTGCGCCTCGTGGCCGCCCGTGCCCGCGCCATGCAGAAGGCCTGCGAGCTCGAGCCCTCCACAATGGCCGCCATTATAGGGCTGCCCGACGAGAAGGTAGAAGAGACTCTCAAGGGTGTTGAAGGCGTGGTTGTATGCGCCAACTACAACTGCCCGGGACAGATCGTAATCTCCGGCGAGGAAGAGGCCATCGACGCCGCATGCAAACTGCTCACCGAGGCCGGTGCACGCCGCGCGCTCAAGCTCAAGGTCGGCGGCGCATTCCACTCGCCCCTGATGGAGCCCGCACGTGCCGAGCTCGCCGAGGCCATCGCCGCCACCGAGTTCCACACTCCCACATGCCCTGTATATCAGAACGTGGACGCAAAGCCCCACACCGACCCCGCCGAAATCAAGGCCAACCTTATCGCCCAACTCACTGCTCCCGTCCGTTGGACACACAGCGTGCAGAACATGATTGCCGACGGTGCCACCGAGTTCACCGAATTCGGTCCCGGCAAGGTGCTTCAGGGTCTTATCTCCAAGATCGACCGCAGCGCCACTGTAGCAGGCGTACAGTAATCTGTAGCTCAAACAATAATTGAAAGCGCCGCAGGCTTCAGGGTCTGCGGCGCTTTTCATATAAGTGTCAGGCGGATTATGCGCCGAATTTATCGTAATGAATATTGGCGGCCTCCACGCCGAGCGAGTCGAGCATCTTGTTGACGGCGGCGCTCATCGGACCGGGGCCGCACATATAGTATTCAATATCCTCGGGATTCTCATGATCCTTGAGGTATGTGTCGTAGATCACCTGATGTACGAAGCCTGAAGTATATTTCACACCGGCGGCATCGGCTGCGGGATCGGGACGGTCGAGCGCGAGGTGGAAGTGGAAGTTGGGAAACTCCCGCTCCAGGGCAAGGAAATCGTTGAGATAGAACACCTCGTTGAGTGCACGTGCGCCATAGAAGTAATTCATCACGCGGTCGGTAGTATGCAATGTTCTGGTAAGGTGCATTATCTGGGCTCGGAGGGGAGCCATACCGGCGCCGCCGCCTATCCACATCATCTCATTCTTAGTGTCGTAGATAGGATGGAAGTCTCCGTAAGGGCCACTCATCAGCACCTTGTCGCCTGGTTTGAGACTGAATATATACGATGAGGCGATACCGGGATTAACATCCATGAAGCCGACCTGAGGTTTGGGCTTGAAAGGCGGTGTGGCGATACGTACGGTGAGCATTATACGGTCGCCCTCGGCGGGATAGTTGGCCATTGAGTATGCGCGCACGGTATCCTCGGTATTGACACATTTGAGGCTGAATAGGCCAAACTTCTGCCAGGCAGGCAGGTATTCGTCTCCAATCGAGGATTTGTCGATGTCCTTATCATAGTCGATGCTGAAGGGCGGAATCTTGATCTGAGCGTAAGAGCCCGGCTCGAAGTTCATGTGCTCGCCCTCGGGCAACGCCACGATAAATTCCTTGATGAATGTCGCCACGTTGTTGTTGGAGATGACGGTACACTCCCATTCCTTGACATCAAGGGCCGATGCCGGCACACGTATCTCCATGGGCTCCTTGACCTTCACCTGACAGGCCAGACGCCAGTTGTCCTTCATCTCGCGGCGCGACAGGTGTACCTTCTCGGTAGGCAGCACCTCACCGCCGCCCTCGTCGACCTGCACACGGCACTGGCCGCACGAACCCTTGCCGCCGCATGCCGATGGCAGGAAGATATTACAGGTGGCCATGGCCGACAGAAGCGGCACCTCGGAGGGAGCCTCGACTGTGCGGTCGCCGTTGATGGTAACGGGCACGTTGCCCGAATGGACAAGAAAACTTTTAGCCACGAGGAGTATCGCCACCAGCAGCAGCGTTATGGCGAGAAATATGCCTACTCCGGCCGCCATTGTGGCGCCCATAAGCGAAGCGGGCAGATATATGCTTGTCATCATCATGATTGTCATATTTTAATGCCGAGGAAACTCATGAACGCGATGCCCATCAGCGCCGTAAGGATAAATGTGATACCCACGCCACGCAGCGGGCCAGGAACGTTGGAATACGAGGCCACACGCTCGCGTATGGCGGCAATGGCCGTTATCGCAAGCAGCCAGCCGATACCCCAGCCGGCGCCGGCACTTACAGCCGTCCATACCGAGCCGAAGTCGCGCTGCTGCATGAACAGCGAGCCGCCCAGAATGGCGCAGTTGACTGCGATAAGCGGCAGGAATATGCCCAGCGAGGCATACAGCGACGGCGAATACTTCTCGACAGCCATCTCCACAAGCTGCGTCATGGAGGCTATCACAGCGATAAAGAGTATGAGCGACAGGAAACTGAGGTCAACATCTGCGTATTCGTGGCCAAGCCATGCGAGTGCGCCGGGCTGCAGCACATAGGTGTTGAGCAGATAATTCACCGGCAGCGAGATCACCAGCATGAAGGTGACCGCCAGACCGAGTCCGAGAGCTGTCTTCACATTCTTGCTCACCGCAAGGAACGAACACATTCCGAGGAAGTAAGCGAAGATCATATTGTCGACAAATATCGACCGTATGAATATATTGAGATTTTCCATAAATGTGCCTTATTTTTCCTGAAGTTCCTTATGAATCGAGCGCTGTACCCATATAATGCAGGCCACGACAATCAATGCCATCGGCGGCAGAATCATCATACCGTTGTTGACGTATCCGGCATCGTAGAATGACTGCGGCACCACACGGAATCCGAGAAGCGTGCCAGAGCCGAGCAGTTCGCGGAAGAAAGCCACCGTCATAAGTATGAGGGCATAGCCGATACCATTGCCCACGCCGTCGAGGAACGACGGCCAGGGACGGTTGGCCATCGCGAAGGCCTCAAGGCGTCCCATCAGAATACAGTTGGTGATGATGAGCCCTATGAACACCGACAGCTGCACGCTCACATCGTAGGCATAAGCCTTGAGCAGTTCGCTCACTATCACCACAAGGCCGGCGACTACCACCAGCTGCACTATGATACGTATGGATGTAGGGATTGTATTGCGGATCAGCGATATTATCACGTTGGAAAACGCAAGTACGGCTATCACCGACAGGCCCATGACTATCGCAGGCTCGAGCTTGGTGGTCACAGCCAGCACCGAGCAGATACCCAGTATCTGCACGATTACAGGATTGTTCTTGGAGAAGGGGTTGAAGAACACATCCCTATATGATAGTTTTTCAGCCATTAGCGCAGGGATTTTTCGTGAATAGGTTTAAGAAAATTGTTATAGGGCAGCAAACAGTTGGACAGCATTGCACCCACGCCCTTCGAGGTGATGGTACCGCCCGATATGCCGTCGACGTATTCGCCGCCGCCGACAGGCTTCTGCCCTTTCTTCACCACAGACACCGGTACAAGATGATCGCCGCCGTAAATGTGCTTGCCTACAAACTGGTCGGAGAACGCAGGCTTCTCGATCTCGGCCCCGAGGCCCGGAGTTTCGCCCTGATGCGCAAAATAGGCGCCGAATATCGTTGACCCGTCAGCGTCGAGCGCCACATAGCCCCATATAGGGCCCCAAAGGCCGGCGCCGTATACCGGCAGTATATACTTACGTGCTCCGTCGGGCATCGTAGCCTCGTATACCGGCAGATGACGCGAGGGCGACGGAAGCTTGGACTGCGCAGCCACATTAATGCCGAATGCATCGCCGTCGACACGCTCGCCACGGTTGTTAACCACATAGCTGTCGGTGATATATCTGTTGAAATCGCTGATTACAGCACCTTTGTCAGGCACTACATGTATCGATGCCAGTATCTGCCGCATCTTGTCGACAGCCATATTCTCCTGCTGCTTGTCTTTAAGGCTGATCGAGGTATAGGCAAGAGCCGAACCCACCAGCACCACCAGCACCACTATATATATTATAGTGTATATGTTGCTTTCCTTATTTATCTTCATGGCTTTGCTGCACAACTTGATTTAAGACGTGCCTTACGGCGCGATATATTGGAACGAACCACGACCCAGTCGATGAGCGATGCCAGGGCATTCATGAGCAGCACCGCCAGCATGGCTCCCTCGGGATAGCCGTTGTTGTAAGTCCTGATGAGCACAGCAACAACTCCGATAAGAAAGCCGTAGATAAATTTGCCCGTATTGGTGCGCGAGGCTGTCACCGGATCGGTAGCCATGAACACGGCCGCAAAGGCAAGACCTCCGTACAGGAACTGGTCGAGAGGCTTGATATATGATGCCGGATATGTCGGTACGGCAAACTCATTGGCTATCCAGCCCATCAGCAGTGTGCCGGCGACAACCGACAGCATGATGCGCCATGAGCCGATGCCTGTAAGAAGCAGGATAATCGCGCCAATTATGACGCAGGCAAGAGACGTTTCGCCAAACGAACCGGGTATCAGGCCTATGAAGGCGTCCCAACGGCTTATCGCCAGCCCGTTGATACCGGTTACTGCGCCGGGAACACCTATCGATGCTGCAATCTGTCCCAGGGGAGTGGCACATGTAAAGCCGTCGGCGGCCTCAGGACCGAAGCCGAATATCGGATCGGATGCCACAAACACCGCGTCGCCCGACATGTGGGCCGGATAGGCAAAGAACAGGAATGCACGCGCCACAAGAGCCACATTGAATATATTGTAGCCCGTGCCGCCGAATACCTCCTTGACAAATATTACCGAGAAGGCCGTCGCCACGGCAAGCATCCACAGAGGTGTTTCCACCGGGCATATCATAGGGATGAGGATGCCGGTGACGAGGAATCCTTCCTGAATTTCCTCGTGTCGCATCTGTGCCACGGCAAACTCGATGCCGAGGCCCACGATATAGGTCACAGCCACACGCGGCAATATGGCCAGGAGGCCATAAATCATGAGGTCGAAGAAGGGGAATGTGGTGGCACCGCAGGCCAGCCAGTGCTGGTAGCCGGTGTTATACATGCCGAAAAAGAAGCATGGCATCAGGGCAAGTACGACGATGATCATCGCCCTCTTTGAGTCCATGCAGTCGTGCACGTGTACCGCGCACGCGGGGGCCGATGTCGTCCGCGGGTTGTATAGAAACGACTCCATACCCTCGTACACCGACCCGAATGCCGACAGGCGCCCTCCGGGCTGGAACGTCGGCTTTATACGGTCGAGAAAATTTCGCAGTGGTTTCATTCGAGTTCTTTTCTTAGGAAATCAAGTCCGTCGCGGACTATTTGCTGGATAGGGAGCTTGGATGTATCGACAAATTCGCACAATGCGAAATCCTCGGGAGCGGCCTCGTATATGCCGAGGGCCTCCATATCGTCGATATTGCGGCCGAGTATGGCCTTTATAAGGTATTCGACCATAATGTCGGCCGGCATCACCTTATCATATTCACCGCTCATGATCATGGCGCGGCGCCCACCCTGCAGACGTGCGTCCGGGCTAAAAAAACGATGCAGCCCGTGGAAGGGCAACGCGCGGCTGATGCTGATCTTGGCCGGCGACAGATTGGCCCAGCCCATGAATTCGTCCACATCGTCGCCCTCGGCAATCACGGTCACCTGCCGGTAGGGAAAGCGCAGATAACCGTCGGCCGGCGATACCACGGTGCCTGTGAGAACATTGCCCGATATCACACGCTTGTGGCATGGGGTATCTTTCACAAACTTGCCAAGCACCGAAGGCATGTCGGCGCCCATGTAGGTAGATATAACGCCAGGCTTAGCGACTTCCGAACCTACCACAGCCACCAGTGTGCTGAAATCGGCATGACCGGTCTTGAGCAGCCGCCCTATCCTATATAATGTGACGACGTCGAGCGTCCACACATTCTCGCCCTTGGATATCGGAGCGATGTTGGCGATCTGTATGCCGACGTTGCCTGCCGGATGAGGGCCGCTCACATGCACAGTCTCAGTGCCTGGTATATCTCCGTAGCTCCACTCGCCGCCCACGCAGAGATATATCTTTCCGTCGGTAAGCGACGTCAGGGCCCTTACCGCGCCCGCGAGAGTCGCGGCAGCATCTCCGGGCAGGCGTGCCGACAGCGGCATAGCCAGCGGAGCGGTATCCATAGCGGTGACGAAGATGTCGCGGGGACGCTGACCCGACGGAGGCACAATGTCGTAAGGACGGCGGCGGAACATCGTAAAAAAGCCCGACTTACCGAGCAGTTCGGCCAGCGGGGCTTTGGTATCAAATGTGAGTGATTCGTGGCGTTTATCGTTCTCTACAACGACCCGCAATATCTTGCGGCGCTCACCTCTTTCTACGGCTTTTATGGTACCGCTGACTGGCGACACAAGGCATACCTCGGGTGAGAATTTATCGTACATAAGCGCCGACCCGGCCATTACGACATCCCCTTCCTTGACAAGAAGCTTAGGCGTAAATCCCGGGAAGTCGTCGGGGACGACAGCGCAGGATGCAGGCTCGGCATGACAGGCATCATATCCGGATAAAGCACCGGCAAGCCTGAGATTCAAGCCCTTATTTATCTTTAATTTCATGTTTTCAGGTCGGTAATAGATAATTCAGACTGCAAATTTAACAATAATTTTCCAAAATCTACAACTTTTCAGCCAAAACATTGATCCGCGCTTATGAATGTGGAAGGTGGAATTGGTTTATGGTTCGGGTTTAGGGTTTATACATGAGGAATTAACTTCAACCTCAACCTTAAACTGGCAGCGGAGGCGTGCTAAGGCCGCCGATTTGAGCCACGATGCCCAATGCGCCGTTGATATAATCGGCGGCCTTCGGGCGCCACAAAATCGCCCCATGGTGATTCAAGCTTTAACAGGCCGTTTGGCCGTATTGCGGATTTTAATAAACTCTGCGGTAAAAAAGAACCTAAATTGCTGAATGGATTGAATTTCAGGAGGAATAATTAGTAATATCATTCAGAGACGGCAAGTTTTGAGCGTTTCCGACAACTTAAAAGCAACCCGTTTCGCTAATTTTATTTCCTGAAAATTGTCCGAAATTATGGCTCTTTTGAACGCAGTAGTGCTCCAGTCGAAGGAGGTCAAGGGCGGCAGAAACAAAGTAAGAATCTCTGTCGCTCACAACGGCGAGACTCGCTACATCGTAACAGACATCATCCTGAACTCTTCCAAGGAGTTCAAAAAGGGTGCCGTGGTCAAACGACCCGACGCCACCATCCTCAACGT
>JAGANS010000007.1 GCA_017624155.1 Muribaculaceae bacterium | reverse complement strand
GTCGAGCTGCTCGGCGATGTCCTTTGCCATGAGGCCGTCGCGCAGGGCGGCATGGTAGGCTGCGGCGCTGTTGCGGATCGCCGAGCGGTAGAAGTGGGCGAGCATCCGCAGCGAGTCGTGGCCCGATCGGTCGTAGTAGTCAACGGCGATGTCGATAAGCGAATCGGAGGTGGGAAAGATATGATTTTTGTTTTGGGCCTTGGAGTATAGCAGGGCATAGCGGGCGCGGTCGGCCTCGCCGCGCAGTGTGGCGGGGTCGATGCTGTCGAGCAGGGCGAGGGCCTTGTCGGGCGCGGGGTACATGAGGGCGTCGGCCTTGTCGAGCCGGCTGTCGTGGCCGCAGGCCGTGGCCACGAGCATGATGATCGCCGCTATGATCGCTGATCGGTTCATAGGACAAAGGTACGAAAAACCGGTGGTATAAGCAATGCCCCGGACATGCTTTTTTGTGGCATATCCGGGGCATATTGTCAATGAAACGGCGGGTTATCAGTCGTCGTTGCCGCCCTTCTCGGCGTATTCCTTGAGGAGCTTGTCCTGTACGTCGCCGGGCACGAGTTCGTAGGAGGCAAACTTCATGGTGAACGACGAGCGGCCGCCTGTGATTGAGCTCAGGGCGGTGGAATAGCTCGACATCTCCTTGAGGGGCACGCGGGCCGAGATCTTTTCAAAGCCGTTCTCGCTGTTCATGCCCCTGATGGTGGCACGGCGTCCCTGCAGGTCGCTCATCACGTCGCCCATGACGTCGCCGGGTACGAATACCTCCACATCGTATACGGGCTCGAGCACTTTGGGATTGGCGTTGCGGAAGGCCTCGGAGAAGGCGTTGCGGCCGGCGAGGCGGAACGAGATTTCGTTGGAGTCGACGGGGTGCATCTTGCCGTCGTATATGCATACGCGCACGTCGCGGGCATAGGAACCGGTGAGGGGGCCTTGCTCCATGCGGTCCATCAGTCCCTTGACGATGGCGGGGATGAAGCGGGTGTCGATGGCGCCGCCCACGATGCAGTCGCATACCACGAGCTTGCCGCCCCATGCCAGAGGTATCTCCTGGGTGTCGCGCACCTTCATGGTGTATTCCTGGTTGCCGAACTTGTAGGTGGTAGGAGCGGGCATGCCCTCGGTGTAGGGTTCGATGATGAGGTGTACCTCGCCGAACTGGCCCGAGCCGCCGCTCTGCTTCTTGTGACGGTAGTCGGCGCGGGCGGCCTTGGTGATAGTCTCGCGATAGGGGATCTTGGGCTCCTCGAAGATGATGGGCAGCTTGTCGTTGTTCTCGACGCGCCACTTGAGTGTGCGCAGGTGGAATTCGCCCATGCCCGAGAGGATGGTCTGCTTGAGCTCGCGTGACTGCTCGATGGTCCATGTGGGATCTTCCTCGTGCATGCGTGTGAGGATCTGGTTGAGCTTCTCGGCGTCGCTCTCTGTGACGGGGCGCACGGCGCGCTGGTATTTGGGCGCGGGATATTTGATGAAGTCGAATTCCCAGTCGATGCCCTTGGCGTCGAGGGTGTTGCCGGTGCGCACGTCCTTGAGCTTGACGGTGGCGCCGATGTCGCCGGCGTGGAGCTCGTCGACGGGAGTCTTGATCTGGCCGCATACACAGTAGATCTGTGCGAGGCGCTCCTTGGAGCCGCGGGTCACGTTGTCGAGGTCGTCGCCGGCATGGAGTGTGCCGCTCATCACCTTGAAGTAGCTGACTTCTCCGATGTGGGGCTCAATGGTGGTCTTGAACATGAAGAGGCTCAGCGGGCCGGCGGGGTCGGGCGCTACCTCGTCGCCGGCGGTATTTACGGGCGCGGGCATATCGCTCACGAAGGGCACCACGTTGCCGAGGAATTCCATCATGCGGCGCACGCCCATGTCCTTGGCGGCGCTGACGCAGAATACGGGGTATATCGAGCGGTCGATGAGGCCCTTGCGGATGCCGAGTCGCAGCTCGTCCTCGGTGAGGTGCTCCGATTAAAAGAATTTCTCCATGAGCGACTCGTCGTTCTCGGCGGCTGCCTCGACGAGGGCGCGGTGGAGTTCCTGTGCGCGGTCGTGCTCCTCGGCGGGGATTTCCTCGACCTTGGGAGTGCCTCCGTCGGGACCCCAGGTGAGTTTCTTCATGATGAGCACGTCGATGATCGAGTTGAAGGCGGGGCCGCAGGCGAGGGGATATTGGATAGGTGTTACCTTGGCGCCGAAAATCTCGCGCATCTGCTCCACGACGTTCTCGTAGTCGGCTTTTTCGCCGTCGAGTTGGTTGAGGGCGAATATGATGGGCTTGTGGAGCGAGTTGGCTGTGCGGAAGATGTTCTGTGTGCCCACTTCGACGCCATACTGGCCGTTTATGACGATAACGCCGGTGTCGGTGACGTTGAGGGCTGTGATGGCGTTGCCCACAAAGTCGTCGGCTCCCGGGCAGTCGATGACGTTGAGCTTCTTGTCATTGAATTCGGCATAGAACACGGTCGAGAATACCGATGAGCCGTATTCCTTCTCCACGGGGAAGTAGTCGGAGACGGTGGTCTTGGCCTCGACGGTGCCGCGGCGTTTTATAACTCCACACTCGAAGAGCATCGACTCAGCGAGTGTGGTTTTACCCGAGCCTTTGCTTCCGAGCAAGGCTATGTTTTTGATTTCGTTGGTGTTGTAGACTTTCATGATATAGGGTTTAATATATTGTCGGTCGAATTATCAATTCGAGGCGCAATTTACGCAATATCTGTCAAAAATCCACGCATCAGGAATATGTTACACAACATAAAATTGAAAAAAGCGCCCCGGAGGGCGCTTTTTTCTTAATAATATTAAGGGTGGAGGGAATTATTTAATATTGGGATTAAGGTCGTGCCAGTCCTTGACGGGAGGCAGCACGCCCATCTCGATCACCTCGTCGCGGAGCTTGCACAGGTGGTGGTAGCTCTGGTCGAGTTCCTTGCGCTCCTCGGGAGTGCCGTTGACGGGGTGAACGGTGACACCGTTCTTGTCGAGGGTTGTCTCCATGGCCATCATGATGTGGTCGTAGGTGCCGTTGTCGACGTATGTGCCTACGGGCCATGTGAAGGGCTTGCCGCCCATAGCGGCTGCGATCATCTCGATGCTGAGGTATGCGGGGCTCTGGAATGATGAGCGGCCGCGCAGGTCGATGATGTTCTTGCCGCCCTGAATCACGCGCTGCTTCATCTGCTCCCATTCCTGCTCGGGCAGGGCCTTGGTGCCGATGATCTGCGACAGGGGCTGTCCGTCGACGGTGGTGGTGGATGCGAATACGGCCATCTGTTCGCCGTGGCCGCCGTAGGTGCGCGAGTTCACAACTTCGTCGGGCGAGATGTGGAAGTACTTGGCGAGTTCGCTGCGCAGACGTGTGGAGTCGAGGGCGGCGAGGGTGGATACCTGCGAGGGTTTGAGACCCGAGTAGAGCAGGGTGATGAGGCCGGTGATGTCGGCGGGGTTGAATATTACCACCACGTGCTTCACGTCGGGGCAGTATGCGCGTATGTCCTTGCCGAGCTGCTCGGCGATGGCTGCATTGCCCTTGAGCAGGTCCTCGCGGGTCATGCCGGCCTTGCGGGCTGCGCCGCCCGAGCTGACGATGTATTTGGCGCCGGTGAAGGCTTCCTTGATGTCGGAGGTGAATGTGAAGTTCATGCCTTCGAAGCCGCAGTGCATGAGCTCTTCATACACGCCCTTGAGTGCGGGTTCGTAGGGATCGTAGAGGCAGATGTTGGGTGTGAGGTGCATCATGGCGGCCGTCTGGGCCATGTTTGAGCCGATCATGCCGGCCGAGCCCGAGATGACGAGCTTGTCTTGACTAAGGAATTCCATAATAAGAAATAGTATAAAAAATGTGTTTGACTATGTGTTCAACAATCGCAGGCGGCAAATGTTCATTGCCGCAGGGCGCTCAGGAGGTCGGCCACCACAAATGTGGATCCTCCGGCGAATACTGTGCCGTGGGCCGGGGCATCGGCAAGAGCCGCGCGGCAGGCTGCGCCGACAGAGTCGTATACCTTGCCGTGCAGACCGCAGTCGGCGGCTACCGCAGCCAGGTCGGCAGCAGGTAGCCCGCGTTTTACCGACGGCGAAGTGAAGTAGTAGCGTGCATCGCGGGGCATCATGCGCAGTATACCCCGGATGTCCTTGTCGCTCACGAATCCTATCACCATCGACAGTGGGCCGTCGGCAGCTATGCGGGCCAGCTGCGGGCCGAGCCACTCCCAGCCGCCCGGGTTATGGCCTGTGTCGCAGACGAGGTGCGGCGACCGGCACAGGGTAGTCCAGCGGCCCGTAAGGCCGGTGCGTTCGAGCACGAATTCCATGCCGCGGACAACAGACCCCGGGTAGACTGTGAATGGCATCAGCCTCAGGGCGTGGAGCACGGTGTTTACATTCTCGCGCTGGCAGTCGGCCGTAAGAGGGCATGCAAAGCTGCCGTAGGGTGTGCCGCGGTACACGAGCTTTGAGCCGTCGCTGCCCGTCTCCACGGCATCGTAGAGCACATTGTCCTGCGCGAAGTCGATCGGGGCGCCCTCGGCCGAGGCTTTGTCGGCGAATACCCGCCGCACATCGCCGTCGGCGCGGCCTATCACCACAGGTATGCCGGGCTTGATGATGCCGGCCTTCTCGCGGGCTATCTCGGCCTCGGTGTGGCCAAGCAGGGCTGTATGGTCGAGCGATATGTTGGTGATCACCGATACGAGCGGGGTGATGATATTGGTGGAGTCAAGGCGGCCGCCGAGTCCCACTTCCATCACCGCGATATCCACGCCGCAGCGGGCAAACCAGTCGAGCGCCATCACCGTGGTAAGCTCAAAGAACGAGGGCTCAATGGGCAGGTTCATGGCCCGGTAGCGGTCGATGAAGGCCACGACCTCGTCTTCGGGAATCATCTCGCCGTCGACGCGGATGCGCTCGCGGAAGTCGACAAGATGTGGCGAGGTGAACAGCCCCGTCTTCATGAAATTCAGCTGGAATACCGAGGCCAGCATACTCGATGTGGAGCCTTTGCCGTTGGTGCCGCCCACATGGACGGTCTTGACACGCTGATGCGGATTGCCGAAAGCCTCGCTGAGGCGCAGTACGTTGTCGAGTCCTGGCTTGTAGGCGCCCGCGCCTATGTTCTGGAACATCGGTACCTGACTGAAGAGCCATTCTGTCGTTTCCTCGTATCTTGTCATTGTTGTGATTTTATGCGTTTGTTATAGTTGTGCAGCTGCCACCATCCCGCCGCGCCGCCAAGCACGATATACAGTATCGGGTTGGAAAGCCAGGGTATCTTGGACCATATCATCAAAGCCACCACGACAGGTATCCAGACGGTGGACCAGCCGATTTTGGCCGCCTTGGCCGATGTGATGACCGGCGCCACAATCAGCGCCACTACGGCGGGGCGTATGCCCTTGAATATCGCCGAAATCACCGGATTGGAGGTGATGAGCTCGGGGGTGAGGAATATGGCGATGGCAAGAATGATGCAGAAGCATGGCAGGATGGTGCCGAGGGCTGCCGCTGTGCTGCCGCGCAGGCCGCGCAGCTTGTCGCCGACCGACACCGAGATGTTGACGGCCAGTATGCCCGGGAGCGACTGCGCCACGGCAAGCAGGTCGAGGAACTCCTCATTGCTGATCCAGCAGTGCTTGTCCACTACTTCGCGCTGTATTATTGATATCATGGCCCATCCGCCTCCAAAGGTGAAGGCGCCGATCTTCATAAAGGTGAGGAAGAGCTGCCACAGCAGATTACGGTTTTCGGTGGGTGTCTTCATGTCAGAACAGTATAAATCCGGCCACGCCTGCGGCGCATATTATGAATATTGGATGCAGCTTCGTGAACAGGTTCACGGCCAGTGCGGCGACCGCTATGGCTATGCTGACGGCGATGTCGCGCGGAACGTATCCGAAGTTCTCGCCGTTCATCAGGATGAGTGCAGCCGAGGCAATGAGTCCTATCACGACGGGCCGCAGACCGCGGAATATGCCCTCGATAACCTCGCTGTCGCGGTGGCGCCTCACAAAGTGGCCTGCATAGATCACAAGCAGGAACGAGGGAAGCACAACTACGAGCGTGCATATTACCGAGCCAAGAATGCCCCATAGCGGCGATGCGCCGGGCATGGCCTGCATCGGGGCGGCATAGCCGATGTATGTGGCCGAGTTGATGCCGATGGGGCCGGGCGTCATCTGCGATATGGCCACGATGTCGGTGAATGTCTTTTCAGTAATCCAGCCGGGTGTGACAATCTCGTTCTCGATGAGGGCGAGCATGGCATAGCCGCCGCCAAACCCGAAGAATCCGATCTTGAGATAGCTCCAAATCAGTTTGAGATATATACCCATATCTATCGCTTGTCCTTTCTGATTATAATTCCACTACCGTGATGCCTGCTCCGCCCAGGCGGACGTCCTCGTCGGCATAGTGGCGCACGGCCGGCACGGTGTCGAGATATTCGCGTATGAAGCGGCGCAGGATGCCGTTGCCAGTGCCGTGCAGGATGCGGACCCGCGAGGCGTTGAACTGCACCGCATCGTCGATAAAGTAGGTGACGGCCTGCAGGGCCTCGTCGGTGCGCATGCCGCGCACGTCGATTTCCTGCCTGAACCGCAGCTGGCGCTCGCGGCTCTCGTCGGATGTCGATGTGCTCACATACGAGACACCCTGCTTTACGCCCGACGATGGCTTGCGCATCGTAGGCGTGAGGCGATTCAGCTTAACGGTGGTGCGCAGGTGGCCGAATATCACCACGGCCTCCTTGCCGCGGACGGCTTCGACCGTGCCCGGTGTCCCGGCTCCGTCGAGCAGCACATAGTCGCCGGCGGTGATTTCTTTCTTTACGGCCGGGGCGGCCTGCTTCTCGGCCTTGGCGGCCTTGCGTCGCGGAGCCTTGGCGATGAGGGGATGCTCGTCGGATGCTCCGGTGGCCAGGCTGCGCTTTTCCTCGGCCAGGCGCCGGCGCGCTTCAAGAGTCTGCTCGCGCTCGGCCTGGGCCTGACGTATGTCGTGTATGGTGCGCTCGATGGCCGCGTTGGAGCCGTCGAGAATGCGGCGGGCCTCCTCGCGGGCGTCGGCCAGGATTTCGCGGCGGCGTGCGCGCAGGTCGGCGGCGTCGCCTTCGTAGCGTTCGAGCACCTCGTCGATTTTCTTTTCCTTAATGCGTATCTGCTGGCGCTTGTTCTCCCAGTAGCGTCGGTCGCGGGCTATGTCGAGTAGATATTTGTCGAGATTCACATAGTCGCTGCCGACTATTTCGCCGGCGGCGGCTATGATCGATTCCGGCAGCCCCGTCTTGCGGGCTATCTCAATGGCAAACGAGCTTCCCGGGTGGCCGATTGACAGGGCAAAGAGCGGGCGCATCTGCTGCCGGTCGTAGAGCATCGAGCCGTTGACCAGACCCGGCGTTTCCTCGGCAAATTTCTTCAGGTTCTGGAAGTGGGTCGTCACCACGCCCCACATCCCCTTGGCGTTGAATTCGGCGAGCAAGGCCTGGGCTATCGCGCCGCCGATCTGCGGCTCCGTGCCTGCGCCGAACTCGTCGATGAGAATCAACGTGAGCGGGCCGCCGTGGGTGAGGAAGAAGCGCATGTTGCGCAGGTGCGACGAGTAGGTCGACAGGTCATCCTCGATCGACTGGTCATCGCCGATGTCGATGAACACGCTGTCAAACACGCCCATGTGCGAGTTGTCGTAGAGCGGCGGCAGCAGTCCGCACTGGGCCATGTATTGCACGATGGCCACTGTCTTGAGAGTCACCGACTTGCCGCCGGCATTAGGCCCGGATACGACAAGTATCCGTCGATCGGGCGTAAGAGTGATGTCGAGCGGCACCACTTCCTTGCCCTGACGCAGCAGGCTCTCGCGAAGCACAGGATGCACGGCGTGATACCATTCCATCTCTGGCGCGGGGCTCAGGTGGGGCATCGTGGCATCGAGCTCGCCGGCCCATACGGCCTTGGCGCGTATGAAGTCGAATGTGGCCAGAATATGGAACGATTCGCTCAGCTCGTCGAGATGCGGGCGCAGCTCGGCGGCCACGGCCACCAGTATGCGCACCTCCTCGCGGTGTTCCTCGATGTGGAGTTCACGCAGCCGGTTGTTTACCTCCACAACTTCGGCCGGCTCGATGAACACCGTCTTGCCCGATGCCGATTCATCGTGGACGATGCCGGGGATGCGGCGCTTGTTCATCGGCGGCACAGGTATCACAAGGCGGCCGTCGCGCACCGATGCCGATGTGTCGGCCTCAAGATAGCCGTCGCTCACGGCGCGCGATATTACGCGCCGCATCACGGCGTTGACTGTCCCGGCCATCTGGCTCAGCCGGCGGCGGATATCGGCCAGCTCGGGCGAGGCCGTGTCGCGCACGTTGCCCCAGCGGTCGACAGTGCGGTCTATCGTCCTGGCCAGAGCGGGAAATGCCTGCAGGCCGGCGGCTATTGCATCGAGCTCGGGGTAGGGCGTAGAGCCGTCCTCGCCGCGGTGTGTGCGGAAGAATGCCTCGATGCCGCTCATCGTCGACAGCGACACGCCCAGGTCGACCAGTTCGGCAGCCGTCAGGAAAGTGCCTTCGGGCCGTATAGAGCGCAACCTCGCCGTCACATCGCGGATCGGGCCGTCGGGATAATCGTCGGAGCCGCGGAGTATGGCGCAGAATTCGTTCACGCTGGTGAGTTCGCGGCGCACGGTATCGTAGTCGTCGGAGAATGCCATCGATGCCACGAGGGCCTCGCCCAGCGGCGAGGCACATCTTGATGCCACCATACGGCGCACAGCGTCAAATCCTATCTTTCTTTCTATGTTTTCGGGATATGTCATAATCGTTATGCAAAATTAATAAAAAAATTTCACAGTACGTCTCTAACTATTTTTTACATACGCTTGTTATAATAGTAAATTCGCCCAAAACAGTACGAAATAAAAAAGTTCAACTAATAAAAACACATTATGAAAGCCTTTAATTTCAATTATCTCGGCACTTCACGCGCTTGGTGGGTAGTGCTTGTCGTAGGTATCCTGATGGTGATATGCGGATTCGCCTACTGGTTCTGGCCCGTATCGGGTTATGCTATCGCATCGCAGATCTTCGGATGGTTGCTCATTCTTACCGGCATCGTGCAGCTGTGTGTCGCTACCGGGCCTGACCATGCCAAGGCATGGGGATGGTGGCTTGCCGGCGGCATTATAGATATGTTCATCGGCTTTATGCTTGTACGCAGCATCCTGCTGTCCGAGGAAGTTTTCCCGTATTTTCTGGCCTTTGTATTTATCTTCTGGGGTATTGAGGCTCTGATCGGCGCCTGCTACCGCCGCAACAAATACTGGTGGCTGGGCATTATCAACGGTATCCTGCTGTGCCTTATCGGCTTCTTCTTCCTTGAGGCCGGTTGGGTAAGCGACATGCTCATGGTATCGTTCCTCACCTCCATCGCCTTCATCTACTGGGGATTCACCATTGCCATCGCATCTTACGAACTTCGTCCTGTAGAAGGCAAAAAATGAATACGTGTCAGATCTAAAATTCTGAATTTCCACTTTCCGACACGTCCCGCGGCCCCTCGCCGCGGGATTTTTTATATACACCACTATAAGCGATTGTAAGAAAAGAGCCTGAATTCTTACGTGAGGTAATAAATAATTTTCGTACCTTTGCGGTATGCAAAATTATTGCCCCTCGTTTCAGTTCAAGCAATTCGGTATCGACGACCGCCGGTGCGGACTCAAGGTAGGCACCGACGGCGTGTTGCTCGGCACCTGGGCATGCCTCGGTCGCTGCGACGGCGCTATCCTCGATGTGGGCGCCGGCTCGGGTCTCATCGGTCTGATGCTGGCGCAGCGCTATCCCCTGACAGACGTCACAGCTGTTGAGGTCGACGCTGATTCGTATGCTGATCTGTGCCTGAATGTGGAGGCTTCGCCCTGGGCTGAGCGATTCACTGTCGTGAAGGATGATTTCAGGACGATAACAGGAAAATTCGACCTGTTGGTATGCAATCCGCCGTTCTTCACCAACGGCGAGCGAGCCCCGCAGGCCGCGAGAGCGCTCGCCCGCCATGCCTCGGAGCTGTCGCCCCTGTCGTTTGTGCGCTTTGCCGCCGGCCATCTTACCGATGCAGGGCGCGCAGCCATGATTGCTCCCGTGGAGCTTAACGAGGCCATCGCCCTCGAGGCTGCTTTGGCCGGTCTGTACCAGTGTCGTCTGGCCGACGTCGCCACCTCGGCGCGTCGAGGCATCACACGGCGCCTGTGGGAATTCTCGGCCGAGGCATGTCCGCCGCCTGCCGCCGATATGATTACAGTAGGGTCGGAAAAATTTCAAGAACTTACAAGTGAGTTTTATTTATGAGCAAGATACGATTTCTGATTCCTTCGGGCATGCGCCTGGTGCTTCTGCTGCTTACGTTCATTGTAGGCGCGGTGGTGACCGGCCTGCTGTCGGCTGTGCTGATGGATGCCGGCGGTCCTGACCGAAAAGTGGCTATGCTGCGTATAGCCACTGTGGCGCAGGATCTGCTGATGATGGTGCTCCCCGCCCTGGTGACGGCTCTGATATGCACCCGGCAGCCGGTGCGCCTGCTGGCGGTGGCCAAGGCTCCCGATGCACGTCAGGCTCTCCTCGCCGTGGTGGTGATGCTTGTGTCGTCGCCGCTGATGTCGTGGATTATTGAACTCAACGCCTCGATACACCTGCCCGCCTCGATGGCCGCCCTCGAGACCGCACTGCGCAGCATGGAGGACAATGCCGCCGGAGCCGTGGACATGATTCTGGGGCCGCACGACATTCCAAACCTGATAGTCAGCATCCTGATCGTGGGTGTGCTGGCCGGATTTTCGGAAGAAATATTCTTCCGCGGAGCCTTGCAGCGCCTGCTTGCCTCGTCGCGCATGGGCAACGCAGCCGCGATATGGATCGCAGCCTTCATATTCAGCGCCATACACATGCAGTTTTTCGGCTTTGTGCCGAGGTTGCTGCTCGGTGCCTTCTTCGGCTACCTGCTGTTGTGGAGCGGCTCGCTGTGGCTGCCCGTATTGGCTCATGCTGTGAACAATACGCTTTATCTGATATTGAATTACACCACCGGCTCGGGCGATTTTGAGCCGGGTTCGGCAGCCGCCTCGGGGGGAGCCATTGTCCTCAGCGCCCTGCTTACGGCCGGTGCCCTGTGGCTGCTGTGGAGAAGCCGGGTGAGGCCCGCTGCCGATTCCGACGTGCAACACTAAAACACAATTAAATCTATAATATCACATTATCATTGCGAAATTGAAATGACTACTACCGTAAAATCAAGATTACATTACTTCGATATGATGAAAGGCGTCGCCATCTTCATGGTGGTGATGGGCCATGTCCTCACAATGTGTGTGCGTGAGATCGACCGCGCCCCGCTCTTCAAGTTCATCGGGCAGATACACATGCCGCTTTTCTTCTTCATAAGCGGATGGTTCACATACAAGATCACAGAGAAGGGCGGCTTCAAGGTACCGAATCTCAACAGTCGCGCCGTGCAGTTGCTGCTCCCGATGCTCGTAGTGAGCACGATATGGATATATTATTTTCCTCACTCTGGATTGCAGTCGCCGCTCGACTCGACATTCGCCGGACTGTGGGCCGACACATGGAAAAACGGCTACTGGTTTACCCTGACACTCTTCTTCATCATCGCTATATATGCCGCAATCTGTCCGCTGCTGTCCGCCGTGCGCGGTGTCATCGGTGCCATCGGCATCACGGCCGCAGTGTGGATACTGCTGTTCGCCCTCAAATTTTACATATTTCCGGCCGAATATTCTGTATGGGGCAACGCTATCTGCCTTGAGCAGATAACGGCCTTCTTCCCCGCCTTTATGATGGGTGTGTTGGGCCGCCGCTACCGCGACGGTTTCATGGCCGCCGTGCACAATTCATGGTGCCAGACAATGGCTATGGCCGTGCTGGGCGTGAGCCTCTATGTGTGCTGCTGGCCGTGGGAATTCGGTCTTGAGGCCGAGACTGTCACCATCGTCGGCGTTGCGCTCCATGTGTCCCTGGCAATCATAGCTCTCAATGTGTTCGAGGCCTGGAGCGACAAGGCTTTTGCTCCCGACCGCGTTCCGCAGCGGGCGGCCCGTATATGGGAATATATCGGTACACAGAGCCTTGCAATATATCTGCTCCACTACTTCTTCCTCTTCCCGATGGGGGCCATGCGCCCCTGGCTGGCCGATGTCAATTTGTCGCTTGTCCCACTCATCGTATTTGCGGCGTTCTGGGCATCGGCTATTGTTGTGGCAGTGCTGGGGCTGATAAAGATTATCGAGCCGTCGCGTGTGCTAACCCTTCTTCTCACCGGAAAGAGAACCAAGGCATAGCTCCGAACCAAATACGGATGCCGGATGTTTATATTTCCGGTATTCGCGACCAATGCAATAAGTAATATCATTCTACATTCATCATATTCATATCCAATGAAGCTAATACGCACAGTCATCATAGCAGCCGCCGCCCTGACTGCCGCCCAGGCCGGAGCTGTCATCGACAATCCCATCACACTTGCCGTCCTCAAGGTATATGACGCACAGCTCAAGCAGAATCCACAGGACTATATGACCTGGTATAAGCGCGCCAACGAGTATTACCGCCACAACGAGTACATTCATGCTCTCGACGATGTGAACAACGCATTGGCCTATGCTCCGGGCGGAGATACCGACACCCGGTTTCAGGCCTACATGCTGCGTGCAGGCATCTACAACCAGACCGGCCGCCATGAGCAGGCGCTGGCCGACCTCAACTCGGCCGTGGCCCTCGACGGTGATTCGTATGCCGCCATATACCAGCGGGCAAACACTGAGTTTGAGCTCGGCAACTATCCCGCGGCACGAATGGACTATACACGCCTGCAGCGTCTCAACAGCCGATCCACCGAGGCTCTGCTCGGGCTGGCGCGCTGCTCGGTCAAGGAAAATAATCTCTCGGCCGCCAACGATCTGCTCCAACAGGCCGTGGACTTTGATCCCAACAACCCCGAGATATACGTGCGCCGTGCATCGGTGCGCCGCATGATGGGCGATCACAACGGCGCTGTCGACGACCTTGTGCTCGCCATATCGCTCAAGAGCGACGACCCCAAGGCGATAGAGCATCTTGTCGAGTATGGCAACACCAACTATCCGGCCGTCATCGCCGGCCTTACTAACGCCATCTCGATCGCTCCCGAGAACGGCCTTTACCGCTATCTGAGAGCCTCGATTGCCCAGGCCCACTACAACTATCTGTCGGCGATCGACGACTTCCAGTATATCATCGATCACAATCTCTACAATTATCACGGCCTGCACGGTTCGATAGCCCGTTGCCTGCTCGGACTCGGCCGTTATGAAGACGCCCTCGCCGAGATCGACCTTGCCCTCGGCACGGTTGACAATGTGGCCGACTATTATGTGGTGCGGTCGCAGATACTCCGGGCCCTCGGCCGCAGCGACGAGGCTATCAATGCCGCAGCGCGTGCACTTGCCGTCGATCCCAACTATGCTCCGGGTCTTGTCGAGATGGCCCTCAACTATATCGACAAGCAGCAATACGACCAGGCCGCCGGGCTGCTTGGCGAGGCTTCCATGACCAAGGCCGACGATCCGTCAATACTGCTGTTGCGCGCCTGGCTGCACGAAAACTTCCTCAATCAGCCTGTCGCTGCCAGGGGGTTCAACGAGCAGATTCTTGATATTGAGGGATACGACCCCGACAATGTGCGCTCGCTCCGCGGCTTTGCCCTCATGGCCCTCGGCCGCGACGACGAGGCCGACACATGGATGAAGCGCGTCCTTGAGATGAATCCCGACCCTGATGGATACAACAACTATCTTGGCGCCTGCTATTACGCACTCCGCGATCAGGACGATATGGCTCTCGAATGTGTGGAGCGTTCCCTGCAGGCAGGATACAGCGACAATCACAACTGGATGCAGAATACCGACGGGCCGGTAAACGCCGGCTCTCTGCGCGATGATCTGCGTTTCCTGCGCTTGATGCAGAAATACAACAGCATATTCGGAAAATGAGCCTTGGCCCATTCGACCGTATGGCCTTGTCGCGGCTTAAAGTCATTGACGTGCCGTCGCATGCAGCCACTCCCTTTTTCTTCATGCTTGACACGAAGGACGGAGTCAGGCTGCGTACTGTAAATTCAGCAGGCAAGCCTTACAGACCGGTGGCCGAACGGTATAGCGGCTACACAGCCGATATGCTCAGAACCTGCGAAGGATACGAGCGACGGCAGGGCTTCGACTGGCTCGGCGGTATCTCCCCGCACAATACCGACACCATCGACATCAATCTGTGGAACGAGCCTTTCCTGCTCGGCAAGCTTGTAAAATGCTCCAATATCGTTGACAGCGGCCTTAATCCCGTGACAGTGGCCGACGGCATCGTCAGGGTAACATTTTCTATCGGGCATCATTCCGAGGGGCTTCTTGTCGCCACGCCCTATATAATCACCGGTGACGGCGAAAATGTCCCTCTCACCATCCTTACCGACGAATATGTGCTGGCACGGGCTGCAATATACCGCATTGAGGCCATCGGCGACAACTTCCGTGAGCTTGGCATGTTCCTGAAACCATTTGAGGCGGTTCAGCTCGAATCGTTTATAGCGCTGTTGCTTACATATTTCTCGAATATCGACATCTGCTGCGAGGATCGTCATGTCAGGATTGACGGCGAGCCGGTGAAGGCCGTGCCTACGGTCATTATTGAAAAATTCGAGGCCGACAGATCGCTGTATCTGCGTGTTCCTGAACTTGCCGATGGCGGCGATGCACTGTCATACCCACTGTACGTGGTGGATGCCGGCCCCGACAATGAAAATATAATCGCCCGCCATGTCGTGGGTCCCGAAGAACGTACCGATGACAAAAGTTTCCTGAAATTTTTGCGCGGTTTCGCTCCTGATAAGGACTCGCGCGACAATATCTTTGCCGAAAACGGATTATTTATCATTCCCGAGGAGACTGCTTCGCGCTTTCTGCTCGAAGGGCTGCCCGAATTGCTCGGCAGATATAATATCACCGGCCTCGACAAACTTAAGGAATACAAGATACGGCCCGTGACACCCCGCCTGAATCTGAAATTCTCGTCGGGTATAGATTTCCTTGAAGGAAGCGCCGATGTCGACATCGACGGCCGTCTATTGTCCCTGGCCGAGCTTATGGAACAATACCACAGGCAGCGCTATATCTTGCTCGACGACGGCACACGTGCGGTGATCGACAGCAACTTTGTGAGCCGTATCGAGCGTATTTTCAAACCCGACAAACGCGGCAAAGTCAAAATTTCATTCTTCGACCTTCCTGAGATCGAGCAGCTCCTCGACAATACGTCGTCCGATAGTCCCGCTCTTAAGCGCCCGCGCGAATTTTATCGCGGATTTGCCTCACTGCCGTCGCAGCAGCTCGCTGCTCCGGCGGTGAATGCCACTCTGCGCAATTATCAGCGCGAAGGCGTGAAGTGGCTCAGGTATCTTTATGACAACGGGATGGGAGGCTGCCTGGCCGACGACATGGGCCTTGGTAAAACGCTTCAGGTGATTACCCTCCTCACCCTCATTTATCCCGGGCAGACAGAGCCGTCACTGATTGTAATGCCACGCAGCCTGCTGTTCAACTGGGCCGACGAAATCAGCCGTTTTGCACCCCAACTGAGTGTATACACATATTACGGCACAAATCGTTCGCTCGACGAGGCAATGAAGCATCAGGTGATACTCACCACCTATGCCATGGTGCGCAACGACATCGATAAAATGTCGGCACTCCACTTCCACATGATTGTGCTCGACGAATCCCAGACGGTCAAGAACTATGCCGCTCAGCAGACCCGCTCCATATTGCTGCTCAAGGCCGACAAGCGCTTTGCGCTGAGCGGCACGCCTGTCGAGAACAACCTGTCAGAGCTCTACTCACTGTTCAAGTTCCTCAACCCGGCTATGTTCGGCTCTTACGATGACTTCAACCGCAACTATGTTCAGCCGACACTCAGGAATGATAACCGCGAGGCACTCGCATCGCTGCGCCGCAAGATATTCCCCTTCATGCTCCGACGACTCAAGAAGGACGTTCTCACCGACCTGCCCGACCGCATTGACCAGACACTGTATGTCGAGATGGATACCGGGCATGCCCGCTTCTACGAAGAGCGCCGCAAATACTACCGCGCCCGTGTCAAAGAGTCGATTGCCGATGAGGGCATCAATAAGTCGCGGTTTGTCATGTTTCAGGCGCTGAGTGAGTTGCGCCGCATAGCCTCGATCCCCGACAGTCTCACCGACGGCAGGATACCCTCGCCCAAGATCGAGTTGCTGTCCGAGCGTATCGAGTCGGCTGTCCGCAACGGCCACAAGGTCGTGGTGTTCTTCAACTTCATCGCCGGCCTTGAGACTTTGGCACAGCGCCTTGAGGAGGCCGGCATCACGTGTGCTACGATGACCGGCGCCACACACAACCGCAGCGCGGTTGTGAATACATTCCAGAATTCGCCCGACTGCAAGGTGCTTGTCATGACCCTTAAGACCGGTGGCGTGGGGCTTAATCTTACGGCGGCCGATACCGTCTTTATCGCAGAGCCGTGGTGGAACAAGGCTGCCGAAGAGCAGGCCATAAACCGCCTCCACCGCATCGGTCAGAAGTCTGCGGTATTCTGCTTCTCGACGATTGTCAGGGGGACGATCGAGGAAAAGATCCGCGAGCTGCAGCAGATGAAGAGCGACCTCTTCGACAACGTGATCGGAAATGACGAGGACAGCTCGAAGATGCTTACCGAAGAAGACATCAACTTCATACTCTCCTGATTATGGCCCGACAAGCAATACTCAACACCCTCACGCCCGATGAAAGGGCGCAGTATATCGACTGTCTGCGGCTGACAAAAGCACGTATGACCGCGCTGCTGCTTTATTTCAGACCATTGTATGATAAGTGCGGCATCGAGTTCAGGGACGCCCCGTCTCTCACCTCATGCCTTAACGCCTGGATGGACGGCGATTATTCGCTAAAGAGCGAGACGCTCAGAGACGTATTCGTCAATCTGTTTTATGGCGATGGCAATGTGAAGCAGGCTGCCGGGGCCTGGCCGCCTGCTATGAGGGCTGCCATATTGTCGGCGCTTGATACAAACTATATATCACTTACATTTCTCACTGGGCTTGTGAGGGAAAATTCGCCCGCTTGGGAAGATCAGAATGGCAACACCGTGTCCCTGTCGCTCGACAAGCTGCGCGGTCTGTTTTCCACCGAAGCCTCCAACTCATCTTCCTACCTTACCATTGACAACAGTATCAGGCCGGCCGTGGCATCGGCTTTCATGAAGAACGGGCAGATTGCCGTAAAGGTTTATGACCGACCCGATGATTCTACTCTGGAGATATTTAATTGCGAGGCCGAGTCAGTGGCGCGCGGAGCCGATGTGCTTCGCGTAATGAACGAACACGGAATCTTTCCGAGGCAGAGTGCTGTGCCGTTTGCCGAGAAGGACGTTAAGCTTGTGGCATCGATGGTCAATCTCAAAGAGCTGTTTACGGGCAGGCCTCCACGTCAGCTGGCTATGTTCCGTACACGCGCCATGATGTTTATCCTGTCGATGGCGTCGAGCTTTATGCCGAGGAAAAATACACCGCCGTATTACGAATTGCTTCGCCAATACTTCTCGGATTCATCCTTTTGGGCAGTGTACACACAGTTTGTGAATGTCGCCATGCCATATTTCAACCGTTTGATCATGGCGACGACTGAGGGTATGTCAATGCAGTATATCGGTAAAATATATCAGCAGCTAAGGCAGTTCTCAAAAACCAATACCGATAGCCGGTGGATCGACATAGAGTCGCTGTCCGATTTTATTATATCATCTTCGCCCGAAAAAGCAAAATACGGACTGGCGACCACAAACCTCTATTTTGCGACACCCGAAAATGCCCTCAGTCATACGAGGGTAGTGTTCAGCAACCTCCTCGCCCAGTTCACCCGCCCGCTTATTTACGGTTCACTTATGGTGCTCGTGTCCTTGGGTATGGCCGAGGTGGCATACAGGCCGTCGGAACCCGATCGCGATATGCCTTTTGGCATATTCAGATTCATAAGACTCACCGACCTGGGCCGGTATGTGTTCGGAATGGAAAGTCATTATGCATCTCCCGCTCTTCCCCGGGCCGCATTGCCCACCGCCGTACTCGACCCCGACAACCTTATTATCCGCACCGAATCGGTGGCTGCTGCGGCCACAATAAAGAAACTGATGGGCGTGAAGGTAACCAACAACCGCTATGTCGTCACCGAGGCGTCAGTGCTCCGCGACGTCCGCACCGTGTCAGACCTCCACAATAAGATTGATTCGCTCAAGGCTATCGTGAAGTGTGACTTACCCCCGCTGTGGACCGACTTCTTTGATCGCGTTGCCAAAAGAATCGGTACTATCAAGGCTTACCCCCTCAAGGATTACGCTTTGTATCAGATTGAAGGCGATGACAGTGGCGTGGTCCGTGCCATCATGGAAAACAAGGATATACGCCGGCTCATCCGTCTGGTCGAGGGCGGCGCCTTTATGGTCCGCTATCAGGATATTAATGAACTGGCGCAACTTATAGCCGCGCAGGGATACAAACTTCCCGCGCCTGTTTCCACGTACTGCTATTTCTGATTCGAAGCGGATCCCAGTATTGTGCGGTATTCATGCACGAAATTGGGCGTGAGCAATCCGTCCCTGATTGCCGACTCGATTTCCTCGCTGCTCATGAAGCAGCCGCCGTCGAGTTCGTCGCTCGGCCTGGGCATTTCGGCGGTCACGGCTCTGAATACGTTTACAAGCTCGCGCTCGCGGTCGCTTTCAAAGATATATGTGTACAGATGTTCGGGCTCGAATTCAGTGATTCCGAGCTCCTCCCGCACCTCGCGCCGCAGGGCTTCGCGCACGCTTTCGCCCGGAGCCATGTGGCCGCCGGTGGATGTATCATATTTGCCGGGTTGAATATCCTTCCACAGCGGTCGTTTCTGCAGATACAGCCGCCCGGCGGTGTCGTAGAGGTGCAGATGCACCACCGGGTGGAGCAGCTTGCTGCCGCTGTGGCATTCGGCGCGTGTAGCCGTGCCTGTGCAGTGGCCGTCTTCGTCCACTATGGGGAGCATTTCTTCAGGATTGTCTTGCATGATGTGATGTTGTTAAAATCTTACCCGGCTGAACAGTCCCAGTGTGACTGAGCTGAGCAGCGAATTCATGGTCCGCAGCTCATAGCCGGCCTCCGCGCCGATGGCACAGGTTCGCGATATATTGAACACGGCGGTGCAGGTGGCGGCGCAGGTGAATGAGCATACGCTGATCTCGCCCGTGCGGCTGTTATACTGGGCGCCGGCCATCAGACGAGGCTCAAGGGTGCACGCTCCCGTGCTGAAACACGCCGTAGCTCCGGCGGCCAGTCCGTATGTATGCAGCATCTCCGGCCGCTCATAATGCCGGTCGAGAGGAAAAGATGTCGATGATGCTTCCAGACTCATGCCCCATCTGGTATTAAAGCTGCGTGTAAATCGCAGACCGGCCTTTGCGCCCGTGAGCAGCTTTTGGCCGTGGCCTGTCTCTCCGAGAGGAAAGACTGCCGTCGTGAATGCGTCGACCGATCCGCGTTCGGGAACATCACCCCTGTAAAATACCGGGCCTTGGCCATGGAATATAAGGCGCGACAAGACTTCGCCGGCCGCAATGGACACGATGCCCGTGGCTGCCCCTCCAAGCACATCCTTGGGATAGTGCCGGTCGGCCAGCATACGCTGCATCGCTACGACATTGGCTGCCGTATGCGCCCCCACAAGCCACCAGCCCGAGTACCGTGCAGCCCGATAGCCCACCGAGCCGAGAATGGCAAACGCATACGATGTATGGCGCGATGGCCATGAGTCGTATGACGAGCCGTCAGGGCGCTCGGCATGTATCGAATGTTTGAATATCTCGGTAAGCGCCGCATTGACAGCGGCCGAGCCGCCTACTGCCGTTACGTCGGCCCATATCGTCGGTCGCGTGCGCAGCGAATCGGTATCCGCAGCCGGCAAGGCTGCTGCCGGCAATACTACAAGAAGGATGGCTATGAGTTTGCGTATCATACTTTGATAACAAACTCCGCAGGCTGTGGTTGAGCCTGCGGAGTAGGGAAGTTTATTTTTCGATAGCTTTGTATACCTGGCGGAACAGTTCGGGCCGCATATTGAGGCTGTTGAACAGTTTGGAGTCGCGGGTGGGATTGACGCGGTTGGTGAGGAATATGAAAATCATGTCCTCGTCGGGATCAACCCAGAATACCGTGCCGGTGAATCCGAGGTGGCCGTATACCGATGGACCTGCCTCGTCGCATGTGGGCGAGTACTCGGGGCGCTCAACATCGGGCTTGTCGAAGCCGAGGCCGCGGCGGCATGTCGGGCTCTTGGTCGTTGTAAAGAGCTTCACTGTTTCGGGCGAAAGCACCTGTGCGTCGCCGTATTTGCCGCCCTGAAGCCACATCTGGCACAGCTTGGCGAGGTCGCCGGCATTGCTGAACAGACCTGCGTTGCCGCTCACGCCGCCCTGCATGGCCGCTGTCTCGTCGTGGACATATCCTTTCAGGGTCTGTCGGCGCATGAATGTGTCGTTCTCGGTGGGAGCCACATTGCCGGCGCCGTGGTGGCGCGTGGGCTGGTATCCGATGAGTTTGGCACCGAGCGGAGCGTAGATGCTGTCGTGTACCCATACGTCGTGGCTTTGGCCGGTAAGCCTCTGCTCCATATCCATAAGCAGGCAGAAGTTGAGGCACGAGTAATTATAGTCGGTGTTTTTGCGCAGCTTCTGATTATAGATTGTCGACATTACCGTGTCGATGGTGGCCTGGCCTACATACAGCCCCTTGGCGGCCTCGATGGGGAACTCGTCGGTGCGTACGGGCGATGTGATGTCGCGGCGGATCTTGGCGGTGTTGTTGCCCCAGGCGTTGGGCATCAGCCATATCGAGTGGTTGGGATCTTCCTTGCCGGTGAACAGTTCGCCGGTGTAGGTGGTGGTGTCCATCATCAGCTTGTATACGTTGATAGAAGCCGGCATGCCTGTCTCGTGGAAGAGCATCTGACGAGGCGTGAAGGTCTTGCCTGCGGCCTTAAGACCGGGAACGTATTCGGCGGCCGGGGTGTCGAGGTCGAAGAGCCCCAGGTCGTAGGCCTTCATCACGCCGGGAAGGGTGCCGGTAGCCTTCGATACCGACGCAAGGTCGTAGAGGGTGTAGCGGCTGGTGCTGTCGCCATTGGCCGTGAGCTTGCCGAATGCCTTTTCATACACCACATTGCCGTGGCGGGCAACAAGAACCTGGCACCCGGGTGTGGCGCCCATCTCGACAGCGCGGTTGCAGATGAGGTCGAGCGAGTCGGCAAGTGCCGGATTGAAGCCTTCGGCTATCGGGGATGTGTAGCCCAGGCGCGTCTTGGGCAGATGGATGCCGTCGCCGAGCTTGCCTGTGTGGCCGAGGTTGACGGGAAGCTTGCCGGTGACCTCGATGCCGCCGAAGAGTGCCATGGCGGCTGCGGCGCGCGTTTCGGGCAGGTTGTCATAAGCCAGGACAAGGGCCTTTGTTTTGGATATGGCCGAGTGGAACTTGTCCATCTTATACGGGTTCATGATGAATACGCTCACCAACGACGGCATGTCGGCCAGCTGACCGTACACGCGCATCGATTCGGCCTTGTCGTTATATACTGCGGCTACTACCACATCGTGATTGCGGATCTTGGCGAGCGAGGCTTCGCTGAACGCTTCGCCGTTGGTATAATACACATCCACGTCGGTGTAGCGGCGGCATACGTCGGCAAACTCGTTGTTCTTGCCTTCGCCGATGTTTACCACCGCGATGCGGCGCGATGCGAGCTGTCCGAGAGGCAGCAGGTTGCCCTCGTTGCGCAGCACTGTGATGCAGGCCTGAGCCAGGGCATTCTTCACAGCCTGAGCTTCGGCCGAGTTGATCTGACCCGAGAGGCCGTCAAGCTTGATGGGCTGCGGACGTGTGTTGAGTCCCATCGCATACTTGTAGCGGAGCACTCGCTTGCAGCGGTCCTCGATGAGGGCCTTGCTGATGCGCCCTGCCTTGACCTCGGCCATGATCGCATCTATTGTCTCGACCGGGTTATGCATCGATTCGAGTACGTCGGCGCCGGCCTTCAGGGCTTCCACCGAGCGGTTGACGTTCTTGTATTTGGCGCCTTTCATCTCGATGGCATCGGTATAGATCAGACCCTCGAAGCCCAGTTGCTTGCGCAGCAGTTCGGTAGTCATTTTGTAGGACAGCGAGGCCGGACGCTCGGAGTTGTCGAGCACGGGGACTACGATATGCCCGGTCATCACGCCCGACAGGCCTGCGTTTATATAGTCCTTGAAAGGCAGCAGGTCGATATTGTTGAGCTGATCGAGGCTGTGATTGACGATCGTGCGCTCTTTGTGCGAGTCGGTATTGGTGTCGCCGTGGCCGGGGAAGTGCTTGCCCACGGCCTGAATGCCGCAGTCCTCAAGCCCGAGTGCGTATGCTGTGCCGAGTTTTGCTACGCGGTTCGGGTCTTCGCCGAACGAGCGGTAGCCGATCACCGGATTGCGTGGATTGGAGTTTACATCGATGTCCGGGGCAAAGTTCACGTGCAGCCCTGTCAGTTTCATCTCTCGGGCCATCTCGCGGCCGTAGCGGCGCATCAGAGCGGTGTCGTCGATGGCGCCCAGAGCCATGTTGCAGGGATACTTGGGCGTGTCGCCTATGCGCATGGCCAGGCCCCATTCGCCGTCGAATGTCATTAGCACCGGCACCTTGGCAAGGCTTTGGGCATAGTTGGTGATTTCGATGTATTGCTTGAGCGAACCAGAGGTGTACAGCAGGCCGCCCACCTGATTGTCGCCGACAAGCCTCTTGATGTTGGCTTTGGACGACTGGCTCAGGGCCGGCACTACTTTGGGAAATATGAGCTGGGCCACACGCTCGCGCTCGGTCATGGAATTATACACTGAGTCGACCCAGCGCTCACACGCCCGGCTGTCGGTGCGCTGCATCATGTTGGTCTCGCGTGCCTGGGCCGGCATCATGGCCGCAAGCGCGCATGTCGCAATAATTAGGTGTTTAATCATGATTGGTTTATAGATAACTTATTTGTTTACAAAACGTAGTTTGCCTGACGGATTCTGCTTTTTATTCTTTTGGCCGCGCAGGTAGGCCAGCACATCATTGTACAGCACATCGCTGCTCGACGCTACCGTGGTGTGATTGGCCAGCGTGGGCATGTAGTCGCCACCGTTGGCAAGATAATCGATAGTGGCCACGCGATATGTGCTGTCGGGCTCTATATCCTTGCCGTTGAGGCGTGCCGAGATGATTTCCGGTTTGCCTTCGGTAGTGGTAGTGTAGTCGATTTCCACACCGTCGCTCACACCGTTGCCGCCTATCGCAGCCATCTGCCGGAAAGCATCGAGGAGGTCGGCGCCCTTTATGTCGATTATCTGTATATGATTGTCAAAGGGCAGCATTGTGATTATCTGTCCCTCGGTAATCATGCCTTTTGGCAGCCCGCGGCGCAGGCCGCCCTTGTTGAGGATGGCAAAGTCTACGTCGGGAGCGATGCGCCTGCCACGTTCAAGGACGATGTCGGTAGCCCAGTTGAGCAGTTCGGGCGACAACTGCCCCAGCTCCTTGGCCGTGCGGCCTGCCGGAACCTGCATCAGCGAGTCGACACCGGCTCGGTAGGGCGCTATTAGTTCGGCCATCGCGGGGTCGAGACGGTCGTCGTAGCGCGCGGTGACGGGTATCACCCTGTAGTCGGCAGTGCCGTTGTCGAGGTCGATGCTTATCTCGCCCACGTTCTTGCCCTGCTTGCCTACCTGCGTCACGAGCACCTCCTTGCCGTCGAGGTTTTTGACGCGCCATTGCAGATTGTCCTTATCCGGATCGATCAGGTCGTGGGAGTGTCCTCCGATTATGATGTCGATATTGCGGGTGCTCTCTGCAAGGCTTTTGTCGCCCGGCGGCACGGCAGGATCATAGCCGATATGCGTGATTGCCACCACAAGGTCACAGTGCTCTACGTTCTTGAGCCACCATGCCGAGGCGTTGGCGGCCTCCACGGCGTCGGTATACACCAGCCCGTTATAGTTGCCATCGGCGATCATGCCCTCGGGCTTCAGGTTGATGGCGATGAATCCGATGCGCTTGCCGTCGAATTCTCGGATCGAATATTTCTCGAACTCCTCGGCCAGCGGTGTATTGTCGAGCTTATAGTTTGTGGCCAGAAATTCGGCATCCGACTCATCAAGTACTTTGGCGAGGGCGTCAATGCCGTTGTCAAATTCATGGTTGCCAAGTATACGCAAGTCATAGCCGAGGGCGTTCATGGCTTTCTGCTCCACCACGCCGCCGTAAAGATTGAAATAGAGAGTGCCCTGCACGGCATCGCCGGCGTCGACGAGCAGCATGTTCTTTTCGGCTCCGCGCACGCTGTCCACAATGACCTTGCGCCGGGCTATGCCGCCACGGTTGTCCTTGTCGTCGGGGTCGATTTGCGAATGAGTGTCGTTGGTGTGCAGGATCACCAGCTTTTCGGCAGAAACCTGTAGGCCTGCGGCACACAGAATTCCGGCCAGCGATAGTATGCGAATTATGCGTTTCATCATTTCAGCGTTTGTTACGCGAAGATACGATTTTTTTTGCGATTTTGGCCTTTGTTCACCATATAAAAAGAAAAAAACTCGTAAATTCGCTGCATGATTCTGATTGCTCCCGACAAATTCAAAGGTCATCATACCGCAGCCGAGGTATGTGAGGCAGTCGTCGCTCGACTGCGCGCCGCCGGTTATCGCGGCGACGTGCTGTGCCGACCGATGTCCGATGGCGGCGAGGGCGCCGCTGATATGCTGCTGCCGCATGGTTGTCGGCAGAGCGATACGCCGGGAGTATATTTCGATACAGAAACCGGCCGCTGTGTAGCCGTATCGAGCGAGGTGGTAGGATTTGCGGCGTTTGAGGGCAGCGGATTGCCGCTGATGCGCCGCTCGTCGTTCGCACTTGGCAGGGCTATTCCGCGTGATGTCTCCGTATATGTGGCTGTCGGAGGCACAGCTGTCGCCGACGGCGGTGCCGGATTCCTTCAGGGACTGGGCGTAAAATTTTACGACCGCTTCGGCTCACAGATACGCGAACCGCTCTGCCCTGCCACGCTCCACAACGTGGCCGATGCCGATACATCGGCCTTGTCGCATTACCGCCTCACAGGGGTGGTGGATGTGGAGGCCTCTCTCATCCCTCAACATGGAGGCCGGGGGCTCTCGGCTCTGGATTTCGCTCCTCAGAAAGCATTGCCCGGCGAGGATCTCGGCGCCCTGGCCGAGGCGTTGCGGCATCTGCACGATGTACTTGGCGGCCGATCGCCCTGGGACGGCGCAGGCGGTGGCCTCGGTTATGCCATCGCCTCGGTGGTCGGAGCGCCGTGCGTGTCGGGCGCCCGGATGGCCGTCGACTCGCTCGATGTCGGCGACGCTGACATCAAGCTCGTTATAACCGGCGAAGGTCGTGTCGACATGCAGACATCGCGCGGCGGCAAACTTGTCGACGCCGTTTACCGCCGCATGGCCGCCCGCGGCATACCGGTGCTGGTCCTTTACGGAGCACCCGATTCCGAGAACTTATATCCATGGATGGCGCCCCTCGATTCCGATTGGATAGCCCGAATCCGAGATATATTGCCGTTTTAAGGCGATTTTTGAATGGATTCACAAAAAAGTCTGAAAAAATTTTGCAGATTCAGAAACTTGTCGTAACTTTGCACCTGCAAACGCAAAGCAACGGTTCGCTAGCTCAACTGAATAGAGCATCTGACTACGGATC
>JAGANS010000047.1 GCA_017624155.1 Muribaculaceae bacterium | reverse complement strand
CTGTTCATCGACAACATCTTCCGTTACGTTCAGGCAGGCTCAGAGGTATCGGCACTTCTCGGCCGAATGCCTTCGGCCGTAGGTTACCAGCCTACACTTGCCTCGGAAATGGGTATGTTGCAGGAGCGCATCACATCCACCAAGAACGGATCAATTACTTCGGTTCAGGCTATCTATGTGCCTGCCGACGACCTTACCGACCCGGCTCCGGCAACCACCTTCAGCTTCCTCGACGCCACCACGGTGCTTTCGCGTAAGATCGCCGAGCTTGGTATCTACCCGGCCGTCGATCCTCTTGAATCCACCTCGCGCATCCTCGATCCGAATATTGTGGGCGAGGAACACTACAATGTGGCTCAGGCTGTGAAGCAGCTGCTGCAGAAGTACAACGAACTTCAGGATATCATCGCCATCCTTGGCGTGGACGAACTCTCCGACGAGGACAAGCTCGTGGTATCGCGCGCCCGCCGTGCACAGCGTTTCCTGTCGCAGCCTTTCCATGTGGCCGAGCAGTTCACCGGTCTTCCCGGCGTGCTTGTGCCGCTGAGCGAGACTATCCGCGGCTTCAAGATGATTCTCAGCGGCGAGGTCGACGAGTATCCCGAACAGGCATTCCTCAATGTGGGTACAATCGACGAGGCCATTGAGAAGGGTAAGCGTCTCCTTGCCGAAGTAAAGTAAATTATTAAGAAAAATAACCGACATGACACTCAAAATCATATCCGCGCAGGAAATCGTATTTCAGGGTGAAGTCACTTCGGTGACACTCCCCGGTACGATGGGCTCGTTCACCGTGCTGCACAACCATGCATCGCTTGTATCGACCCTCGCGGCAGGCGAAATCGCCTACACGGCCGCCGACGGCGACCGCCGGCAGCTCGAGATCAGCGGCGGCCTTGCCGATGTGGATAACAACGTAGTGTCAGTTTGCTTATATTAAGGCCATGACCAGATATATCTGCATCCTCATCCTGTCGCTGTTTATGTCAGCGGTTCCTTCCTATGCGTCGGACACTGCCGATGGATCGGAACAGGGGAAGATCAACCCCAAGGAAATCATATTTGAGCACCTCGGCGACGGTTATGGCTGGGAAGTACCGTTCAACCACCACAAGCGCATTCCGTTGCCAATAATAGTGTTTGGCTCCGACGGCCTGCACATCTTCTCTTCGGCCCGTGTGACCGACGGTCAGGTGTACAAGGACGGCGACGCCACATTCCTGATCTCGAAGGACGAGGCAAGCGGCAACCGCGGCAAGCTCGTCGAGATTGTCAACGGCAAGGAAGAGCGTCCTCTGGACATCTCCATCACCAAGAATGTGTGTGCGTTGTTCATCGCTGTCATTTTTGTGGCTTCGCTGCTTCTGTGGCTTGCCCGTCATCACAAGGCCAGCGGTTTCAAGGCTCCGCGCAAGGGGCTTGGTGCCATCGAGGCTCTCGTGACATTTATATATGACGGTGTGATTAAATCGACGCTCCATGACAAGGCCCGTAAATTTGCTCCCTATCTGCTTACGGTGTTCTTCTTTATTCTCGGCATGAATCTGCTCGGGCTGATTGTGGTATTCCCCGGCGGCGCCAACCTCACCGGCAATATAGCTGTGACACTTGTGCTCGCCATACTCACATTCCTTGTCACCAACATCTGGGGTACAAAGCATTACTGGAAAGAAATCTTTTGGCCTGATGTGCCCATGTGGCTCAAGTTCCCGCTTCCGATCATGCCGGTCATCGAGATATTCGGCATGTTCACCAAGCCGGCGGCACTCACTGTGCGTCTGTTTGCCAACATGATGGGCGGTCACATGATAGTGCTCGTACTCACACTGCTGATCTTTATTTTCGCGGCTGTCAATCCGGTAGCCGGCGGTGCCACGACAGTGGTATCAGTATTGTTCTCGATTTTCATGCTCCTTATCGATGTACTGGTAAGCTTTATTCAGGCATACGTGTTCACAATGCTGTCGACGATATTCATTGCTCTGGCACAGCAGCACGAGGAGCATAAGAAAGAGGAGAAAAAAGAAGAGAAAGAAGAAGCACAAGCCGGACAGCCTGCCGTAGCGCAGCCTGCCGCCGTCAGATAAGAAAAAACAAACTAAAAAATAACCATCTAAAACTCTAAGATTATGTTAGGTCTCTTAGCTCAAGCAGCTGAACAAGTTCTCAATCTCACCGGCCTCGGCGCAAGCCTCGGCGCAGCAATCGCAGCAATCGGCGCAGGCATCGGTATCGGTAAAATCGGTGGCGCTGCCATGGAAGCAATAGCTCGTCAGCCCGAAGCTGCGGGCGATATCCGAAGCAACATGATTGTCATCGCAGCCCTCATCGAAGGTGTGGCTCTCTTCGCCGTTATTGTCTGCGTCCTCACACTCTTCGTATAAGCATCATAATAAAACTCCAGCAAGCACATGGAACTATTCACCCCTGACTTCGGCCTGATCTTCTGGATGTTCGTGGCCTTTGGTGTCCTCTTCTTCGTTTTGTGGAAGTGGGCCTGGCCCGTAGTCCTCAAGACCGTTGATTCGCGTGCCGATTTGATAGACAAGGGAGTGGAATATGCCCAAAGCGCCAAAGATCAGCTCGACCATGCACGCGAAAGCGCTCAGGCCGTGCTCGACGATGCCCGCAAGCAGCAGGCCGATATTCTGCGCGAAGCCGACAAGCTCAAGACACAGATCGTGGAACAGGCTCGTTCGGCCGCGCAGATCGAGGCGCAGAAAGTGATGGACAGCGCCAAGATGCAGATCGAACAGCAACAGAAAGAAGCTCAACTCCAATTCCGCAACCAAGTCAGTGAGTTTGCCCTCCGGATTGCCTCCAAAGTAGTGAAAAACGAAATGAAGGATCAGAAGGCCCAGACTCAGCTCGTCAATTCCATGCTCGACGAAATCGAAAGCAAATAATTCAAGAAAATGAACGAAGGTTTAATTCCGCGCCGCTACGCCAAAGCATTGTACAAAGTCGCTGTCGAGCGTAAAGTCGATGAGCGTGTATACTCGTTGATGCAAACGCTTGTATCTTCTTTCGACTCCACACCGGGGCTTCAGGCCATGGTGTCAAATCCATTTGTGGCCCGGGACGAGAAATACAGAATCATATCCACGGCGGCCGGCGCCGCCGACGCGGACTCTACCTTCGCCGACTTCCTTAAATTGCTCGCACAGAACAAACGCACCGACATCATCCACGCGGTTGCCATCGCTTATATCGACATCTACCGGCAGGAGCACAATATCCGAAAGGTGGAAGTCGTGTCGGCAGCCCCGCTCGATCCTGCCGTGCTCAAGCGCATACGCTCGCTCGTCGAAAACCATCTGCACGGCGCCACCATGGAATTTTCCACAACGGTCGATCCGTCGCTTATCGGCGGCTTTGTGATCAATGTCGACAACGAACGCCTCGACGCATCCATCAGCCATCAGCTCAAGGATCTGCGTCAAAGCCTCTTAAATTAATTCTCCATTCCAAAAACACTCACCCCGCTATAGCCCACAATGATTAATCCAAGCGAGATTTCTGAAGTCTTAAAACAGCAGCTCGAAAGCGTCAACACCAAGGTCAACTTTGAGGAAGTTGGCAAGGTGCTCGAGGTCGGCGACGGCGTCGCTCATGTATATGGCCTTGACAATGTCTGCGCCAACGAGCTCGTAGAATTTGAAAACGGCGTGAAAGGCGTGGCCCTCAACCTCGAAGAAAGCAACGTCGGCGTCATATTGCTCAACAATGTCGACAAGGTGACTGAAGGCATGAACGTGCGCCGTACCGGCGAGATCGCTTCAATCCCTGTGGGCGAAGGCCTTCTCGGCCGAGTGATCAATGTGCTCGGCGAGCCCGTCGACGGACGCGGCCCTATCGATGGCAAGCTCATCCGCCTGCCCCTCGAGCGCAAGGCCCCCGGTGTCATATACCGCCAGCCGGTGACTCAGCCGCTGCAGACCGGTATCAAAGCAGTCGATGCCATGGTGCCCATCGGCCGCGGACAGCGCGAACTTATTATCGGCGACCGCCAGATCGGTAAAACTGCGATCGCTATCGACACAATCATCAACCAACGCAAAAACTTCGAGGAAGGCAAGCCCGTATATTGCATATATGTAGCTATCGGGCAGAAGGCATCCACCGTTGCCGCCCTTGTAGAGACCCTGCGTCAGCACGGCGCTCTCGACTACACCGTGGTTGTAGCCGCCAATGCATCAGATTCGGCCTCGATGCGCTATTACGCACCATTTGCCGGCGTGGCTATCGGCGAGTATTTCCGCGACTCGGGCCGCGACGCTCTTATCGTCTACGACGACCTGTCCAAGCAGGCTGTCGCTTACCGTGAGATTTCGCTTATCCTCAAGCGTCCCTCGGGCCGCGAGGCATACCCTGGCGATATCTTCTATCTGCATTCACGTCTGCTTGAGCGTGCAGCCAAGATCATCGACAATGACGAGATTGCCGCAACAATGAACGATCTGCCTCCTGTGCTCAAGCCTATGGTAAAGGGTGGAGGCTCGCTCACCGCGCTGCCTATCATTGAAACGCAGGCAGGCGACGTATCGGCCTACATTCCCACCAACGTTATCTCTATCACTGACGGTCAGATATACCTTGAGACCGCACTCTTCAACCGCGGTATCCGACCCGCCATCAATGTGGGTATATCAGTATCGCGTGTCGGCGGTAACGCACAGATCAAGTCGATGAAGAAGGTGGCCGGCACACTCAAGATCGACCAGGCTCAGTTCCGCGAACTTGAGTCGTTTACAAAATTCGGCGGTGATGTCGATGCAGTTACCGCACGTGTTATCGACAAAGGCCGCAAGAACGAGCGCCTGCTCATCCAGCCCCAGTATCATCCCGTGCCTGTGGCCGACGAAGTGGCTGTGATATACTGCGGCGTCAACGGTCTGCTCGAAAACGTGCCCATCGACAAGGTCGCTGAGTTCGAGCACCAGTTCGTGCAGTTGCTCCACGCCAAGTATCAGGCCGACGTGCTTGATGTCATTGCACAAGGCAAGCTCACCGATGACGTCACAGCCAAGCTGAAGGAAGCCGCCGCCGGTATTACCGCACAATTCTGAACAGATTATACAAATCATCCAAGTATCACCCCAGTTAAATGGCAACATTAAGAGAACTTAAAGGTCGCATAGGCTCGGTAGCGTCTTCCGAAAAGATTACCGGAGCCATGAAGATGATCTCCTCGGCCAAGATGCATAAGGCCGAAGGGGCTCTCAGGCGCCTGAAGCCGTATCGCTCGACAATCGAGTCGATTATCGGCAACCTCCTCACCGCCGACGCAACATTCACTTCCCCATTGGCCGAGCCCAGGGCGGTAGAACGTCTCACTGTGGTGGTGCTCGGCAGCGACGATGGCCTTTGCGGTGCATACAACGCCAATCTTGTCAAGTATCTTGACGAACGTCTCGCCGGAATGCGCGACAAATACGGTGCAAACCTGCATATCACAATCATCCCAGTCGGAAAGAAAATGGCCAAGGCCGTAAACCGTCTTTCGGGTCCCGGTACGTCCATCGAGATTCCTGAAGTCAACTCCAAGAGCGAGGGCGACGATGTCAAGGCTTTTCAGGCTAAGCTCGTAGAGGCTTTTGCCACGAAAAAGACTGATGCGGTGGATGTTGTGTATATGAATTACAAGAGCGCCGGCCGTCAGGTGCCTGCTCTCGACCGCATATTGCCGTTGTCGCCCGATGTATTTGAGGGCGAGGGTGTCAAGCCATTAGCGAGGCCTTACATCTTTGAGCCCGATGCACAGACGATTTTCTCGACTGTGCTGCCGATGTATATACTGTCGCTTGTACAGGAAGTGTTTGTCGAGAACCGCGCATCGGAGCAGGCTGCCCGTGTGATGGCCATGCAGAGTGCCAACGACAACGCCAAGAAACTCCTCGATCAGTTGCGCCTCGAATACAACAAGCTGCGCCAGGCTTCGATCACCACCGAGCTGCTCGACATCGTCGGCGGTCAGGTGCGCGACTGACGTTAACATGATATTAGAAATAAAAACCATCCAACGAATATAACAATCATTAATCAATGGGTAGTGTAAAAGATTATTTTCAATCACTGGGTTCCGGTGTCCTGTCGCTCCTCAAGGGCATGCAGGTGACCGGCAAGGAATTTGTTACCCCCAAGATTACCGAGCGTTATCCGGAAGATCGCGAGACCTACAAATGGCCCGAACGATTCCGAGCCGTTCTCGAGCTCATCTACGACAACGAAGGTAATCATAAATGTATCGCCTGCGGCACCTGCGAGCGCAACTGCCCCAACGGCACAATTACGATCGAGTCTAAGATGGTCGATACTCCGGCCGGTACCAAGAAGAAAAAACTCGACAATTATATCTACGACCTTGGTTCGTGTACTTTCTGCCAGCTGTGCGTCACTACCTGCCCGACGGGCGCGCTCCGCTTCTCCAATGACTTTGAGCAGAGTGTGTTTACCCGTTCAAAATTGGTCAAAAAACTAAATTATCTGCCCGAAAAGCCCGAGCCCGAGCTTACCGAGGAAGAAAAAGCACGCCTTGCAGCCGAGAAGGAGGCCAAGATAGCCGCAGCCAAGGCTAAGGCCGCTGCCCTCAAGGCAGAGCGTGAGGCCGCAGCCGGCGCTCCCGCTGCCGCTCCGGCTCCTGCCGCTCCCAAGGCCGATGATGCCGCTGCCAAGGCTCTCGCCGCCGCCAAGGGCGACCCCGAGAAAGAAGCCAAGATCCGTGCCGCTCTCGAGCGCGCCGCTGCCCTCAAGGCACAGCGCGAAGCCGCAAAAAAGGCCGAGGGTGATAAGTAACCACGATAATTATAATAAAACCACAATATGGAATCAGTAGGAAGTATCATCTTGTACACTATCGTCTGCCTGGCGATAGTTATCTTCTCGGTACTCGCCGTGACCACCCGCAAGATCCTCCGCGCTGCCACATATCTGCTGTTCACTCTGTTTGCCGCCGCTGTCGTGTATTTCATGCTCGACTACCAGTTCCTTGGAGCGGTGCAGATAGCGGTGTATGCAGGCGGCATCGTGGTGCTGTTTGTCTTTGCGATTCTGCTCACGTCGCACCCGGGGAGCAACTCCGAGCGCCTTGCATCCAAGCGCCGCGTGCTCGGCCTCATCGCCTCGATCCTCATGCTTGGCGTATGCGGTTACTCGCTGCTCTCGCGCTGCAACCTTTTTGCCGGAAAACCTGAAATGGAAGCCCTCGACATGCAGACCGTCGGCACGGCCATGATGGGTACCGGCGCCGGACAGTATCTCCTCCCCTTCGAGGCTGTCAGCGTTCTGTTATTGGCATGTATAATCGGCGGCATCGTTGTCGCCCGCAAACGTTAAAGACGCGCTATGGAAATTAAAGCAATTTATTACCTTATCCCGTCGCTGATAATGTTCTGCTGCGGCCTGTACGGCTTCCTCACACGCCGTAATATGATCGCGATGCTGATTTCGCTCGAACTTATGCTCAACGCGGTAGATATGAACTTTGTGATTTTCAATCGCTTCCTTTTCCCGGAGCAGCTTGAGGGCATGATGTTCACACTGTTTGCCATTGCTATTGCAGCAGCCGAGACCGCCGTTGCCATCGCTATTATTATTAATGTGTACCGCTCGGTCAACCAGGTCGACGTGCGTACGCTTAACCAGATGAAATTCTAACCGACATGAGCGCTACGATACCTGTTTTAATTCTGGCTATACCCCTGTTCATGTTCATCTTCCTCGGCCTTGCCGGTAAGAAGATGAGCCATCTGCTGGCCGGTATCCTCGGAACACTCGGCATGGGCACAGTGCTCGTGCTCGCTTACTACACTGCGTTCCACTACTTCTTCAGCGGCGATCCCGCCTTCATCAGCGAGGCCGGCGAACGCCTTCAGTACATTGTATTCAATCAGACCTGGCTGCAGTTTACCGACCGGCTTGTGATAAGCCTTGGATTCTTCCTTGATCCTATCTCGGCCATGATGCTTGTGGTGATCACAACCATCTCGTTCATGGTTCACCTCTACAGCCTCGGTTACATGCGCGACCATCACGGAGTGTTTGAGAAGGGCTTCCAGCGCTTCTATGCTTTCCTGTCGCTCTTCAGCTTTTCGATGCTCGGTCTGGTAGTGGCAACCAACATATTCCAGATGTACATCTTCTGGGAACTTGTGGGTGCATCCTCCTATCTGCTTATCGGATTCTACTACACGAAAAACTCGGCGGTGTCAGCCTCCAAGAAGGCATTCATCGTCACCCGATTCGCCGACCTCGGCTTCCTTATCGGTATTCTCGTGCTTTCGTTCTATACCGGTACATTCGACTTCACCTCACTGACCTCAGTTCCTGTCGAGGGCATGGCCAACGTCTATCATGTAGACCTCTCCACGCCTAATGCAGTGCTCGGCGTATTCCAGTCGAGCGCCGCTCCCATGTTTATGGGTGCATCGGTTCTTACCTGGGCGCTGGTGCTCATCTTTATGGGCGGTATGGGTAAGTCGGCCATGATGCCGCTGCACATCTGGCTACCCGATGCCATGGAAGGCCCGACACCCGTTTCGGCTCTTATCCACGCCGCCACGATGGTTGTCGCCGGTGTATATCTTGTAGCCCGCCTCTTCCCGCTCTATCTCATGGAAGAGACCTCGCTGGTAATTGTGACAGTGGTCGGCGCCATCACCGCTTTCTATGCCGCTATGGTAGCCTGCGCTCAGATCGATATCAAGCGTGTGCTTGCATTCTCCACCATATCGCAGATCGCATTCATGATGGTATCGCTCGGCGTAGCTCGTCCCGAATTCCATGAAGGACTCGGCTACATGGCTTCGATGTTCCATCTGTTCACACACGCTATGTTCAAGGCTCTGCTCTTCCTTGGCGCCGGCGCACTTATCCACGCCATCGGCTCCAACGACTATACAGCAATGCACGGCCTGCGCAAGTACATGCCCGTCACCCACTGGACATTCCTTATCGGCTGTCTTGCCATCGCCGGAATCATTCCGTTCTCAGGCTTCTTCTCCAAGGACGAGATCCTGAGCGCCTGCGGCAACTACAGCCCGCTCGTTTACGTATGGATGTCGATGGTTGCCGGTCTTACAGCCTTCTACATGTTCCGTCTATACTATCTTATCTTCTGGTGGAAGGAACACAAGATCCCCGAGGGTCATCATGCCCCCCACGATCAGGCGTGGACAATGTCGCTCCCGCTTATCATCCTTGCCCTTATCTCGTGTGTCGCCGGCTTCATTCCCTTCGGAAAATTTGTAAGCTGGAACGGCGAGCCCTACGACTTCATGGCACACTTCGACTGGGGTGTGGCTTCCATCAGCCTGCTCGTGGCTGTGCTTGCCATCATCCTCGCCACAGTAATGTACCGCAAGGAAAATTCCCTGCCCGAGAAGTTCAAGAATGCACTTCCCGCACTTTGGGACTGGTGTCACCACCGCTTCTACTGGGATGAGCTCTACATGTTCATCACCCACAAGATCATATTCAACGGCATCTGCCGTCCGCTGGCGTGGTTTGACCGCCACATCATCGACGGTACCATGGACTCGTTTGCTATCCTTACCAACAAGGCATCCGAACTTATCCGCCCACTGCAGTCCGGCCAGGTTCAGATGTATGTATGGATCTATATCATCGGCGCCCTCCTGCTCGGCGGTGTTACTGTCCTTTGCCTGATTTAACCAATCCCTACCAATCGGAAAAAAGTAATTTAGCATGTTCACCAATATATTAATCTACTTCGTAGTCATCCCGCTTGTGATGCTCGGCCTGCTTGCGCTGTGCCGTGATGTCAAGCAGATCCGCGCGGTGGCGGTGGTTGGCTCACTCGGACTCATCGGCCTCTCGGTCTATGTGCTTCTCGAATATCTCGGCATCCGTGCCGCGGGCAACGAAGACCCGATGCTCTTCGTGGATTCATGGTCGTGGTTTGCGCCGCTTAATATCCACCTCGCTGTGGGTGTCGACGGCATCTCTATCGCCATGCTTCTCCTTTCGTCGATTATCGTCTTTGCAGGCTCCTTCGCTTCATGGACAATCGCTCAGCCCAAGGAATTCTTCCTGTGGCTCATACTTCTGTCGACCGGTGTGTTCGGCTTCTTTATCTCGATCGACCTGTTCACCATGTTCATGTTCTACGAGGTAGCCCTTATCCCCATGTATCTGCTTATCGGCGTATGGGGCTCGGGTAATAAGAACTATTCGGCGATGAAGCTCACCCTGATGCTTATGGGTGGCTCGGCATTCCTGATGCTCGGCCTCATCGGCATCTACTATCACTCGGCCCCCGAGGGCGCTCCCCTCACATGGAATCTGCTCGAGATCGTCGACAATGCCGCCATCTCCCACGGCTGGCAGTCGTTCCTCTTCCCGATGACCTTTGTGGGCTTCGGTGTGCTCGGTGCCATGTTCCCCTTCCACACATGGTCGCCCGACGGTCATGCCTCAGCCCCCACGGCTGTGTCGATGCTCCATGCCGGTGTACTCATGAAACTCGGTGGCTATGGCTGCTTCCGCGTGGCAATCTACACTATGCCTCAGGCGGCCCACGAGCTGTCGTGGATATTCCTTATCCTCACAGGCATCTCGGTTGTCTACGGAGCATTCTGCGCATGTGTCAAGACCGACCTCAAGTACATCAACGCTTACTCCTCTGTGAGTCACTGCGGCCTGGTGCTCTTCGCCATCCTCATGCTCAATGAGACGGCGATGACGGGTGCTATCATGCAGATGCTCTCACACGGCCTCATGACAGCCCTCTTCTTCGCGCTGATCGGTATGATCTACGGTCGTACCCACACCCGCGAAATCACCCAGATGGGAGGTATGATGCAGATCCTGCCTTACCTGTCGGTATGCTACGTTATCGCCGGTATGGCTTCGCTGGGTCTCCCCGGCCTGTCGGGCTTTGTCGCCGAGATGACCATATTCGTAGGTTCGTTCAAGGCCGGTATGGCCGACTACCTCGCCGGCGACGGTTCGCTCCGCCTGGTATTCACCATCATCGCCTGCTGCTCGATTGTTATCACCGCAGTCTACATCCTGCGTGTTGTGGGCAAGCTGCTCTTCGGTCCGGTTTATGACAACCACCACCGCAGCCTCACCGACGCTACATGGTGGGAACGTCTTTCCACCGCCACCCTTATTGTATGTGTGGCTTGCATCGGTTGCTTCCCCAACTTCTTCAACAATCTCATTAACTTCACATTCAAGCCGGCCATCTTCAGTGTGTTAGGCATTAACTAAAAGAACGTCAAGCAATGGATTACTCACAATTTTTAGCTATGAAACAGGAGATTGGCCTCTTGGTGGTTTTCCTGTTAGTGTTCCTCTACGACACGTTCATGCCTCGCAGCACACAGAAAGGCCTTCCGGCATTTGCAAGCATCGCCATGCTCCTGCTCACAGTGGCAGGCTGTCTGGGCTGCTGCCTATGCTCGTGCAGCGATGTTGTCGCCTTCGGCGGTATGTACGAGACATCCCCCGTTATCTCCGCAATCAAGAATATTCTTAACATAGGTGTCGTGATCGTGCTTATCCAGTCGATCAAGTGGGCCAACGGCGAATTTATGACAATGCGCCGGGGCGAGTTCTACGAACTGCTGCTTGTAACACTCTTCGGCATGTATCTGATGATTTCGGCCCGCCACTTCCTGGTATTTGTAATCGGTCTCGAAAGTGCCTCGCTGCCCCTCGCTGCCATGGTTGCCTTCGACAAGAACCGCTACGAGAGCCACGAGGCAGCCGTGAAATACATCCTTACCGCAGTATTCTCCTCGGCGATCTTCATGATGGGTCTTAGCTTCGTCTATGCTCTGGCCGGTTCGCTCTACTTCGAGAACATCTACGGTGCTCTCTTCGTAAGCTCCACCTCGACGATGCTCGTCATTGCCATCGCCTTTGTCATTGCAGGCATCGGCTTCAAGCTGTCGCTCGTACCATTCCACCTGTGGACAGCCGACGTCTATCAGGGTGCCCCCACCTCGGTCACCTCTTATCTGTCGGTGATTTCCAAGGGCGCCACCGCTTTTGCCTTCCTCGTTGTTATGGCTCAGGTATTCGGGTCGCTCTACGCGCAGGTATGGGAATGGATGCTTTATGCACTCATCATCCTTACCATCACGGTAGGTAACCTCTTCGCCATCCGACAGCGCAACATGAAGCGCTTCCTGGCTTTCTCGTCGATCTCCCAGGCCGGCTATATCATGCTCGGCGTTATCGCCTACAACACCCTCGGCATGGCCGCCATGATGTTCTACATTCTTGTATACATCTTCTCCAACCTCGGAGCCTTCGGTGTTATCGGTGCTATCGAGAATGCAAGCGGCAAGGTGTCGATGGACGACTACCGCGGCCTGTATAAGACAAATCCCCGCCTGGCATTCACTATGATGCTGGCTATGTTCTCGCTCGCAGGTATCCCGCCCTTCGCAGGCTTCTTCTCGAAGTTCTTCATCTTCACCGGCGCGTTGCAGGGCGCATCGGTAGCCATCTATGTACTTGTGCTCATCGCCTTGATCAACACTATCGTGTCGCTCTACTACTATCTGCTTGTAGTGAAGGCCATGTTCATCAGCGACGACGAGTGTGTTATTGCTCCGTTCCGCTCATCCTGCAGCGAGCGTCTGGGCATGTGGATCGCCCTCTTCGGTATCATGTTCTTGGGTCTGCTGAGTCCCGTTTATGATTCGCTCATCGACCTCAGTTCTCTCAGTTCGATCGGTATGTACTTCATCCGATAACAGGAAATTTTTCATGGATATGGAATCGCGTTCTGCAATATGCGGAGCGCGATTCTTTTTGAACCTTGTAGGCTTTGATTATGTTCCATAGATAAAACTTCTATGGAAAGCAATGATTCTGATTCTGTCCGCGGCAATGTCGGCGGATTTCTGCGCGGAAATGTATACATGCTGCTTGCAGCTATATTCTGGGGCGTAAACATCTCCGTGACAAAAGATCTCATTCCGGGATGGCTTGGTGCCGGCCAACTTTCGGCCGTCCGTATTCTGGGAGGGTGTGTCCTGTTTTGGATTGCATCGCTTTTTGTGAAGGCACAGCCGATACGGCGCGCCGACTGGAAAAAACTCATATTCGGCGGCCTGATAGGCATCGGCGGCTTCCTGTACCTATTCATACTTTCGCTCCGCTACGCCAATCCCATAGATGTGTCCATTATCATGACCCTGCCTCCGGCATTCGTGATTCTCATTGGTGTTATATTTCTGCACAGGCGTCCGTCGGTGATGGAGTATGTCGGCGTGGCAGTATCGTTTATCGGCGCGGCCATCGTGATTTTGACCGGCGGCAGCGGAAAGGCCGGTTCCGACAATATGCTCGGCGATCTGCTTGCCGTGGCCTCGACTATATGCTTTGCCTTCTATCTTGTGATTATCGAGGGGCCGAGCCACGCGTACAGGCCCGTGACGATGCTCCGCTGGGTGTTCCTGTTCGGAGCCATACCGGCGCTATTCTTCATCCCGTCGCTGCCGCATATGCCTGTGGTGATCCATCCCGCGATCATTCCGTGGCTTGAGATAGTCTTCATACTGCTGTGCCCGACATTCCTTGCATACATCCTCACCAACCCTGCCATGAAACTCATAGGTGCCGAGCTTGTGTCGCTCTACCAATACCTTGTACCGGTATTCGCCACAATCTCGGCTGTCCTGATGGGGCTCGATCGCCTGCGCTGGGCTCAGGTGCTTGCGATGGCTGTGATAATCGCCGGCATGGCACTCACCGATCGTGGCAAGCGCCGCCGAACCATAAAGTTTCAGAAATGACAGATATGAATTATTTGCCGATATTTTCGTTGAAGAATTTTTCAATTCCGGCAAATGGGATGATGTCTTTTTGGTCGTAGAGGTCGGTGTGGCTTGCGCCGGGAATGACCATGAAGAGCTTGTTGTTCTCCTTGCCGGGAGTTACGGTCAGCTTTTTGTAGGCGTCGCTGCCGAAGTAGAACGAGTGGGCTTTCTCTCCGTGAAGAATCATGACGGCATTCTCAATCTCACCGGCACGGCTCATCAGAGGGAAATTAATCCACGGAATCGGAGATGTTGCGTTCCGTCCGCCGTTGGAGTTGAGGGAGCGGGGATGATAGCCGCGTTTGGTCTTGTAATAATCATAGTAGTCGCGGAGAAACTTGGGTGCGTCATCAGGCAATACATCAGGCACACCGCCGCCAGGCGCAGGAGTACCGTTGATATAGTCTCCGGTGCGCAGTGCGGCTAATTTCTCGCGGAGAGCATTGCGGGCTTCGGCACTATCGTCGGCATCGAAGTATCCGTTGGCGTTCACACGGCTCATGTCGTACATGGTAGATGCGAGCGTAGCTTTGATGCGAGGATCAGCCGCGGCCGCATTAATGGCTATTCCGCCCCACCCGCAAATGCCTATGACGCCTACTCTCTGCGGATCAACTTCAGGATTGGTCACAAGATAATCTACGGCTGCACTAAAATCCTCGGTGTTGATGTCTGGAGAGGTCATGTAGCGGGGTGTGCCACCGCTTTCGCCTGTGAAGGAGGGGTCGAAGGCGATTGTCAGGAAACCACGCTCGGCCATCTCCTGCGCATACAGACCTGCCGCCTGCTCCTTGACCGCTCCGAATGGTCCGCAGACAGCTATGGCGGGGAGTTTGCCTGTCGTACCTTTGGGTTTATACATATCGGCGGCAAGCGTGATGCCGTAGCGGTTGACGAATGTCACCTTGCTGTGGTCTACTTTGTCACTTTTGGGAAATGTCTTGTCCCATTCTTTTGTCAGAGTCAGATTTTCCATATTATTTCTGTTTTCTTTTGGATTGGAGGCGTAGAGGTCTGTAATCCATGCTGAAAGAATCAACAGACTTGATGCCAGTATTAGTTTTGCGTTCATATTCTTTTAAACAAGCTCTTAGTTTAGTACGTTGCAAAATTACGCAAAGAGCCCCACAACAAAGTTGCTGTGAGGCTCAATTATAGTTTCTGAAAAGTTCAAGTATGCTTTTAGCTCATGACAGCAGTTGGTGTGATACCGAACTCCTTTTTGAACGCGGTAGAAAAATGAGACGGATTGCGGAATCCGACCTCGGCATATACATCGACGACTTTCTTCTTGCCGGTTTTCATAAGCTCGTACGCCTTTTCGAGACGTTTCTTGATCAGCCACTTTTCAGGTGTAATGTCGCTTATCTTCTTGAAATCACGCTTGAACGTTGCGAGGCTGCGGCCTGTGTAATGAGCTATCTCCTCTATGCTCAGGTCACACATGAAATTATCCTCCATGAAGCCGAGAATATCTATCTTCCACGGCTCGTTGAAATCGAACATCGTCGGCACAAACCGTTCGTCGATAGCTAAAAGCGCCATCAGGCCCTCCTGCAATTTCAATTCCATGAAATTGTCCTTCGGCTTGACTTCCGGATCGAAATATGGAGTCATGGACGCGAATAGGCTGGCAAGTTCAACGGTCGTCGGCAGTTTGATCACCCCATCGGGTAGCTTGTCAGTCTTGGCCCTGATCTTATTCAGCGCCAGTTTACCGTACATTTCCCGGAGGAAATTGCGTGTAAACATAAGGAATATGCCGCAATAACGCTCGCCTTGATAAGTTTTCTTATACATGGTGATATGATGGTCGCGCGGAATGAACACACATTCACCTTTACGTACGTGGATTTTCTCGATTCCATTGTCGAGAATCATCTCCCCTGAGTATACATAGTTGAGTGCATACTCCTGCGAGCGGTGTATGCATCCGCTCAGGTCATCATAGAAGAAGCTGTAGAACACATTGTTGTAATTGAATATCAGCTTCATCGGGCCGAGATTCTCATCCTTATTTATTGCCATATACCTTTTATGTTGTGATTGCAAAGTTAGCAATAAAAAGCGACAGGACAATTTCTCCCCGGCTCAAAATCCCTTTCCATAAAGTTCAGAAAAAATTTAACTTGGTAGATTGAGTTATTATTTGCACAAAAGAAGTTGAGCCCTGTTTTGAGTTGCGTTGCGTAATTATTATCAATCGGTAAGAGTTTATCATAAATATTTATTATTTTTGCACATGAAATGCTCTTTTTAAATGTCCTTTTGGAATAGAATCATAGATACAATCACTGGAGCAGAGAATAGCTCGGGTCGCTTGCGGGAAGTGCCACATGATGCATCCCGATATGGTTTTGTGGATGTAGAAGTCGGCTTAAAGGATAATAAAATACATGATATTGGAGCCGTACGGTGGGATGGTGCGGTGTATCATTCTGCGAACAAGCATGAACTGATGTCTTTTTTGAAGGATGTTGATTTTGTCTGTGGGCATAATATCATCAATCATGATGCCAAATACCTTTTTGGTGAAGGTGCACATCGCTGTCTGTTTGTAGATACATTGTATTTGTCGCCCTTGCTTTTTCCTGAACGTCCTTACCATCGTTTGCTGAAAGATGACAAGTTGTTAAGCGACCAAATGAACAATCCGGTCAATGACTGCGAGAAATCCCGTGATCTGTTGATGGATGAAGTGACTCGTTGGGAAGCACTCTCAGAGTCTGGCAAGATGATATATTCAACACTGCTTCAAGACAATGACGAGTTTAATGGTTTCTTAGCTTTTGTCAATGCCAAGACATGTCCGAGAGAGTCATTGGCGGAGCTGATTCGCACGGAATATAACGGCAAGATTTGCGAGCATGCCGATCTTAAAAGCATTATTAAACAGTATCCATGTGAGTTGGCCTATGCGTTAGCGTTGATTACCACTACCGACTATCGCTCAATTACTCCGGGATGGGTGCTTCATAATTATCCTAATGTAGAGAATATAGTACGTCTTCTCCGGCATACTAAATGCGCAGAGGGGTGCGCTTATTGCAACAAGAACCTTGATGAGCATGTAAATCTGAAACAATTTTTCGGCTATGACGAGTTCCGGACTTATGATGGAGAACCATTACAGGAGAAAGCTGTCCGGGCTGCCGTAGCACATAAATCATTGTTGGCTATCTTTCCTACCGGAGGAGGCAAATCGCTGACATTCCAGTTGCCGGCCTTGATGGAAGGGCGTTCGGTACATGGTCTTACCGTTGTGATCTCGCCTTTGCAGTCATTGATGAAGGATCAGGTAGATAATCTGGCTGAAAGAGGTATTACAGATGCTGTGACTATCAACGGCTTACTCGACCCTATCAGTCGTTCGGATGCTATTCGGAGGGTGATGGAAGGTGATGCCTCGCTGCTGTACATAGCTCCCGAGATGCTTCGGTCTAAGACTATAGAGAGAATATTGCTGGCACGACATATAGTACGTATTGTAATAGACGAGGCTCATTGTTTTTCCTCCTGGGGACAAGACTTCCGCGTGGACTATTTATATATCGGCAAGTTTATCAGCCAATATCAGAAGAAAAAGAAGTGTCGTGAACCCATACCAATATCTTGCTTTACGGCTACAGCTAAGCAGAAGGTCATACAGGATATCTGCGACTACTTCAAAGAGACGCTCAACATTGATCTTCAGATTTTTGCATCTTCGGCAACCCGTACTAACCTGCGTTATTCGGTAATTCACGCTGACACAGATGATGATAAGTACGTGAAGTTACGTTCATTGATAGCCGAATCATCATGCCCGGCCATTGTGTATGTATCCCGAACCAAACGTACGTGGCAGTTGGCGGAGAAATTAACCCGGGATGGATTCAAGGCTTTGCCTTTTAACGGCAGGATGGATTCTGACGACAAGATTGCCAATCAGGAGGCATTCATGAATGACCGGGTTCGTATTATTGTTGCGACCTCGGCCTTTGGAATGGGAGTTGACAAAAAGGATGTGGGGCTGGTGGTTCATTATGATATTTCTGATTCACTGGAGAATTATGTTCAGGAAGCAGGTCGTGCCGGTCGAGATCCGCATTTGGAGGCTCGTTGTTTTGTGCTCTACAGTGATGCTGATCTTGACAAGCATTTTATATTGCTGAATCAGACAAAGCTAAGTATTAGTGAGATACAGCAGATATGGAAAGCTGTAAAGGATTTGACAAAGCAACGTAAGCGTGCTTGCTGTTCTGCGTTGGAGATAGCCCGGAAAGCAGGTTGGGACGATTCTGTATCCGACATAGAAACGCGCGTGCGCACGGCTTTGGCCGCACTGGAGCAGGCCGGTTACCTGGAGCGAGGGAATAACGTGCCCCATGTCTATGCTACCGGAATAACCGTTAAGAACATGGACGAGGCCCGCAAACGCATCACGGAATCCTTGCTTTTTGAGAATGAGGAAGTGGAGAAAGCTATACGCATAATAAAGTCACTCATAACCCAAAAGTATATTGCCAAAGCTCAGGATGCCGAAGCGGAGTCGCGTATAGATTATCTGGCCGACATTTTAGGTCTCACCAAGAGCGAAGTTGTCTCTATTGTTGAGCGTATGCGTCAGGATGGTATTCTTGCCGACTCAAAGGATATTTCTGCCTTTCTGAATGATGCCGGAGAATCGGAGAATAAGTCGAAACGTCTGATAGACAGGTTCACGAAACTCGAACGTTACATTCTCGAGCATTTGTCTGACGGTGTGCTTCGTATATCATATAAGCAACTTAATGAAAACGCACAGAAGGATGGTGTCAATAGTGCGACAGAAAAAAATATACGCACATTGTTGTATTTTTTGACAGTCAAGGGATATACCCGAAAAAAGGAAGATGCCTCACGCAATATCGAATTGTCTTGTCAGGCAGATGTGGAATCAACATTGAGGCGTTTTGAAAAACGCCTGGAGATATGCCGGTTTACGGTCGAATGGTTGTACAAACTGACATCGGCTGATACAGGGGCTGTGGAAAACGGTATCAGGTTTTCTGTTGTGGAATTGTTGAATGATCTGAGAGCCAATGGGAGAACGCTGTTAGACACCATGCATGATATTCAGCTGGAGGATGTTGAAGAAGCATTGCTTTATCTGT
>JAGANS010000046.1 GCA_017624155.1 Muribaculaceae bacterium | reverse complement strand
GCGGGCCGGCGCCACAGGCCTGTGGCAGTTCATGCTCCCGACGGCCACGGGCGAGGGCCTTGAGGTAAGTTCACTCGTCGATCAGCGCCGCGACCCATATACATCTTCCGAGGCCGCCGCACGGTATCTCAAGAAGCTGTATGACATCTTCGGCGACTGGTCGCTCGTCATTGCATCCTACAACTGTGGTCCCGGCAACGTTACCAAGGCTATGCGCCGCGCAGGCGACGGCAAGAAAGATTTCTGGCAGATATATCCATATCTTCCCGCAGAAACCCGAGGCTATGTCCCGGCCTTCATCGCAGCCAATTATGTGATGAATTACTACGACAAGCACAATATATCGCCTGCTCTCGCCAAGAAGCCGATTGTTACCGACACTGTACACGTGACGCGGCGCGTGCACTTTGAGCAGATCCGCGATGTGCTCGGCATACCTGTCGAGGAACTTGAAACTCTCAATCCCCAATACCGCACCGGCCTTATTCCGGGTGATATCCGTCCCTATGCCCTTGTGTTACCTTCTCTTCAGGTATATGCTTACCTGGCCCATGAGGATTCCATAGTCAACCACAATGCCTCGCGTTACAGTAATCGCGATGTCGTTGAGCCTGCTGTGGCCGGCTCGGGAAGCGACAGCCGCGGCGAATATGTCGAAGAACTGGTCGTGCGCTATCATACAGTGAAAAAAGGTCAAACCCTTGCGAGCATCGCACGCCAGTATGGAGTTACCCAGGCATCTATACGTAAAGCCAACAAGATAGGCAAGAAAGTGCGCCGTGGACAGAAACTCCGCATCAACACTTATCAGAAACGCTACCTTCCAAAGACTCAGCCCGTCGAAAATGTCGAAATGCCGGTACAGGTAGCAGATACAGCCCTTACAGATACTGCGCCAGCAGCATCTGCTGTTGCCGATACGGTGGCCGTCACAGAGCCGGCCGCCATATCGCAGAGTGCCGAGAACAGCCGCGTGTCGCAAGCAATGGCCGGCTCGCAGGATGCCCGCGAACGACAGACTGCCGCGGCAAAGAAAAAGCAGGCATCCGATTCGCAGGCCAAACAGCAGACCCGTACCCACTCGGTGCGCCGTGGCGAGAACCTCAGCAAGATTGCCTCGCGCTATGGTGTCAGCGTCGATGCCATACGCCGTGCCAACAACCTCAAGGGCGATGGCCTGCAGATCGGTCAGAAGCTAAAGATTCCTGCCAAGAGCGATGCCAAGCCAGCTAAGCGCCGCCGCAAAAAGTAATTAACCACATTTATCATATTCATAGCTATTCCGAATGAAGAAAGACAAATTCAATGCCGCGCAGGCTTCCGACCTGCCTTCGGCTGATGTCGACCCCGTCGACTTGCCCGAAAACGCTTTCAGGCAACTCGGCGCCGACGAGGAATACGTGCCGGTGATGCATCCCGCGCGCGAATATCCCGAGGTGACTCCCTACTCGGTGACGATGGGCCTTATACTTGCCGTGATTTTTAGTGCCGCCGCTGCTTACCTCGGCCTGAAAGTAGGACAGGTATTCGAGGCCGCGATTCCGATCGCTATTATTGCCGTTGGCCTTTCAGGCGCTCTCAAGAAAGAAAATCCCCTCGGTCAGAACGTCATCATCCAGTCGATCGGTGCCTGTTCGGGTGTGATCGTAGCCGGCGCTATTTTCACTCTACCGGCCCTCTACATCCTTCAGGCCTCGCATCCCGAGATTTCGGTCAACTTCTTCCAGATATTCCTTTCGTCGCTCTTCGGCGGTGTGCTTGGAATACTGTTCTTCATCCCCTTCCGCAAATATTTCGTAAAGGATCAGCATGGCAAATATCCTTTCCCCGAAGCTACTGCCACCACGCAGGTGCTTATTTCCGGCCAGGGTAAGAAAGCCGCTACCGGCGGTCAGGCCAAGCTCCTTGTCATCGCCTCGCTCATCGGCGGTATATACGATTACATTGTGGCTACATTCGGATGGTGGGCCGAGACAGTGACTACGACCGCCTATGCGTGGGGTCAGACACTTGCCGACAAATTCAAGTTTGTTTTCTCGTGCAATACCGGCGCCGCAGTGCTCGGCCTCGGATACATCGTCGGCCTCAAATATGCCTTTGTCATCTTCTCGGGTTCGATTTTCGTATGGTGGGTCATAATACCACTCATGGGCACCTATGGCGCGGCTGATATCGCGGCGATGGCTCCCGGCGACATATTCAAGGACTACGCACGCCTCATCGGTATCGGCGGCATTGCCATGGCCGGTATCATCGGCATCGTCAAGTCATGGAATATCATCGCACAGGCCGTCGGCCTCGCATCGCGCGAACTCCGCGGTGCTCAGGCATCAACCAAGACCGTCCGCTGGCAGACCGATATCTCCATGAAGCACATCGCCTACTTTGTGTTCATCGCTCTCGTAGCTGTGCTCGTCTTTTTCTGGGTCGGCGTTATCCACACCTTCTGGCAGGCTGCCGTGGCGTGGATTGTAGTGACAGTCATCGCCTTCCTCTTCACCACCGTGGCCGCCAACGCCATAGCCATTGTGGGCAGTAATCCTGTTAGCGGTATGACACTCATGACGCTTATCATCGCATCGGCGATCTTCGTCGCCATCGGCCTCAACGGCACGTCCGGCATCGTTGCTGCCATGGTTGTCGGCGGCGTGGTATGCACGGCACTCTCGATGGCCGGCGGATTTGTCACCGACCTCAAGATCGGCTATTGGCTCGGCTCCACGCCCAAAAAGCAGGAGAGCTGGAAATTCCTTGGCACACTTGTGTCGGCAGCCACAGTCGGCGGCGTGATCCTCATGCTCAACAACGTATACGGCTTCTCGGGCGACAATGCACTGGCAGCACCTCAGGCCAACGCCATGGCCAAGGTACTCGAGCCTATGATGATGGGCGGTGATACCCCTTGGATACTATATATCGTCGGCGCTGTCCTCGCTCTTATCCTCAACTGGCTCGGCGTGCCTGCCCTGGCATTCTGCCTCGGCATGTTCCTGCCTCTTCACCTCAACACCCCGATGCTCGTCGGCGGCCTTGTATCGTGGTTCGTAGGACGCAGCAGCAAGGACAAGGGTGTATGCAAGGCCCGTCAGGACCGCGGAACACTCATCGCCTCGGGGCTTATCGCAGGCGGTGCCCTCTTTGGTGTATTTGCAGCGATAACCATCATGTGTGGCTTCGAGGTGCCCGGCAACGGCGGTGACTTCACCCCGCAGATTCTCGGTCTTATAGCATACGCCGCAATCATCGCATATCTCTATATCGACTTTTGCCGCGCAAAGAAATAAAAAATGCTTTATAAGCTGTTTTCCAAGGCTTTCAAAGATATGTAAGTGATTGCCTTTAATTATAGAGTTTGTTTGATAATAAATGCGCGAAGCCAGCATTTATTATCAAACAAACTTTTAAATAAGTTCTAAAAGTAAATGATATGTTCAAAAATGTAATGTCTGATACAATAAGACTGATTCGTTTCCCTCTTATTGTATTGGTCGTTGCCATACATGTTGTTCAGATCTATCCCGATCCGCTTGATACTTGCAGTTTCATATATCTTATGATAAAGAATGGTATAGCACGATGTGCTGTGCCATTGTTTTTCTTGATTTCAGGTTATTTGTTTTTCATCAAAGCCGATAATTTTTCATTCAAATATTACAACCGCAATGTAAAGAAGCGGGTAAATAGTCTGCTGGTACCATATCTCTTATGGAATTTACCGATCGTTTTTTTCTGCTTAAAAAATAGTCTTGGTAAGGATTTTTTCTATCAGTTGGGGTGTGGAATGGGAATCTTGCCTCTTGTTGGGCCCAATAGCTTTGAACCACCGGTACCGTTCGATTCGCCAATGTGGTACGTCCGCGACTTATTTGTTATGGCCATTATATCGCCGTTAATATATGTCGCTATGCGCAGGCGCATTATAGCTTGTATCATAATCATACTGCTCTCAATATCGATGTGTATGCAGTTGATGCCCGATTTCTGTGGCTTATCCAATACATCATTACTGTTTTTTTCTGTAGGAGCTTTCCTTGCTTTGCATCCCTTGTCTGATGTGACTCTGATAAGATTGCTGCATTACAAAGGATATATTCTTGGACTTTTAGTGGCGGTATGGTTGCTTTTGGTCTGGATTGATGTATTATACAGTTTGCCTGATATATACTCTATCCCTTGGCACGGTTTGCAGATTATTTTTGGATGCTGTTCGGTTTTGCTCGGTTTTGCTTCACTTGAAAGATGTAGCGATACAGCATTGTCTGTGCGCTTGTCGTCATCCACGTTCTTTATATATTGCGCCCATTATTATTTCTGTATATATTTTACATTTCCATTGTATAGAAGTATCGCGCCATTTGGAGCGGGACTATTGGCATTTTACATCATAAGTATAATGCTTGTGGTGATGTTGTGCATCATTCTGTCACGGCTCGGCAACAGATATCTGCCGGCAATAATGAATATATTATCAGGCAACCGTGCGAAGCAGTAAGATAAATCTGAACCGTGCCATTCTCGCGATTGCCGTTCCGGCGATTGTGTCCAACATAACCACCCCGGTGCTGGGGCTGGTCGACGTGGCCATTGCGGGCCATATCGGCGCAGCCGCCAGTATCGGGGCGATTGCTGTCGGCAGCACCATGTTCAACATGCTCTACTGGCTCTTCAGCTTTCTGCGCATGGCCACCGCCGGCCTGACGTCGCAGAGTTGCGGCGCGGGCGACTTCCACGCCTCCTCGGCTCATCTGAGGCGTGCGCTACTTATATCCACGGCTATTGCAGTTCTCCTTATATTATTCTCGCAGCCGCTCGGATATGCCGCGCTCGACTTTCTTGATGCCGACGATGCCACGGCACCGCTCGCACGCAGCTATTTCGGTATCGTGATATTCGGCGCGCCCGCCGTGCTCGGTACCTACGCCATCAACGGTTGGCTCCTGGGCATGCAGAATACGCGTATCCCCATGTATGTGGCTATAGCGACAAATATTTTCAACATTGCTGTGAGCGCAGTCCTTGTATTCGGATTCGGGCTTAAAATCGAAGGCATTGCCACAGGTACACTGTCGGCCCAGTGGTTTGGCTTCGTAATCGCTCTTGTCGCATTGTGGAGGCGTTATCATCCTGCGCATGTGGATTTTGCCGTGATAATCCGGCGCAGCAGTCTTGTCCAGCTGTTCAAGCTCAACATCGACATCTTCCTGCGCACACTATGCCTTGTAGCGGTTACGGTCTGGTTTACACGAGCCGGTGCAGAGCAGGGCGTAGAGATACTTGCGGCCAACGCACTGCTGATGCAACTGTTCATGTTCTTCTCGTATTTTACCGACGGCTTTGCCTTTGCCGGCGAGGCATTGGGGGGCAAATACTATGGGGCGGGCGATCACGATATGTTGCGTGCCGTGGTGCGACGGCTCATGGGATGGGGCGCATGGCTGGCCCTCGGTTTCACAATAATCTATTTTCTGGGTGGCGAGCTGATAGTGCGTGCCCTCACCGATGACGGCAATGTTATCGACACCGCATGCGAATACATGCCGTGGGCTGTCGGCATTCCTTTTTGCGGTACAATGGCCTTCCTTTACGACGGTGTCTTTGTGGGGCTGACCCTCACCCGTCGCATGCTGGTTTCACTCCTTGCCGGTATGATAGTGTTCTTTGCAGTATACTTTGCCCTCCGCTACGTCATGGGCAATCATGCTCTGTGGCTGGCCTTTCTCGGCTATCTGCTTGTGCGCGGCATCGCCCTTCATCTGCTTTTCAAGGCTGTTAGGTAATTTATACAATTATTGTGCAAATTGTCAATAATTGTTAACGCCACGTCGTTTTGTCATGCCCGATGTTATATTTTTACGGATAAAGGCCTTACCTTTGTCTTGGATTTATATGAAATCTGACTCTTCAGTTTCAAATCTGTACTTCTGCCTCAAGCCTCGGCTTGACGGTTTCCAATAGTTTAGACCCTCTGAATATGGCTAATATACTGACAGACCTGATAGAGAACCGGCGCAATGATTCACCCGACCGGGTGGCATATCGTTATCGCGATGACGATGGAACATGGGTGCCCCGCACGTGGAGCATGTTTGCCGCCGATGTCGACAATGTCTCTTACGCGCTTGAGACGCTCGGCCTCCGCCCGGCCGACATGCTTGCCGTCTTCTCTGCTAATTGTCCCGAGATACTCATCACCGATTTTGCCGCTTACCACAACCGTGCCGTCCCCGTGGCTCTGTATGCCACAAGCAGTCCGGAGCAGGTTGAATATATATTGAACGATGCCGGTGCACGCTTTGCCTTTGCCGGCAACCGCACCCAGTATGAAATCCTTCTCGATGTGGCACCCCGTTGTCCGCGGCTCGAGAAACTCATAGTTTATGATCCGGCCGTGGATCTTGATCCGACCGACTGCCGCTGCATGTCCTTCGCGTCGCTTATCGCCCTCGGAGCAGCTGCATCGCCAATGTGTCGCGACGAGGTCGCACAGCGCCGCGCAGCCGCCGTCCCCGAGGATCTCGCTACTCTAATATATACCTCCGGCACCACCGGAGAGCCTAAAGGAGCCATGCTGCCTCACTCATGCTTCAACGCCTGCCTTGAGATTCACCGGCAATACCTGTCGATGGTCTCTGACAGCGACACATCGCTCTCTTTCCTTCCGCTGAGTCATATCTTCGAGAAAGCATGGAGCTATTTCTGCCTCTATCGCGGCATCGAGATTTATATCAACAGCAACCCTAAAATTATTCAGGACACATTGCGCGAGGTGCGTCCCACCACGATGTGCAGCGTCCCGCGCTTTTGGGAGAAAGCCTATGCCGCCATTCAGGACAAGCTGTCGCGTGCCACAGGCTTCCGCAAGAAACTTGTCCTCAAGGCGCTCAGGGTAGGGGCTTCGCGTAATTTGTGTTATAAGCGTCTCGGCAAGCGTGTACCTATGCTACTTGAGATGCAGTATCGCTTTTTCGACAGCAAGGTATTCGGCCCGATACGCAAGGCAATGGGCGTCGAGAACGGCAATATATTCCCGACTGCCGGTGCGCCTCTTTCGGCCAATATCGTCGATTTTTTCAAGTCGATCGGCGTCAATATAGTAATAGGTTACGGCCTTAGTGAAACTACTGCTACCGTGTCGTGTTATCCTCCGGTCGGTTATGAGGTCGGCACAGTCGGCACCCCGATCCCGCATGTGCAGGTGCGTATCGGCGCCGACAGCGAGATTCAGATAAAGGGTCCCACTGTGATGAGCGGTTACTACAATCGTCCCGATGACACCGAGAAGGCATTCACCGATGACGGCTGGTTTCGTACCGGCGATGCCGGCTACATCAATTCCGACGGCGCGATCGTCCTTACCGAACGCATCAAGGACCTCTTCAAGACATCCAACGGCAAGTACATCGCGCCACAGGCCATTGAGAGCCGTCTTGGCGAGGACCGCTATATCGAGCAGGTCGCCGTGATCGGCGACAACCGTAAGTATGTGTCGGCAATCATCATTCCGGCTTTTGAGGCTCTTAAGGATTATGCCCGGCGCCACAAGATAGCATTCCGCAGCATCGACGATCTTGTCGATAACTCCGAGATCCGCAAGTTCTTTGCCGAGCGTATCGAACGCCTGCAGCGCGGCCTCGCGGGCTTTGAGAAAATCAAGAAATTTGTTCTTCTCCCGCAGGAATTCACTATTGAGAACGGCGAACTCACCAATACGCTGAAGCTCCGCCGTCCCGTTATCAACAATCGTTACGCACACCAGATCGAGGCTATGTACGCCTAAGTCTCTATCACATACAATATAATACAGCAGCCGCGGCCCCATCAGAGGAACCGCGGCTGTAGTCATTTTAATGTCATGGCCTGCACAATATGTATGGCAACGGGGCCTTCATTGCCACCGGGAATTCCGTGGGTATCGATTTCAGTGCCTTCACGGCCTCGGCCTGCGTATCATGCGACGATAATACTACATAATAGTAAGGCTCGCCGTTCTGCACCACGAATGCCCGCGGATAGCCCGAGTCGGCCAGCCTGTCGCGCATCGACACCGCGTTGAACCGCTGCTTGAACTGTCCCACAACTACATTGTAGGCGTGCAGATATTCGCTGATGCCACCGCCACCCTCGGTCACCGCCACGCGCTGCACACGTGCCTCCACGCTGTCGCCGCCGGCGATTATCATACGCGAATCCATGTCGCGCCGCTTGGCACCGTAGATGGTATTCTCGATGGCGTCGGAACTGTCGCGGCCTGCGACGGCCTTCTCGTAGGCTGCCCGGTAGTTGGCTTCCGATGTCTTGCATCCGCCCAAAGCGGCCGCGATTAGTATTATTGCAAGTAGACGTCGCATGGTCAGTTCAGTACATGGAATCCGGCGTCGGTAAGGGCCTTCCTGATCTGGTCGATGTGTGCCGGATCACGAGTCTCCAGTTCAAGGCGTATCGAGCATCCGTTTATCTCAGTGTTGGCGTTCAGGCGCTCGTGTGTGACAGATATCACGTTGGCGCCCTGGTCGGCGATGGCGTGTAGCACGCCCGACAGCTGCCCTGGTTTGTCGTAGAGCTCAATGATGAAGGTGAAGTTGCGCCCGCTCTTTGCAAGGCCGCGGGTAATCACGCGGTTGAGGGTATTCACGTCGATGTTGCCTCCCGAAACCAGGCACACCACCTTTTTGCCCTCAACAGGCAACTTGTGGAACATCACCGCTGCCACGGCCACGGCGCCTGCGCCCTCGGCCACTACCTTCTGGCGCTCCATCAGGGCCAAAATAGCGGCTGCAGTCTCGTCATCGTTTACGGTTACTATTTCGTCGACGTATTTCTTGCAGAGCTCATAGGTGTTGGTGCCGGGTTCCTTAACTGCAATGCCGTCGGCGATGGTCGATACCGAGTCGAGGTGTACGGGATGTCCTTCGTGCACCGATCGCTCCATCGACGGCGCGCCGGCGGCCTGCACGCCGTATACCTTCACGTCGGGCCGCAGTGTCTTTATCGCGAATGCCACGCCCGATATCAGGCCGCCGCCGCCGATGGGTACAACAACGGCCTCCACATCGGGCAGCTGCTCAAGTATTTCCAGGCCTATTGTTCCCTGGCCGGCTATGACCTTTTCGTCATCAAAAGGATGAACGAGCGTGTATCCGCGCTCTTTCTGGAGCTCGATGGCCTTGGCATAGGCATCGTCGTATACGCCGGGGACGAGGCATACCTCGGCGCCATAGCCCTTGGTAGCCTCTACTTTGGATATAGGAGCGCCGGCGGGAAGGCATATCAGTGCCTTAATGCCGTTGTGGGTCGCACCAAGTGCCACGCCCTGAGCATGATTACCGGCCGAGCAGGCGATTACGCCGCGGGCTTTCTCCTCATCGCTGAGCTGGGATATTTTATAATATGCGCCTCTGAGTTTGAACGAGCCCGTCAGCTGCAGGTTCTCGGTCTTGAGATACAGTTGGCAGTCGCTTGTGAGTTTAGGGGCCGGAATTATGTCGGTCTTGCGGGCTACGCCTTTCAGGACTGCGGCCGCATTGAAGATTTCGCTAATATCAAGCATAGGATCGGTTTTTTATGTACCGCAAATATACAAATTTTTTTGTAACTTTGCGCTATAACACTTATGATAATGAAAAAACTCATACTTACTGTTATTGCCGCGGCATCAGTGCTCGCGGCCTCCGCCTGGAGCCAGAAAGGTCACGATGTCACAGCATACATTGCCGAGAAACATCTCACTCCGCGCACTCTCGCTGCCGTCGATTCTATTCTCGACGGCAAATCGATGGTCTACTGGGCCAACTGGCTCGACAATGCCTCCCATCAGCTTGAGATGGCCTATACCAAAACCTGGCATTACAAGAATATCGACGAGGGAATGGCCTATACCGATGCTCCGCTCAACTCCAAGGGCGATGTAGTCACGGCCATTAACGGGCAGATCGATGTCCTTGCCGATCCGGCCACTACACCTCAGCAGGCGGCACTTGCCATGAAGATTCTGGTGCACTGTATGGGTGATCTGCACCAACCGATGCATCTGGGGCATCTCTCCGACCTGGGCGGCAACAAGACGAAGATGAAATTTTTTGACACACCCACCAATCTTCATTCCATCTGGGACTCGCGCCTCGTCGAGTCGGCCCATAAGTGGAGCTATACAGAGTGGCAGCAGCAGATCGACCGCGCCACTCCCGCCGAGCAGGCTCTCATCATCGAGGGTACGCCCGACTCCTGGGCCGCCGAGACATTCGACATAGCCACCAGATGCTATAAGTACTTCCGACCTGGCCAAAAAGTGATGTACAACGAGATCGCACGCTGGACTTCCGTCATCGAGCAGCAGTTTCTGCGCGGCGGCCTGCGCCTCGCTCATATTCTCAACACCATTTACGATCCCGATTACTCAGTCAGGTAAACCTTGCCATGGCTTCACGTGTTGTCATTATTGAGCATATCCATCTTGTTCGCAAAGTATAAAAAACACAAAACGTCATGAGTAAAGTAACCAAAGAAGACGCCCTCTACTACCACCGCTATCCTATGCCCGGTAAGATCGAGGTCGTCCCGACCAAGCCATACAGCAATCCTTCCGATCTCGCTCTTGCCTATTCGCCCGGCGTCGCATATCCATGCCTTGAGATTAAGGACCATCCTGTCGATTCCTACGAGTATACCAACCGCGGCAATCTCGTGGCCGTGATTTCCAATGGCACAGCTGTCCTCGGACTTGGTAATATCGGTGCCGAAGCCGCCAAACCGGTTATGGAAGGCAAGGCCCTTCTGTTCAAGATTTTTGCCGGTCTCGATGCCTTTGATATTGAGATAGATGAAACTGATCCGGCACGCTTTGTCGAGATCGTAAAGTCGCTTGCTCCGACATTCGGCGGTGTCAATCTCGAGGATATCAAGGCTCCCGAGTGTTTTGAGATCGAAAACCGCCTGCGCGACGAGTGCAGCATACCGATCATGCACGACGACCAGCACGGCACAGCCATAATATCGGCCGCCGGCCTCATCAACGCTCTTGAGATTCAGGGCAAGACTCTGTCCTCGGCCAAAGTTGTGATCAATGGTGCCGGTGCCGCCGCTATGGCCTGCACCCGCCTCTACTGTTCGCTTGGCCTTCAGCCCGAGAACGTCGTTATGTGTGATTCGCACGGCGTAATCCGTCGCGACCGCACCGACCTTAACAAGTTCAAGCGCGACTTCGCTACCGACCGCGACGATGTCCATACGCTTGCCGAGGCTCTTGTCGGAGCCGATGTATTCGTGGGGCTGTCGGTGGCAGATGTTCTCACACCTGCAATGATTCAGTCAATGGCTCCGCGACCGATAGTGTTTGCGCTTGCCAACCCCGACCCCGAGATCAGCTACGAGAAGGCTATGGAGAGCCGCGACGATCTTATTTTTGCGACAGGTCGTTCGGACTATCCAAATCAGATTAACAATGTACTCGGCTTTCCCTATATATTCCGCGCTGCCCTCGACTGTCGCTCCACCGCCATCAACGAGGAGATGAAAAAGGCTGCCGCCATTGCCATCGCCGCACTTGCCCACGCGCCTGTTCCCGAGGATATTGCCGAGGCTTACGGCGCTGCAGATCTGCACTTCGGACGTGAATATATACTTCCTAAGCCTTTCGATCGCCGTCTGCTCACCACTGTTGTCCCTGCCATCATAGAGGCTGCCGAGGCAAGCGGCGTGGCCCGATACCATATCAGAGATTTCGAGGCCTATCGCCGCCATCTTGAGAGCATTATCTGCGATAATGATGCCATGATCGCCTATCTGATGCAGACTCAGTCGTCCTGCCACTGAGTATTTTATCCTTGAAAATCACGATATGAAAAAACGAGGCATACTCTACAATACAGTGTTTACCTCCACAGGCTTATGGCTGTTCATCGCTCTTGTATGCCTGTGGATACCCTGGCTTGGTGATGCCCCGTTTCGCAGTGATGCGGAGGCCGCCGAGGCAGTTCTGGCCCGCTCAATATTGCCGGGCGGCGACTGGATTCTGCCGGGCGGTTCCGCCGGCATCACTTGCCGTTCGCCGTTCGCTGCATGGATAATTGCGGTCTTTGCCTGGGTTTTCAATGGCGGCGAGGTCAACGAATATATTTCGCGGCTGCCATCAGCTCTTGCTGCTATCGCCCTGATAATGATGGGATATGTGTGGGCCCGTAAGGCCCAGGGCGAGCGTTTTGCCCTGATCATGGCACTCGTTACAGCAACATCGTCAGGCCTGTTTCGGGCCGCGATGAACTCCGGCCCCGACATGCTTCTCACAACTGCCATTGTCGGCTCGGTATATGTCATCCATGAGATAAGGCAGAGGCCCGGGCGCGACAATGTGGGCTGGTATGCAGCAGCTGCCGGCCTCCTTACTGTCGCCACACTTACCGGCGGTCCGCTCGCTCCTGTCCTTGCATGTGTGGCCGGCGCCATTTATCTGCTCATGCGCGGTGACAATTTTTTCAAGGTCGTATTCCGTATGCTGCTGCTTTGTGTGGTATCATACATGTTACCCGCCTTATGGTATTATGCAGCCTGTAAGCGTGCCGGAGATGCATTCCCCGGTTTTTCCATCAGTGACATAGCCTGCGCGTTGTACGGTGGCTCGGACGATGCGACGTCCCGGTACAATTTCGTTTGGTTGCTCCTCGGCATGCTCCCCTGGACACTTCTTGCATTGCTTTCACTCTTCCGTGCGGGCACCTATCGCCACTGGCCGTTCAAGCCTGCCGGTATGCTCGCCATGGTCACGGCCTGCACGGTCATTCTCTTCTGCTGTCTCATGCCATGCGCGAGCAGCGACTGTCTGCTGCCGGCATACCCGTTCATGGCCTATGGTGTCACAGTAATTATAGAAAGTCTGCGCGGTACGAGTGTCATACGCTTCTTCGGCCGCACAATGGCCTTCTTTGGCATCGCAATTCCGGTGTGCCTGCTTGTGCTCGCTTTTTTTCAAAATCCGTTTGTCGAGCATTTTGAGCTCCGTCACTGGTGGCAGTGGATCTTTGTAATCATCCCTGTGCCGGTATCGATATGGTGGTATATGGGCCGCTCCAGATCGCCCGTCGCCATGCCAACGATCTTCACCCTCTTTCTATGTATCTCAGCCGCGCTTTTCTAATGCCGGCGTTATTTAATAAATGTTAAATGGTCGATATGATTTAGGGTATATGAAAACTTGAAACGTAGATATATAAATTCGATACCCTAAACTAACAATTATCTGCTATGAAACATTTTTTGCTGATTTCACTATTGACAGTTGCCCCGACTACGCTTGCGCAACAGCCCGTTGAAGCTGAGCGGTCGTTTGCGCGTGAATGTGGCGTGCAAGTCGATCTGATGTCATCTGCCCGTCCTACTCTCATCGACGGCCACGATTACGGCTGGGAAGACTGGGGCGAAGGCTCCATCTACGACGGCTGGTTCACTACTATATGGCGCGACGACGACAACAATCGCATCAATCCTGCCGACTACGTGATGAAATGCGCCTTTCAGCGCAGCACCACTCCCGAGGGATATGTACGTATTGTCGAGCCCTGGTGCAGTCCGACGGGATGGTTCGGATGCGTAGCGGGGCGGTGCGAGCGCGGCCGCGACCTTATCATAGATATGACAGATCCGAGGCTCGTAATCATAATGCCGCAGTTTACCGGCATCGTGCGTCAGCATCCGGTAAGCAAGACTCCTATAGAATATGTGGTGCTCAATTATGAGGGCTACGCGCTCTTTTTTAAAGACGACCCCGACGGAGCCGTAGAGGTCAATGAGATGCATCCGGATCTTGCCACCACTTATGCCAATGGCGAGATACACATACAGACGCCTATGTGGACGGTGGTCAATGTCGGGGATGAAATCGAGGAAGACGACCTCGGAGGCGCCAATGCGCCGGAGGCTGTTATCTACCTTCCCGGCACTCAGGGTGTGCAGGATGTGATGATCTCCGATACTTCGTGTAAAGCCGAATTTTACAATCTGCAGGGCCAAAGAGTGGCAGAGCCGACACGGGGTTGTTATATACGCCGCACAGCCAACGGAGCCGAGAAGGTTTTCGTTAAATAAAAATTCTTAAAACTTTTGCATTACGGTATTTTTTGAGTAATTTTGCATGTAGTTATATAACAACATTATTATCATCACAATTATGAAATGCAAAGTATGCTATGTCGTCGCTCTCGGCGCCGCTCTCGCACTCTCATCGTGCGGTAAGAAGCTCGGCCAGTTCAGCGCTGATAACTTTACAGTCAACCCTAATCCTCTTGAAGTAGTAGGTCAGAATGTACCGGCTCAGATCACAGCCCGCGTCCCGGCCAAATTCTTCCTTAAGAACGCCGAGGTGACCGTTACCCCTTATCTGGTGTACAACGGTACCGAGACCGCTTCGCAGCCTTATTCTTTCCAGGGCGAGAAAGTCCGTGGAAACGCACCTGTGGTTTCTTATGAATACGGCGGCACATTCACAGTGCCCGCACGGTTTGCTTATGTACCCGAAATGGCCAAGAGCGAACTCGAACTTGCATTCACAGTAACACAGGGCAAGAAACAGTATGTACTTCCCCGTGTCAAGGTAGCCGACGGCGTCATCGCCACAGCAGCCATGGCCGATGCCGCAACCGTTAACCCCGCTCTTGCAGCCGACGCCTTCCAGCGCATCATCAACGAGAAGTATGCCGCTGACATCATGTTCCTCATCAATCAGGCCAACATCCGCGCCAACCAGCTCAACACCGACGCTATGGTAGAACTTCGCAAGGAAATCCTTGCCGCTGCCGGTGACTCGGCCCGCGTGATCGAAGAACTCAATATCCAGTCGTATGCATCGCCCGACGGTGGCCTCGACATCAACGAGCGTCTTGCCGCCAACCGTGAGAAGAATACCACCAGCTATCTTCAGGGCCAGCTCAAGAAGGACAAGATCACCGAATTCGGCGAACTTACCGCCCAGTTCACTCCCGAGGACTGGGAAGGTTTCCAGCGCCTCGTTTCGCAGAGCAACATTCAGGATAAGGATCTTATCCTGAGCGTTCTGTCGATGTACAAGGATCCCGAGCAGCGTGAACGTGAAATCCGCAACCTCTCGAATGTATTTGAGCAGCTCGCCGACCAGATCCTGCCTCAGCTCCGTTATTCGCGTATCACCGCTTCGATCAATGTAATCGGCAAGAGCGACAAGGAAATCAGCACCCTCGCCGCTACCAATCCTTCGGCTCTCAATGTCGAGGAACTCCTCTACGCCGCCACACTTACCGACGACAATGCTACCCGCATGAAGATCTACGAGAACGCCACCCGTCAGTTCCCCAACGACTATCGCTCATGGAACGACCTCGGCATGACTCAGTATATCGCACGCAACTATGCTGCCGCTCAGAAGTCGTTTGAAAAGGCAGCCCAGCTTGCCCCCGCCGGCAACAACGAGCCCGCTATGAACCTCGGCCTCATCGACCTCCTCAACGGCAAGTATGACCGCGCCAACCAGCGTTTCGGCTCCGCAGCCGGTGTCAGCGCCCTCAACGACGCTCTCGGTGTTTACTACCTCAAGACCGGTGACAACGCTGCTGCCGTACGTGCATTCGGCGACAGCAAGAGCAACAATGCTGCCCTCGCCCAGATCCTTACCAAGGATTACAGCAAGGCTAAGCAGACTCTCGCCGGCATCAGTACTCCCGACGCCACCACATATTACCTGATGGCTGTCCTCGGTGCCCGCACCAACAATGAGTCGATGATCAACACCAACCTGCGTCAGGCTATCCGCCTCGACAGCAAGATGGCCGACAAGGCCCGCAAGGACCTCGAGTTCAACGGCTTCAACCTCAGCAAGGCCCTCAACTGATTTTTCAGCTGACCGATTGAAATAAATTACCGGCGCCGCGGCAATCGCGACGCCGGTAATTTTTAACAGCTTGTTTAAGCAGGCTTTTAATTCGGAGATATTAGAGGTCTTCAGGGACCTTAGAGCATTTTCATTGCCTTTTTGACGGCCTGCTCGACTGTGAGTGTAGGGTCGTTGTCGCAGAGTTTCGTCAGTGCCTTTTGAGAAGCCTGGCGTTGGAAGCCGAGGATGACGAGGGCTTCCAATGCTTCCTCGGCGACGGCTGTGGCCCTGACGGGTGATTTGGGCTCGGTAGCAATTCCCGGAGCGGCCTTGATCTTATCCTTGAGGTCGACGATAATACGGTCGGCAGTCTTGGCTCCGATCCCCTTGACGCTCTTGAGGAGTTTGGCGTCGCCGGCGGCGATGGCGTTACGGATGTCACCGGCGCTGTATGCCGACAGTATCATGCGGGCTGAGGCGGCGCCAACGCCCGATACGCCTACAAGAGCGCGAAACAGTTCGCGTTCGTCCTCATCGATGAATCCGTAAAGCACCCATGCGTCCTCGCGTATGGATTCGTGTACGAGCAGGCGCACGCTGTCCATGCCTTCGAGACGGCTGAATGTAGCGAGCGATATATTCAGCAGGTAAGATACACCTCCTGCGGTGTCGACGGTTACGGCCGCCGGATTAAGAGCCGCGATGCGGCCCGAGATGGCTTCAATCATCTTGCGCGTGATATTCTATGATGCCCGGGAGCGAGTTGGGAATTACCTTGGCGATGTCGACGCCGAAGTCGCGTGCCGCACATTCGAGCACCGGACGGAACTTGACGGCCGCGGATCCCACAACGCAAACGGGATAGGATGTATAGTCATAGGCCGATAGATTGCGCAGGAAAAAGCGCATGAATCCGCCGTAGACTGTCTGATATACGTATGCATTATCGAGGCAATCGGCCAGGAACATGCCGTATTTGGCCAGTGAACGCGACGGCAGTGTGTTGGTATATATCTCGTCCATCAGCATGTTGTGGGTGACGCTGTATTTCTCAAAGAATTTCTGGGTGAGATCCTTTGGCGCTATGCCTTTGAGCATGTCAGCGATGAACACCTTGCCGAGGTAGGCACTCGAGCCTTCGTCGCCCAAAATGTATCCGAGCGGTGGCACATTGCGCACTATCTCGTGCCCGTCGTAGAGGCACGAATTGGATCCGGTGCCGATGATACAGGCAAGGCCCGGCTTGTGCACAAGCAGCCCGCGGGCTGCGCCCAAAAGGTCACTTTCTACCGATACAGGTGTGCGGAACTGTGCTACAAGCGAGGATTGCATCATCTTGTTCTTCTCCTTGTTGGCACATCCGGCACCGTAGAAATATACATGCGACCAACGGCGTCGGAAGAATGCTTCAGGAAGCTCAAGGCGGATGCTGTGCGAGAGTTCGCGCCTCGATTGAAAATAGGGATTGAGTCCTGTAGTGAAGGCATGCTCCACTACCTGTGTGCCATCGACGATGGCCCATTCAGTGCGTGTACTGCTGCTTTCTGCTATAATTTTCATGGGGTGCGGGATTTCAAGTCTACAAAGTTACGTATTTTTTGGCGCATTTGCAGAATGTAATGAATATTTTTTGCTTTGCACAATAAACCGTATGCGACATGCGTTAATAAATAATTGCACTAAAAAGTACTTCAACTTTTATATTATGATCAGTCAAAAACTTCAAGACGCTATCAACGCGCAAATCAACGCCGAATTTTGGTCGGCATACCTTTATCTGTCTATGGCCATGCACTTTGAGGGCAGAGGCCACAGCGGCATCGCCAACTGGTTCCGCATCCAGTTCAAGGAAGAGCAGGCTCATGCCGAGATCTTCATCAACTATCTCATATCGCGCGGCGGCCGCGTAGTGCTTGCACCTATCGCTGCTGTTGAGACCGAGTGGGCAAGTCCCCTCGCAGCCTTCGAGGCCACACTCGCTCATGAGCAGAAGGTGACAGCTCTCATCAACAATATTTATGCTCTTGCCGAGGCTGAGCACGACTATGCTACACGCGGCAAGCTCGACTGGTTTGTATCCGAGCAGGTCGAGGAAGAGGAAACCGCACAGAGCCTCATCGATCGTCTGAAACTCATCGGCGATAACGGCATGGGCCTGTACACCGTCGATCAGGAACTCGCCGCTCGTATATACAACGTCCCCGCTCCTCTCGCCGCCAAGGCCTGAGCCACGATAATCCATAAAACAGAGATGGATGTACCGGCCGGTACATCCATCTCTGTTTTATGGGATAAAATCAGTCGAATACACCTTCGACAGATTCCTCGGCGGCCTCGGGCTCTTCCTCGACGTAAAATTCCTTGTCGCAAAGGCTGAGCCCGGCAGGGAAGCTGAAGCGCTTGGACTGATCGTATGGCAATCTTGGATCGGCGTATACATAGCTCATGTATTTGCCGTATATTGGCAGGGCCATTGATGCGCCCTGGCCTTCGGCCATCGAGTTGAAGTGGATGTATCGTTCGTCGCCGCCGACCCACACACCCGAAACGAGGTCGGGCGTGAACCCCATGAACCAGCCGTCTGAGTTGAAGTTGGTGGTGCCGGTCTTGCCGCCCATCTGCGCCGTTATGTTGAATGGCGGCCGACGCAGCCTGTTGCCTGTACCGCCGTCGACGACATTGAGCAGCATCGACAGAATGCGCCAGTAGCCTTTCTCGGTTATGACCTCGGTCTGGTTGGGAGCGAAATCGGTGATGACGTTGCCGTTGGCATCAGATATGGCAGTTACGAACATAGGATCGGTGCGCATACCATGGTTGGCAAAGGCGCTGTAAGCCGTAACCATTTCCTTTACCGACACCTCGCATGGACCGAGACACAGCGACATCACGGCAGGAAGTTTGTTGGTGATGCCGTAGGAGTGCATGCGCTTGACGAGTTCGGCGGGGGACAACTGTGCCATCAGGCGGGCCGAAATCCAGTTGTTGGAGTTGGTCAGCGCCCAGCGGATGTCGACCATCTCGCCGATTCGTGCATGGCCTGAGTTGCGCGGCGACCACGGGCGCCCGTTCTCGTCGTAGAATGTGGGCTGCTCGTTGAGCAGTTCGTCGCAGGGAGTGAAGTCCGATTCCATGGCATAGGTGTACAGGAACGGCTTGATAGTCGAGCCGATCTGACGGCGCCCGGTGCTCACCATGTCGTATTGGAAGAAGCGGAAGTCGGGGCCGCCGACATAAGCCTTGACGAAGCCTGTGTTTGGATCCATCGACATGAAACCTGTGCGCAGGAAGCTCTTGGTGTAGAGGATGGAGTCGCGCGGAGTCATTACGGTGTCGATCGGACCGTTGTAGCTGAAAACGACCATCTCGGCAGGAGTGTTGAACTGAGCGGTGATCTCTTCGTCGCTGAGGCCTGCGATCTTGGCGATGCGGTGACGCTCGCTCTGTCGTATAGCCGTCCTGATGAGTTTCTCGCGTGTGGATGCCGGCAACTCGGCCGGATTGGAGGAGTAGGGGGCAGACGGCGAGTTGCGCTTTTCGCGGAAGAACTTGTTCTGGAGCGAGCGCATGTGCTCGTTGACAGCCTGCTCGGCATAGGTCTGCATGCGCGAGTCGATGGTTGTGTATATGCGCAGGCCGTCGGTATAGATATCATAGCTGGTGCCGTCGGGCTTGGGATTCTTGTCGATCCAGCCATAGAGCGGATTAGTAACCCAGGATATCGAATCGTCGACATAGCGCTGCTGATCCCATGACGGATAGTTGCCACGCTCGGGCTTGTGGGCGGTGAGGTATCGGCGCAGCTCCTCGCGGAAGTATGGTGCCATGCCTTCCTTGTGATCCACACGGTGGAAGTCGAGTGTGAGGGGCAGATTACGTAGCGAGTCGAGTTCGGCGGCAGACAGCATATCGGCCTTGTGCATTTGTTCGAGCACTACGTTGCGGCGGTCGCGTGTGCGGTCGGGATGACGGACAGGGTTGAAGTATGACGGGTTCTTGACCATGCCTACGAGCACGGCGGCTTCTTCAATGCTCAGGTCCTTTGCATCCTTGTTGAAGTATACTTTGGCCGCCGATTTGATGCCCACGGCATTGTAGAGGAAATCAAACTGGTTGAGATACATCTTCAGAATCTCGTCCTTGCTGTAGAAGCGCTCAAGTTTGACGGCGATCATCCATTCGATAGGCTTCTGTACGGCACGCGAGAAGAAGCCGTCGCTCGGCGGCGTATACAACTGCTTGGCCAGCTGTTGGGTTATGGTGGAGCCGCCGCCGGCATTCTTCTGGCGCAGCAACACAGTCTTGACAACGGCGCGGGTGACGGCTTTCATGTCGATGCCCGAGTGATCGAGGAATCGGGCGTCCTCGGTGGCGATGAGGGCGTTGACTACATTGGGCGATATTTCGTCGAGATCGGCATAAACGCGGTTGCCGGAATTGCGGAAGTAGCGGCCCATTTCCTGGCCGTCGGCAGTATATATTATTGAAGCGAATTTGTCCTGAGGATTACGCAGCTCCTCGACTGGCGGCATGTATCCGATCACGCCGACATATACGAGTATGAAGAAAAGCAGGACAACGGCAAATCCGATGCCGAATATCCACCACAGCCACCTTGCGGCGCGGCGGGCGAATGTATTGCGCTGTGAGTTGTTATCAGGGATAGGGTTTGATGCCATGATTATTTACATCTACTTGTTATTTAACTTGCAAAGATAGGCAGAATAACCGATAAATCATAGATGAAGAGACTTAAAATTTAACAAAAGAGCAAAAATTGGCGCGGAATAAGTTAATGAAGGTTAAATTGCTTGCGTGGTATTTGTAAAAGCACTAACTTTGCACCCGTAAAACATCGCGGGATAGAGCAGTGGTAGCTCACTGGGCTCATAACCCAGAGGTCGTAGGTTCGAATCCTGCTCCCGCCACAAAATATGAGCGTTACGTCTATGAAAAGCCGTGACGCTTTTTTTATTTGAACAAATAGCTGTTTGCAGAGGTTTCTAAGTAAAAAAGTTTTTATTATGCCACAAGTGTCAAAGCGTGGAGAGGAAATGCCGGCTTCGCCTATCCGCCGGCTTGTTCCTCTTGCCAACAAGGCCGTTGAAAAGGGCCTGAAAGTGTATCGGCTTAATATCGGGCAGCCAGATGTGCCCACGCCGCCCGAGGCGATCGAGGCGCTGAAACATATCGACCGCAAGGTGCTCGAATACAGCCCGTCGGAGGGCCTGCTGTCGCTTCGCAGGAAGCTGAAGGAGTATTACCGCCGTTTCAATATCGATGTGAATGTGGATGACATCATTGTCACAACCGGTGGTTCGGAGGCTGTATTGTTTGCGTTCATGGCGTGCCTCGATCCCGGTGACGAGATTATCGTTCCCGAGCCGGCTTATGCCAACTACATGGCTTTTGCCATATCGGCGGGCGCGAAGATCGTGACGGTGCCGTCGAGTATCGATACCGGATTTGAACTGCCGCCGGTCGAGAAGTTCGAGGAGCTGATAACCCCGCGCACCAAGGGCATCCTGATATGTAATCCTAACAATCCCACAGGTTACCTGTATACGATGAAGGAGATGCTGCAGATTCGCGACCTGGTGCTGAAACACAATCTGTTTCTGTTCTCAGACGAGGTGTACCGCGAGTTCTGCTATACAGGCGCGCCGTATATTTCGGCGTTTCATTTGCCGGGCATCGAGGAGAATGTGGTGCTGATCGACTCGGTATCGAAGCGATATAATGAGTGCGGAATCAGAATAGGCGCCCTTATCACCAAGCATAAGGAACTTAAGAAGAATGTGATGAAATTCTGTCAGGCGCGTCTGAGTCCTCCGCTGTTGGGCCAGATTGTAGCCGAGGCATCGATAGATACTCCGCAGGATTATATGCTGGCTACATACAATGAGTATGTGGAGCGGCGCAAATTCATGATCGATCAGATAAATCAGATTCCAGGCTGTTATACGCCTATTCCTATGGGTGCGTTCTACACCGTGGTGCGCCTGCCGGTGGATGATGCCGACAAGTTCTGCCAGTGGTGTCTGAGCGAGTTTGAGTATGAGGGACAGACGATCTTTATGGCTCCCGCATCAGGCTTTTATACCACCCCGGGGATGGGTAAGAAAGAGGTGCGCATGGCCTATGTGCTCAACAAGGAAGAACTCGGCAAGGCTATGATAGTGCTGCGCCAAGCTCTTGAGGCATATCCCGGCAGGGAAACGGTGTGCTAAAACTTTTTGAAATCAAGAATACGGCCGGAGGAGGTGACAAGAGTCATCTCCTTCGATGTTATCCGGCGGACGGTGAATAAGATTGTCACGCCCTTGTCGGCCTCGGTGAAGTCGGCGGCGCACAGGCCGTACCTGTTGAACTGCGATGCCTTGTTTACCGGAAATTCGATGAAGATACTCTTTTTCTTGTCATAGGCCATGTTGCCGGTGCAGACGGGACCGCCCCCTCGCATCTGAGCCGTATGTAGCATGAAGTCGTAATATATTCCGCGTACCGACATACTTGAACCGTCGGCGAGGCTTACCGTCTGCAGCTGCCACTGGCCGTCGAGGTCGCCGTTGTGGGATACCTTGCGGCACGAAGCCATAGTCAGGATGATAATGAATACTATTATGAGGAAAAGAGAATACTTTTTCATAGCCAGCCTGATTTAGAGATTGTGAGCATTACACCGGCACTTTTGCCGAGGAGCGAACCACCGTCGGCACCTATTCCGATGCATCCGGACCAGCCACTGAGGCGGCGCGGATGCCATGTCACCTCAAGAAGTCCGTTGAGATTGCGCTTTACATAGCTGTTGGGCTGATCGTACGTACCCCATGAACGGCTGTATGAGATGAGGACGCGATAATCGACACCGGGAAGAGGACTGCCCTTCCATCCGATATGGTGCGCCACAATACGGTTGTCCTTGAAGCTAAGTGTATTGTCAGTATTATATATCGGTGAGATCACCAGCGGATTACCGATTCCCATGCCCCAGTGTTCCCAACCGGTATAGAGGTAGTGATTGTAGTAATCGTCACGGCCGCTGACCTGTTCCGGAATATCGGGTGTGTGGTCCCAGTAGACGGCGCCTGCCTGATCTTTGGTGTAAAGATATTCATACACGATGCTGCTGACAATCGGGTTGGCCGGAAGGTCGATCTCGAATCCCAGCAGCATGTCGCGCCATTTGAAGTCGAAGAACATCATCGAGTGGTCCTCGAAGTAGTGCTCGAAATAAGCCCGTGCACCCCATGTCTGAGCCTTGTCGTGCCAGTCGAGAGCCGCGCACCATTGGCCTGTGTGATTGCCGAGCACGTTTGACACTTCTCCTGCAAGTTCGGGATTGGAGCTGTCGGAGCCGGTGGGAAATATAATTTTCAGGGCATCCTTAAACGAGTGCGGCATCTTGAGTGTGTGCCCGTCGGGATAAATGATCGTGCCGCCCCATTGAGCGGCCATCTCGAGTCCGCCCTCGGCTATGAGCGGAAAGCTGTCGCGGTTGCCGATGCGCAGGAAGCCGCCTTTGGAGTGGAACAATACGTGCCTGGTGTGCTTGTGGAGGCCTTGGGTGAAAGATTTCTGGAAGCGTTCGTCGGTGAAAGCGCCCATCGATATATACCCACGCACGGCGAGCCACCGGCGTGTCCATGGCACGATGGTGTATTGCTCGATGGCGAGACGGGCCTGGGGTATCGGTCGCGCGTTGTCGGAAAACAGGAGGTCGCCAGAGCTTAATTCGGGGTTAACCATCTGCGAACGTGTCTCGCGGCTGCCTACCGTAAGGTCGAGGCACTTGTAGCGGATACCGCCATACAGCTGCTGTATGATGAAGGTGGATGTGTAGCCGCCGGCCACAGCAAGGTCGGCGCCAAAGCTGTAGCCGAAAGGCTTGCTGTGATTGTCCTCGCGGAAGAACCCTGCACGCATGTACCCGTTGACTTTTTTTATTGATGAAAGACCGAATCTGTTGTTTACAAGCCAGAAGGGTGTATGGGCGCCGCGGGCAAAGGCTCCGTTTAGCTCGATGTCGTAATGATATATGCTGTCGCGTGCTGTCGTTGCTGTCGAATCACTGACAGATGCATCAAGGCAGATAGGAAACCACAGAAAAAGCAGTAGACAGATGGAAATAAGACGTGGCATGTTTAGTAAATTTGACGGCAAAGGCTATAATTCTCATTTTAATACACCGGAAACAGCCAAAATGTTTAATACGGCTCCCGTGATTAGCGGGAGCCGTAAGAAAGAAAAGGTTTGTTGAGATTCAGATAACTTCAAGATCGGCCTGGAGGCGTTGACGCACTACTTCATACATCAGGACTCCGGCGGCGACCGATACGTTGAGCGATGCTATGTGGCCGAACATGGGAATTGATACCCGTGTGTCGCACAGCTCCATTACTTCGGGCGAGATGCCGGTATCTTCGGCTCCGAGCACCAGGGCTGTGGGAGTGGTGTAGTCGGCGAGCGTGTAGTTGATGTCGGCTTTTTCACTGACAGCTACAACGTTGAATCCGCTTTCCTTGAGAAATCTCACGGCTGATGCAATCGAGCGTTCGCGGCAGACGGGCAGCGACATCAGTGCGCCGGCCGAAGTCTTGACAGCATCGGCACCGACCGACACGCTGCCACGCTCGGCTATCACAAGGCCGTTGACGCCGCAACATTCGGCTGTGCGGGCTATGGCGCCGAAATTGCGCACGTCGGTGATGCCGTCGAGCACAACGATGAATGGAAGGATACCGTCGTCGTAGAGCGTTGTGACAAGATTGCCGAGGTTATGGTATTCAACTGCCGAGAGTATCGCGATTGCGCCCTGATGGTTCTTGCGGGTGATGCGGTTGAGGCGTTCGACGGGTACGCGCTGCGCTACGATGTGGTGTTGACGCATGAGCGAGAAGAGTTCCGAGGCGAGGTCGCCCTGGAGGTCTTTCTTTATGAACAGTTTATCAATCGGACGGCCTTCGCGGATGGCCTCGATGATGGCGCGCAGGCCATATATGTAGTCGGTGGGTTCCATGCAGAGTCTGTTTTAAGAATGAGGTTTTAAAAGAGAATCAGCGGCGGCGAGGGCTGTCGGATCGTCGGCGTTTCCGCTGAGCATCAGGGCAATCTCCGAGCGGCGGGCGTCGCTGTCGAGACGAGTGATGTATGTGGCAGTACCCGAATCATCGTCGCGCTTGTAGACCTTGAAGTGGCTGTCGCCGCATGCAGCAACGCCCGGCAGGTGTGTGATGGTGAGCACTTGTATGTGATGGCTTATCTCGGCCATGAGGGCACCCATGCGGTTGGCGACGTCGCCCGATACGCCGGTATCTATCTCATCGAAAATGATTGTCGGCAACTGCTGGTGTTCGGCGGTGATGGATTTCAGGGCGAGCATCACACGTGATATTTCGCCACCCGAGGCGTGCGAGCCGATGGGAGCCGGCTCCTGTTTTTTGTTGAAGGCAAAGAGGAATTCTACCATATCAATGCCGTCGGGATTGAGCTTGCCGGAATTGACGCGTATATCCATCCGCAGGTTGTCCATGCCGAGTGGCCGGGCCTTGGCGGTGAGCATCCTGATAAGTGTGGAGGCTGCTTCTTTGCGCCTGGCGGATATTGTGCTTGCCTTTTCAAGGGCTTCGCGCTTGAGTGCGCGGGCTTCGTTTTCGAGGCGCTTCATGGTGACGGGGGCGTCGTTGAGAGCTTCCAGTCGTGACGAGAGCCGATCGCGTATTTCAATCAGGGCCTCCACCGAGTCGACCCTGTGTTTGGATTCGAGGGCATGGATTCGGTTGAGGCGGTTTTCGATTTTGTCAAGGTCGCCGGGTGAGCCGTTCATGTTACGGGCAGCGTCGGCAATGGTTTCGGAAATATCGTCGAGCTCGGCTTTCAGTGCTTCAATACGGTCGAGAAGTGTAGCGTATTCGTCTGACACGTCAGCGGCCTCTTGTATGGCGTCAAGAGCCATGGAGAGCATGTCGGATGCGTTGGCATTATCCCATGTGAGGACGTTGGCGGCTCGGGAGAGCTGTTCGCTGATGGTGGATGCGTTGGAGAGGAGTTCGCGTTGCTGTGTGAGTTCGTCTTCTTCGCCCGGCTCGAGGTCGAGTTGTGCGAGTTCGTTGAGCTGGTATTCGAGATAGTCGGCGTCGGTACGTGTGTTTTCGATTTCGTCGCGTGTACGGGCAAAGCGTTGGAGCGCCACACGATAGTCGGCATAGATACTGCGGTATTCGGCGAGCAATGCTGCGTTGCCGGCGAGGGCGTCGAGAGTGTCGCGCTGGAAATTCTCATCGCCGAGCAACAGGTTTTTGTGCTGGGAGTGTATGTCGACAAGCAGATCGGCGATCGCACCGAGCACGGCAAGCTGGACCTGCACGCCGTTGACCGAGGCGCGCGAGCGGCCCGAGGGGAGGATTTCGCGCCGGAGCACGACAGTGTCGACCTCGGCATCGATACCGGCGTCGGCAAGGATGGCGCGTATGGAATCTGCGAGTGCCTTATCGACCGAGAACTGGGCCTCGACAATCGTCTTATCGTCGCGGTGGCCGGCATTACGGTTCTCGGCCCTCTTGCCCTGAAGGAGCGACAGCGCACCCATTATGATGGACTTGCCGGCGCCGGTCTCGCCGGTGATGATATTGAGCGCGGGGCCGGGCCGGAGCTGTATGTCGCGAATAAGGGCGAAGTTGGATATCTTAAGGCTGAGAATCATTTTTCCTGTCCGTTTTTGATTTTGATGAGCTGCTGTTCATCGGTAGGATATATGGGTTGCAGCAGGTTGTATACCTTCGTGCGCTCGTCGGCCGGAGCCTTGGAGTAGATGTTGACGAGTTCGTCAAGCTTGGCGTCCTTGAACATGGAAAGAGCCACCGACATGGGCTGCAGTTCGTATACTGTCTTGATGGCGTCGAGGCTCTCGGTGACGGCCGCACGGCCTTTGTCGACCGACAGGGACATCTGGTCGAGGCCGAGGCGGTGGTAATCGTAGAGCATCTTGCGGAGTGCTTCGCCGCCTTTGCCCTCGGTGAATGCAGATAAGACGGCAGAGCGGTTTTTGGTATCTTCAAAGGCTTTCCATCCCACTTCGCCCGATGACTGCGCCATCTGCACGATCTGCTTGAGGCGCTCCCAGTACGGGTCGCCGCCGCCGGGAGCGAACGAGTCGAAGTCGACGGCAAGAATCAGATATGCATAGTAGTTGAGCAGGGCGGTAAGCTGGTTTTCCATCGAATTGACGGTATAGTTCAGAGGCTCTCCTTCCTGATATGCAAAGTCGATCTTGGAATCCTTGAAATTGATAAGGGTGGTGGTGTATGACGAGTTGTACACCGGGCGGCTCGACTGCACCTGAAGGTCGCCCTTGATTACACCGTCCTCGGTATATTCCTTGATGGTGAAGAACAGGCGGCAGTCGATTTTTTCATTGGCCGAGAATTGTGCGGGCGTGAATGTGTTGGTGTTCATATAGTCGTTCACGGCCGATGACAGTGTCTCGAAAATCGATTTGTTGGTACTGGAAATCTGGTCGGTATTGAACTCTACGGTGCAGTTTAGCTCCTGCGCGCGGCTACAGATGGCGGCGGCAAGGAGAGAGAGCAGGATGGCTGAACGGCGTAATAAATTCATCGTGAGATATAATCGAGTATGTCGGCTGCGACTTCGGTCTTGGGTTTGAGCGGCAACTCCACAATGGGATCGTTGCCGGCAAAGACGAGTGTGACCTTGTTGGTGGGGACACCAAATCCGGCTCCCGGGTCGCGCAGTGAGTTGAGGACTATCATGTCGAGATTTTTGCGGGCGAGTTTGCGGCGCGCATTGTCAAGTTCGTGGTCGGTTTCAAGGGCGAATCCGGCGAGGAACTGTCCGGGGCGCTTAGCGTTGCCGAGTGTTGCGGCGATGTCGGGATTTTTGACGAGCTCGATGGATCTTATGCCGTCCTCCTCGCGCTTGATTTTGCTGTCGTATCTTACGGCCGGACGATAGTCGGCCACGGCTGCCGCAAGGATGGCGATATCTGCATCGGCAAATGCTTTCTGCGATTGCTCGAGCATCTCAATGGCCGATTCGACATGCACCACAGTGACACCCGGGTGCAGATCGAAGTGGCCTACAGGGCCGCTGACTATGGTGACTTCGGCGCCGCGTGCGGCGGCTTCGTTGGCTATCGCGTAGCCCATGCGGCCGGTAGAGTAGTTGCCGATAAAGCGCACCGGGTCGATCTTTTCGTAGGTGGGGCCAGCTGTGATAAGTATTTTCTTGCCGGAGAGCGATGAGGCGGCAGGGCGAAAGGCATCCTCAAGTACACGTACGATGTTCTCGGGTTCTTCCATGCGTCCCTTGCCGGTGAGGTGGGATGCAAGCTCGCCCTCGGCAGCCTCGATGATTACACAGCCGTCGGCACGCAGAGTGGCGATGTTGCGCGCAGTAGAGGGGTGGCGCATCATGTCGAAGTCCATCGCCGGTGCTATGAATACGCGGGCGCGGGTCGACAGGTAAGATGTGACAAGCATGTTGTCGGCCACGCCGCAGGCCATTTTGGCGATGGTCGAGGCGGTGGCGGGAGCCACGACAAATGCGTCGGCCCACAGGCCCAGGTCGACATGCGAATGCCACTCACCGGTGTTGGCCGAGAAAAAGTCGGTAATGACGGGCTTGCCGCTGAGGGTCGACAGAGTGACCGGGGTGATGAACTCGCGGGCGTTGGGAGTCATGATCACCTGCACCTCGGCTCCGGCTTTCACGAGCAGGCGGGTCAGCATGGCCGATTTGTAGGCTGCGATGCCGCCGGTGATGCCGAGCACGATGTGCTTGCCGCTGAGGGGTGATGACGTCATTTTTTCTGCAGAGATAGTTTTATGCGGGTGAAAGCGCGCTTGGTATCGGAGGGAAAGTCGCCCTGCATGATCCAGCTGTAATAGCCGGGATCGCGGGTGAGGACCTCGGCGGCAGCCTGACCCTTGTATTTGCCGAAATTGATAAGTTCGCGTCTGTCGGGGCTGTAAATGAGTCGGCCGATGAGGTCGACGTTATCATTCTGCGACGAGAAGCGGGATAGCTCGTTCACATCGTTGGGCAGCTGCTCATAGCGGTCGAGCTGAGCGAGCAGCACCTCGTATGTGGCCATCGTATCGCATTGTGCACCGTGGGCGCCTTCGAGTTCTTTGCCGCAGTAGAATCGGTAGGCTGCCGAGAGGTTGCGCGGTTCGAGTTTGTGGTAAATGGTCTGAACATCGATAAAACGGGCCTTGTGGAAGTCAAAATCAACACCGGCTCGCTGAAATTCCTCGTCGAGCAGAGGAATATCAAAGCGGTTGGAATTGAAGCCGGCTATGTCGCATCCACGCATATAGTCGGCGAGGGATTTGGCAAGCTGGCGGAATGTCGGCTTGTCGGCCACCATCTCATCGGTGATTTTATGGACAGCGGTGGCCTCCTCGGGGATGTGCATCTCGGGATTGACGCGGTGGCATTTTATCTCGGGACTGTCTTCCTTGCCGGGCATAATCTTGATAACGGAGATTTCGACTATGCGGTCGCGGGTGATATTGACGCCGGTTGTCTCGAGGTCGAAGAAAACGATGGGGCGCTTGAGATTCAGTTTCATGTCAGGGATGATCAGAACTTATCGACATTCATGGGCATCAGGAGCATGACGAGGTCGGTGCCCTCGGTATTCTCGGAGGGGCAGAAGACGCCGGCGCGTGAGGGATCGGCAAGGTCGATGTAAACCTCGTCGGTGCGCAGCACATTCATGAACTCGATGAGGAAGGGTGCGCTGAATCCGATAACCATCTCCGGGCCGTTGAAGCTGCATGGGATAGTCTCGCGGGCGCAGGTGCACATGTTGTTGTCGTCGCTCTTGATATGAAGCTTGTCGGCAGTGATCTTGAACTTTTCGAGCCCGTATCCGGGATCGACAAACACAGCCACGCGGCGTATGGCGTTGAGGGCTGCGGTGCGGTCGAGGATGAGACGGAATGGCGACTGCTTGGGTATCACGCGGTTGTAGTCGGGGAAGCGGCCGTTAAGGAAAGAGCAGCGGAATGTGAAACCCTCGCTCTCGACAGTGGCGCTTTTGCGGGTCATCGTGAAGTTGAGATTCTCGTCCTTGGCAAATACATTGCGCATCACGGTTGCGGGTTTGACGGGCAGGATGCATGAGCCCTTCACGCCCGGGCTGACGCGGTTGTCGATGAAGCGCACCAGCTTGTGGGTATCGGTGGCCACATAGGTGATGTGATCCTCGTCGATGTCGAAGAACACGCCCTTCATCATGGGACGGTAATCGTCATCGCCAACAGCAAAGATGGTGTATTCAAGACCCTGCATGAGGCTTTCGGTGGAGAGCTGGAAGGAGATCGGCGCTGTTTCATCGTCGTCGGAGCGGAATACGGGGTATTCGGCGCCGTTCATGGCGGTGAGGTTGTATTTGCCGCCGGTGTAGCGGATCTCCACTTCGTATGTCTCCTCGTTGAGGGTGAATGTGATGCCCGAATCGGGAAGCTCCTTGAGAAGGTCGACGAGGCGGCGGGCCTGAACGCAGAATGTGCAGTTACCCTCGGCATCGGTGACGTGGATACGTGCGTTGAGCTCGTTGTCCATGTCGGCACCTGTTATCGTGAGGATGTCGTCTTGAAGACTGATACGGAAGTTGTCGAGAATGGTGAGCGAGTTTTTGGAGTTAATCACCTTGCTGACAGCTGATGCGGCGTTGTAGAATGCCTTGCAGGGAACGTTGAATCGCATATATTGAATTGTTTTGTTGTTGTCGTAATTGTTAATATGCAAAGTTACGAAAAAAACGGCAGAAAGCGCGCATGCGCGGGTGTAAAAAATGCAAACGGCCCTCCGCGGAGAGCGGAAGGCCGTTATGGGTTGTCGGAAGCCGATGTTTATGCGCCTTTCACCTTGTCGACGATAGCCTTGAAGGCTTCGGGGTTGTTGAGGGCGAGGTCGGCGAGAACTTTGCGGTTGATCTGGATGCCTGCCTTGTGGATGAGACCCATGAGCTTGGAGTAGCTGAGGTCGTGCATACGGGCTGCGGCGTTGATGCGCTGGATCCAGAGTGCGCGGAAGTTGCCCTTCTTGTCCTTACGGTCACGGTAAGCGTAGGTAAGACCTTTTTCCCATGTGTTCTTGGCTACGGTCCATACGTTACGGCGGCATCCGAAGTAGCCGCGGGTGAGTTTGAGGATTTTTTTACGACGTGCGCGTGAGGCAACGTGGTTGACTGATCTTGGCATTTTAGTTTACATTTTGAATTACAGCGGCTGCTTGGGCGCTTGGGGGCTGTAAATTCGGTTAATAAATTAAGATATTATAAACTCGCTTGGTGTTTACAAAAGAGAACGTGATTCGTGGCCTGTTCTTACTTGATGGCGAGCAGAGACTTTACGCTCTTTTCGTCTACTTTGGCGATGAGAGCAAAGTGGTCGAGGTTGCGCTTCTGCTTTTTGGTCTTCTTAGTAAGAATGTGGCTGTGGTAAGCGTGTTTTCTTTTGATTTTTCCTGTTCCGGTAAGAGCGAATCTTTTTTTGGCACCGGAATTAGTTTTAATCTTCGGCATTTTGTTAATTTGTTTGGAGTTATATAATGACGTGGCAACGCGTGCCACTTTTTATTTCTTTTTAGGCGAAATCATGATAATCATGCGTTTGCCTTCGAGCAGGGGCATCTGTTCAACCTTGCCATAGTCCTCGAGGTCATTGGCAAAGCGGAGCAGAAGCACCTCACCTTGTTCCTTGAAAAGGATCGAGCGGCCCTTGAAGAAGACATAGGCCTTGACCTTGGCGCCTTCCTGAAGGAAGCCTATTGCGTGCTTGAGCTTGAAGTTGTAGTCGTGGTCGTCGGTCTGGGGACCGAAACGAATTTCCTTCACTACCACTTTGGATGCCTTGGCCTTGATTTCCTTCTGCTTTTTCTTCTGCTGATACAGATATTTCTGATAGTCGAGAATCTTGCAGACAGGAGGATCTGACTGGGCTGAGATCTCGACAAGATCGAGCTCAAGTTCTTCGGCAATAGCGCGGGCCTGCTGTATGGGGTATATCCCCGGGGTGACGTTGTCGCCGACCAGTCGGACCTCACGGGCACGGATGTGCTCGTTGATGTTGTTGGGGTCTTTGGCGTTGCGGTCGGGCAAGCGGCGGTCGCGCTGCTGCATCGGGGGCCGCGGGCCGGGGGATTGTGGACGTGGTCCGGGGGTAAAGTGAGGTTTTTTCTCCATTCAGCGGGGTTATTGGTTAATTGAATTTTTCACCTCTTGGGCGATTTGCTCGGCAAAGGTAGCAATTTTTACGGAACCTTGATCGCCTTCGCCCTGTTTTCTTACAGAAACTTCGCCGGCGGCCTGTTCTTTTTCGCCTACAATGAGGAGGTAGGGTATGCGTTTTAGCTCGTTGTCGCGGATCTTGCGTCCGATCTTCTCGTTGCGGTCATCGACTGTCACGCGTATGTCGGCTTCGGCAAGCCGGTCGGCAACCTGACGGGCATAGTCGTTGAACTTCTCGGAGATGGGCAACACAACAGCCTGATCGGGTGTGAGCCACAGGGGGAAGCGACCGGCGGTGTGCTCGAGGAGCACGGCCACGAAGCGTTCGAGCGAGCCGAAGGGGGCACGGTGAATCATCACCGGACGGTGCTTGGCGTTGTCGGCGCCGGTGTATTCAAGCTGGAAGCGTTCGGGCAGGTTGTAGTCGACCTGAATTGTGCCGAGCTGCCAGCGGCGTCCGATGGCGTCCTTCACCATGAAGTCGAGTTTCGGGCCATAGAATGCGGCTTCGCCAAGCTCGGTGCGGGCGTTGAGGCCCTTTTCGGCGCAGGCGTCGATGATGGCCTGCTCGGCAAGGTGCCAGTTCTCGTCCGAGCCGATGTATTTCTCCTTATGCTGCGGGTCGCGGAGCGAAATCTGAGCCTCGAAGTTGTCGAATTTGAGAGCCTTGAAGATGTAGAAGATGATGTCCATCACCTTAAGGAACTCATCTTTGATCTGCTCGGGTGCGCAGAAGATATGAGCGTCGTCCTGCGTAAAGCCGCGTACTCGTGTGAGTCCGTGGAGCTCACCGCTCTGCTCGTAGCGGTACACTGTGCCGAATTCGGCAAGGCGCATGGGCAGGTCGCGGTAGGAGCGGGGCAGGGCGCGGAAAATCTCGCAGTGGTGAGGGCAGTTCATGGGTTTGAGGAGGTATTCCTCGCCTTCCTGCGGTGTGTGGATGGGCTGGAAAGAATCCTTGCCGTACTTGGCGTAGTGGCCTGATGTGACGTAAAGGTTCTTGTTGCCGATATGGGGGGTGATTACCTGGAGGTAACCATATTTTTTCTGAATCTTGCGGAGGAACTGCTCAAGACGATCGCGGAGGGCGGCGCCTTTGGGGAGCCACAGAGGCAGACCTGCGCCTACGTTGGACGAGAAAGCGAAGAGCTCCATTTCCTTGCCCAGCTTGCGGTGGTCGCGTTTCTTGGCCTCTTCGAGCAGGACGAGGTATTCGTCGAGCATCTTCTTCTTGGGGAAGGTGATGCCGTAGACGCGCACGAGCTGGTTGCGCTTCTCATCACCGCGCCAGTATGCTCCGGCGAGCGAGGTGATCTTCACGGCCTTGATGGGGGCTGTGTTGGGCAGATGGGGGCCACGGCACAGGTCGGTGAAAGCGCCCTGTGTGTAGGTGGTGATGTGGCCGTCCTCGAGTTCGGAGATGAGCTCGCACTTGTACTCCTCGCCGCGGTCGCCGAACATCTTGAGCGCGTCGGCCTTGGTGATGTCGCGGCGCACGATGTCTTCTTTCTTGCGGGCAAGTTCGAGCATCTTGTTTTCGATCTTGGCGAAGTCATCGGCTGTGATCGTGTGACCGGCGGGATCGATGTCGTAGTAGAAACCGTTCTCGATGGCGGGGCCGATGCCGAATTTCACGCCGGGGTAGAGTTCCTGAAGCGCTTCGGCGAGTAGGTGGGCCGACGAGTGCCAGAAGGCATGCTTGCCCTCGGGATCTTCCCATTTGAAGAGCTTGAGTGCTGCGTCGTGGTCGATGGGACGGCTGAGATCCCATTCCTCGCCGTCGACTGTTGCGGCGAGAACATCCTCGGCCAGGCGGCTGCTAATCGACTTGGCAATTTCAAGCGGAGTAACGCCGGCTTCAAACTGCTTTACGCTATTATCGGGGAAAGTGATGTTGATCATTTTATATATAACGTTGTTTAATAACCGATTAGCGGTATCCGCGCACCAATCGGCCAAAAGTCACGCGCAAAGGTACGAAAAAAATTTGGAACAGCAATCGCTCACGTCCAAATATATTGGGCTTTCTACCAATATTTCAGATAAAAAAGCGGCGCGCCTGGTGGCGTGCCGCTGGATGTCATTGTTTGTCGCCGGGGAAGGGTGGCGGGGTAGGGCCATCGTCCGGCTTGTCATCCGGTTTTGTTTCCGGTGTCTTGTCGTCGGTTTTTGCCTCGGGTTTGTTTTCCGCAGCTTTGTCATCGGATGAGACTTCCTTGGCCTCGACGTCGTGTGGCTCGAGCATACGCGGATCCTCGGCGAGGATTTCGTCGGTGCGGCTTTTCCACTGCCTCGGGCCGAAGATGTCGACTACGTCCTGAGTGAAGATCACTTCGCGGGATATAAGCACATCGGTGAGTTTGCCGTGGCCCTCGGCATGCTGCCGCAGGATGGCCTTGGCGCGCTCGTATTGTTCGGATATGATGCGGCTTACTTCCTCATCGATTATCTGGGCACGCTCGTTGGAGTAGGGCTTTGTGAAGCCATAATCCTGACCGGTGGAATCGTAGTAGGACAGGTTGGGCAGGCGGTCGCTCATGCCGTAGTAGACTACCATGGCGTAGGCCTGCTTGGTGACACGCTCGAGGTCGTTGGCGGCACCGGTGGAGATGCGCCCGAGGAATACTTCCTCGGCTGCGCGTCCGCCGAGAGTGGCGCAGATCTCGTCGAGGATTACCTGTGAGGGTGTTATCTGTCGTTCTTCGGGCAGATACCAGGCGGCGCCGAGCGCTTTGCCGCGGGGTACGATTGTGACCTTGACGAGAGGATTGGCATACTGGAGGTGCCACGATACGGTGGCGTGGCCCGCTTCATGGATAGCTATGGAGCGCTTTTCCTCGGCGGTGGTTATCTTGGAGCGCTTCTCGAGGCCGCCGATTATGCGGTCGACGGCAGCGGAGAAGTCTTCTTTGGTTACAACCGACTTGTTGTTGCGTGCGGCGATAAGGGCGGCCTCGTTGCACACGTTGGCGATGTCGGCGCCCGAGAAGCCCGGGGTCTGACGGGCGAGCAGATCGATGTCGAGAGAGTCGTCGGTCTTGATCTTGCGCAGGTGAACTTTGAATATGGCCACACGATCGGGCAGGTCGGGGAGGTCGACATATATCTGTCGGTCGAATCGGCCCGCGCGCATTAGTGCCTTGTCGAGGATGTCGGCGCGGTTGGTGGCGGCGAGGATAATTACACCGCTGTTCGAGCCGAAGCCGTCCATTTCAGTCAGAAGCTGGTTGAGTGTGTTCTCGCGCTCGTCGTTGGATCCCATGTTGGCGTTGCGGCCGCGGGCGCGGCCTACGGCGTCGATTTCGTCGATGAATACGATACAGGGCGCCTTTTCCTTGGCCTGACGGAACAGGTCGCGGACGCGCGATGCGCCAACGCCGACAAACATCTCAACGAAGTCGGAACCTGACATGGAGAAGAATGGTACGTTGGCCTCGCCGGCTACAGCCTTGGCCAGAAGGGTCTTGCCGGTGCCGGGAGGGCCTACGAGCAGTGCGCCCTTGGGTATCTTGCCGCCGAGGTCGGTATATCGGCCGGGGTTCTTGAGGAATTCGACGATTTCCTCGATTTCGGTCTTGGCCTCGGACAATCCTGCGACATCCTTGAATGTCACCTTATTGGCATTGTTCTTGTCGAAGAGCATGGCTTTGGACTTGCCGACGGAGAATACGCCGCCGCCCCCGCCGCCGCCATTGCCTCCGCTCATGCGCCGCATGATCCATATCCAGGCGACGACGAGGATTATTATAGGAGCGAGCGACCACAGGAAGGAACTGAACTGGCTGCTGCGTTCGTATTTGACTTCGCCCGTGAAGTAGCCTTCGGCACGCCATTGGTCAATCTTGGCGTCAAACTTGTCGGCCGAAGGAATATCGGTGACTATCTTGGCCACTGTGGCCTGGCCGCCGCCGAGGCGGTCGTCCTTGAAGAGCTCACGGGCGAGAGAATCGGTAAGGAAGCCCTCGGCCTCGCGCTTGTCGCTGTAAACGATAATCTTGCGGATGCCGTGATCCTTGACGATGTAATTCTCGAACTCGGAATAGCTTACCGAACGGGTGACGGAATTGTCGTCAAGATAATATATGCCGAACAGGAACAGGAATACTATGGCGTACATCCACCACAGGTTGATCCTGAACGGCTTCTTGTTGCCTGAATTGTTAGGATTTTTGTTTGGAAACATGTCGGGTGAGTCGGAGGGAATGAAAGAGGATGGTCATAAAAGTATCAGTCGAGGTCGGGGAGATCGGTGATCACAGCGTCGTTCCACAATTCTTCAAGGTTGTAACGGCGCCGCGCCTCGGGCAGGAATATGTGTACCCAGATATCACCGTAGTCGAGCACAATCCACTCGGAGTTGTCGCGCATTCCGTCGGAGTTAAAGGGCTTGGTACCGGCATCTTCGAGCAGGCGCTCGCGCAGGTGATCGGCAATCGCGCCGACCTGAGTGGTAGAGTTGCCTTCGGCGATTATGAAAGAGCGGGCCGAGGCTCCGGGGATGTCGGACATGTCGACAATGGAGATCGAGCGGCCCTTGCGGTCGCGGATGGCGTCGATGATTAGTTCGCGTGTGTCGGTTGCTATTGTCATGTAGAGAATTTAGATTTTCAAGGGGGCAAATATACGAAAAAAACGGCAAATGTTAAAATTTAGGCATGTCGTTGTATATTTATAACATTTGTAACGGGCAAAAGGGTCATTCGTAACGCATGGCGGAGGCGGGATCGACGCGGGCTGCCAGTCGGGCGGGCAGAATCAGGATGAGCCATGCGGCTACGGCAGTGCCTGTATTGAGCATCAGGATGGCTGTCCAGTTGAATTCGAGCGGAACGTAATTGAGGTAGTACATATCGGGGTCGAGTTTCAGAAAATGCGTCGCCCGCTGCAATGCGATTATTCCGATCGACAAAGCATTGCCGATGATCATTCCGAGGCCGACAAGTCTCAGCGCCACAAATATGAATATACGGTTGACGGCCTGTCCCGATGCGCCTAAAGATCGAAGGATTCCGATTGTGGTAACGCGGTCGAGAATAATGATAAACAGACTTGAGATCAGGGTGAATGCCGCCACGGCAATCATAAGTATGAAAATCACCACGACATTGGTGTCGAGGAGGTCGAGCCAGTTGAAGAACACTGCTCCGGTTTCAAGGATGTCGGTGACAGGATAGGCCTCTGACAGCTGACCGGAGCGGTATGCCGACAGGAGGGCCTGCTGGAGGCGGTCGGCATCGGCGGCGATGTTGTCCTTGTCAAGTCCTTCGAGCGCAATGGCTGTCACGGCCAAGTGATCCGATCCGAGCCGTTGCATCATGCCGATGGGCGAGTAGATTATCGACTTGTCGTATTCGCCGAAGTTTGACCGGTAGATTCCGGCGATAAATGCACGCCGGGCCTTGGGGTTGCCGTCGACAAAGAAGTACATGAATATTCGGTCGCCGGTGCCGAGACCCAGGCGGTCGGCCATTACAGTGGAAATTACGATACTGTCGGCATCGGCCGGTGTGTTGAAATCGGGCCAGGAGCCGTCAACGATATTGGAGCGCTCAAAGCTGTCTTCGTGTCCGGGACCATGTGACACACATTCAACGGCCATGAAGTCGTTGTCGGTCTTAAGGATGGCATGACGCCTGAATACCGGCACCTGCGCGGCATCGGGTACTGCCGAAGCTATGACTGCCGACAGTGTGTCGCCGGGATGTAGTTCGACGGCTGATGTGGCGGTATTGTAGTCGTAGGGGGGCAATACCGTGACGGGTGCGTCGAAGCCGAATACCTTGCGTTCAATCTCGTTCTTGAATCCTGACGTTACGGCCAGGCTGAGTTCCATCACCATAAGGGCCAGGGCCACGCCGGCTACAGCAATGACGGCTCCGGTGACAGTGCTCGAAGGAGCTCCGCGGCGAATCCTGAGGCGGTTGGAGAACCAGTAGCTGAAATTCATCTTATTCGGGCCAGCTGGTGGTTTCAGCCGCAATCTGCGGGATGGTAGAACGATGATAAACCGGGTCGCCGAGCGGTCTTTGCCTGCGATAGTCGGCAAGGCATAGCAGCACATACCGGCGCAGCGCCACAATAGCGGCGAGATTGCATAGCGTCATCAGGGCCATAGTCACGTCGGCGAAGGCCCATACCAGGTCGAGGGCCGATATGGCGCCCCAGAATACTATGGCAGTGACGAGCAGGCGGTATATGATGATAATGCGGTTGTCATTGTGTATGAAGCGGAGATTCGTCTCGCCGTAATAATAGTTGGCCACAATACTGGTGAATGCGAAGAAGAATATCGCGATGCTCACGAATGTCGATCCGAGCGAAGTATTGCCACCGAGACCGGCGTCGATCGCATGCTGCGTGAGGATGATGCCGTCGTGCCCCTCGAGATACAGTCCGCTGCACAGAATGATGAAGGCGGTGCATGTGCAGATGATGAGAGTGTCGGTATATACTCCGAGCGCCTGGATGAGTCCTTGCTTTACGGGGTGGCTAACATGTGCGGTGGCGGCGGCATTTGGGGTAGAACCTTCGCCGGCCTCGTTGCTGAAGAGGCCGCGCTTGATGCCCATAATCATGGCTGTTCCGACAGTTCCTCCCAATGCCTGATCGAAGCCGAAGGCATTTCCGATAATTAGACCGAGGACCTCGGGCAGCCGGTGGATGTTTATGAATACAATAACCAGCGCAAGAATTATATATGCGATGGCCATTGCGGGGACTATGATTTCGCTGAAGCGCGATATGCGGCTGATGCCGCCGCTTATTATAATTAATGTGAGAACTGCAAGCGGTACTCCGATCCATACCGCTTCAAGGCCGAAGGATGTATGGAGCGCTCCGGCAATGGTATTGGACTGTACGGAATTGAATGCGAATCCGAAAGTGAGGGTGATAAGTATCGCGAAAGTCACGGCCCATGTGCGGCTGTGCAGGCCCTTGAGTATGTAATAGGCCGGACCTCCCATGAACGAGTCCTTGCCGCGGATCTTGAAAAGCTGGGCGAGAGTCGACTCTGCGAAGGCACTTGAGGCGCCGAGCAGAGCGATTATCCACATCCAGAATACGGCGCCTGGGCCGCCTATGGCGATTGCCGAAGCAACACCGGCGAGATTTCCGGTGCCTACACGGCTTGCTATCGAGACCGCAAAAGCCTGAAAAGAGGATACCGTTTTGCCGTGAGTGGCATGGCCCGAGGGCTTCCCCGATTCCATAAGCAGGCGCAACATCTCACCGGCCATGCGGAATTGTACGCCCCGCGTGGCGATGGTGTAATATATCGCGGCCGCGAGCAGTAGCGGTACAAGCGTATAGTCGCTAAGGACCGATGCGACAAAAGATGCTATATTCTGAATTGATTCCATAATACTGTGCAAAGGTAAAAAAAAGAAGCAAAGCCGGCAAGTATAAAATGATAAAAAGAGCCACCGTCACGGGGGCTCTTTTTATGGGTTTCCAATAGGTACAATTTCTAAGGTAAAAAAGATTGTTTTTAGGTTTGCGATACAAAGTTCATGCTTTTTTGTCGCGTCTCCAAATTATTTTATATGTTTTACGACATGTTTTACAGCTTTTATACCCTATTGTGCCTAATATTCGACTTTTCTTCCAATATTTTGTGAAAAAATATGATGTTTGTAATCGATAAATCTAAAAAATGTGAATAGGGGACGGCGTAGAGGTCAGCATCCCTGAATTGATGCCTGGATGGCTTCGATGGATGTACGCAGATCCTTGTCGATGGGCATACGCTCGTCTATATTGCGGCATGCATATATTACTGTGGCGTGAGTGCGGCCGAGACGGGTGCCGATATTCTTTAGCGAAAGCCCTGCCATCTTCTTTGCCAGATACATCACAATCTGTCGCGGGTCAGATACTTCGCGTTTGCGGGTCTTGGTGAAGAGCAGGTCGGGCTCGAGCTTGAAATACGATGCCACGGCCTGGATGATCATTTCAAAGTTGACCTGCGAGCGGCGGATGCGTATGGCATTGGCCACTACCGGACGGGCGAGATCGAGGGTGATGTCGCAGTTGAGCACGGTGGCATGTGCCACAAGGGATACCACTACGCCTTCGAGTTCACGAATCGAGTCGGTGACATTCTCGGCCACATAATCTATAACATCGGCGGGAAGGTCAAGGCCGTCCTGCTGTGCTTTCTTGATGAGAACCTGACGGCGCAGCTCGATATCAGGCTTCTCAAGGGCTGCCGAAGCTCCCCATTTGAATCGTGACAGCAGACGGGCCTCAAAACCATCCATTTCGGATGGAGCACAGTCGCTCGAAAGGATGATCTGACGGTTGTTCTGATGAAGCTGGTTAAAGATATGGAAGAATGTGTTCTGGGTCTCGGGTTTGCCGGCAAGGTCCTGCACGTCGTCGATGATAAGGGTGTCGATCGACTGGTAAAAGTGAAAGAAGTTGTTGATCTGCCCCTTGTGGTTGGCGGCAGTGTACTGGCTCTGGAAGAGGCGGGCAGTGACATATAGAACACGCGCGTCGGGGTTATGTTCCTTGATCCTGATGCCTACGGCCTGTATAAGGTGTGTCTTGCCTACACCGGTGGGTCCGAATACAAACAGCGGGTTGAACGTCTTGTTGGTGGGATCATTGGCAATCGATTCGGCGATCGTACGGGCGATACAGTTGGATTGCCCCATGCAGTAGTTCTCGAAGTTATACCGGGGATTCAGCTGAGAGTCAAATGATTGTTGCCTCTTGTCGATGAATGGATTGGCCGGGGCGGATTTAGCCTGTCTCAGAATCGTGCTCGACTGGTCGGAAGCACGTTCGTTGAGAGATGTGTCAGGCTGGCCGTCAACCACAGTGTAGCAGAAATAGAGTGTCACATCGGGGCCGTACACCTTCTTGATTGCAGCCTCGATAATGGTGGGAAAATTCTGCTCCAGATGCTCCTTGTAATATGATGAGGGGACACGGAGACGCAGTTCGTTATTCTCGAAGCTCACTGAGGAGATCGAGGCGAACCATGCGCTGAATTGGCTGGGCGTGATGTTGTCGGCTATAAATTGCCGGCATTGTTCCCATAGTTGTTGGTGTGTGGCTTGCATTGTTGCGGTGAAGGTGTATAGTGCGTTGTGTGGTTGTTTCGAGTTACAAATTTCCAAAAAAAAATCCGAATAATAAAGTGTATATTTTATTGGAAAATCCGATAATTGTGCAATGTTATAGTTATCAACGTATTAAGGCAGGCGTTAAAAACAACAATAAAGCTATACTTTAAAATTTAACAAGTAATAATATGTATATTAAGGGATAATTGTGAGATATTTAATGTTCCACGGAAAGAGTTACAAACGTGTTGAGAACCGTGGAACGCCCGATTTATAACAACTTTTACAAATGAGAACGCCGGCTTCGCAAGCCGGCGTTATTTGAAATAAATTTAAATAAGCAATATTATGCTGTATCAGGAAATTTTACAGGAGCTTGATGCTGATATATCGTTTGGGATTGCGTTTGATATCCACAAACAGAGAATCGAGCGAGGCGGCTGTCGAGTTGAGGTTGCGGTATAGAGCCGGATCGTGGGTCAGCATTCCGAGGGTGGAATTGGGGTCGTTGAGCTGTTCGGATAGTACATGCAGATTGGCGGTAAGTTTCTGCAGATTGTCGGTAATAGAATCGATGGGTACATCCTTAAGCGAAGCTGTTACGGCCGAAATGTCCTCGGAGGCGGTATTGAAGTTGCCGGTAATAGCCTTGATGTCGCCGGTGATTGGCGGAAGTGTAGCCATGACAGCGTTGAGTTGCCGGGTGGTGGCCTCGAGATTTATTGTTATGGCGTCGAGGCGCTTTACCGACTGTGCCAGTTCGGGTGATCCGACGATTGCATTGATTGAGCTTAGGAGTGTGTCGATTTTGGGAAATAAGCCTGAGAGAGACGGCAGCAGCTCGTTTGACACATTGTCCATCATACCCTTGGGTACAACACCGGTGAGCTTGTCGCCAACTTTGTGATAATTATCACTGTGGGCCATGTCGAGCGCGATGGATGCCGTGCCGAGAATGTCGGAGGTAAGGACGGCTTTTGAGCCGGTCGGCACGCGCAGGTTGCGGTCGAGCGACAGCTCGACAAGCACGTGTCCGGGATTATCATATTCGTAGGAAATATCGCGGACCTGGCCTACCTTGAAGCCGTTGACGGTCACGGGCGCGCTTTGTGCAAGCCCCTGCACGTCGGTAAACGATACATAGTAATAGTTTGCGGCTTTGAAAACATTGACACCTTTGAGGAAGTTGATGCCAATGAAAAGGACTGCCATGGCCCCGAGGACTATCAGGCCGATGATTACTTCTTTGCGAAAGATCTTGTTCATTATGGTTGAAACGTCTTGATTTGCGGATTAATCGGATGCATTTTTTATTATAAACGCTTTCGGGAAGCTTTTTTCCAGTCGGCGTAATTGTTTTTTCGCTTCCTTGAGGCTTTTAAATTTGCCTGTGGCGTAATTATACTTGCCGTCGAGTTGGAGAGCAACGACATCTGCGGGCATACCCGCGAGTCTGGGGTCGCCCTGTTCAAGCCGGGTGTCGGAACTGAGCAATACGACCGAATATGTGGTCTCGGCCTTTGGTGCGTCGGCGGTTGCTGTGACGGCAGCTTGTTGTGTCGGCATGTCGTCGTGTTTGTTTACGGCGTAATATTTCTTGAATGCGTCGGCAATGGCTCTGGCGCATTTGGCGCGGCCGTCGTCCGATGCAAGGAAACGCTCGGCGGCAGGATTGCATATAAAGTCGAGTTCGATGAGAACAGCCGGCATCGATGTAGTCCTTAACACAAGAAGACCAGATTGGCGCACGCCCTTGTCGGCGCGGCCTGCCGTACCGGTAAGTTCATGCTGGACAGCATCGGCAAAGTCGATAGACTGGCGCATGTGTCTGTTCTGGGTAAGTTCAAAAATAATATATGATTCAGACGAGTTTGGATCGAAGCCCTGATAGGTTTCGGTAAAATCGGGCTCCAGCTCGATGACACTGTTCTCGCGCATGGCCACGGCCAGATTGTCGTCGCTGCGGTGCAGGCCGAGAGTGTATACCGATGCGCCATTGATTTTCTCGCGGCCGCGGGTGCGCCGATCAACAGAGTTCACATGAATGGATATGAACAGGTCGGCATTGGCACGGTTGGCGATGGCTGAGCGTTCGTTTAGTGGTATGAAGCGGTCATCCTTGCGGGTGAATACGGTTTTTACCTCGGGAGTCTCTTCGTTGAGAATGTTACCGAGGCGGCGGGCAACGTCGAGTACTATGGTCTTTTCATTTGTTATCTTGCCGATACATCCGGGATCCTTGCCGCCATGTCCGGGGTCAATGACAACTGTAAAGGCTGCATCGGTATTCCCGGCACGCTTGGCGGCAAATGAGGGTATGGAGGCTGACATGGCTGTAAAGGCAGTCATGCAGATAAAAAATACCGATTTTAGAAGTTTGCGGGTCATTTCTGTGCAAAATTACATATAAATTCCGTAACTTCGCATTTAGAAAAGCCTCTTTTTAGTCGAAAAGGCCAATATTGAGGTTCAAATATCCATAATTTGCAGATGAAAAAAATCATAACAGCCACGGTAGCCCTCACAGTCCTGCTTGGGATAACACTTGGCGGATGCGACAGCCGTGTAGTCATTGACCCGCAGCCGATAGCCCCCTTGTATAAATATCTTGCCGAATATAAGCAGATGCCCGAGTGGCGCCGGGATTCATTTGAGACAGTCGATTCGCTTCCGCTGCGTGCAATGTTCAGTTTTATGGGTGTTGATAGTCTCGGCGACTCTGTCCTTGTACGATGGTCAGAGTCGCCGCAGGTGAAGATATTCACTCCGTCGGTCGACAGTGTATATAAGACTCTCAAGCCCATAGAGGCTACTTTAGGACGGATAGAGGCAAAGGCGCAGAACGAAGGTTTCGTATTGCCGCACCGCAGCTATGCCGCAGTCGTGTGGGGCAACAGCAAGTCGGTAGTGCTTACCGATTCGTGTGTCCTGATCGCCCTCAACCATTATCTTGGCCCTGATTACATCGGATATAAAGGCTGGCCCGAATATCTCCGCCTGCAAAAGTCGCCCGAGCAGCTGCCATACGATGTGACCGAGGCTCTCCTGGCCACCCAGTATCCCTATAAGCCCGGCAAAGAAAATACCGTACTTTCGCGTATAGCCTATGAAGGTGCACTGATTATGGCCAAGGTAAGGCTTGTGCCACAGGGTACTCTCGAAAGGGCGCTCGGCTGCACGGCCACCGAACTGCAGTGGCTTGAGCACAATCAGGCTGATATATGGAATATGCTCGTTGCCAAGGAATTCCTGTACTCTACATCGCAGGAAGTGGCATCGCGGCTTGTGGATCCGGCTCCACGCACATCAGTGCTCGGAGCCGAGGTACCCGGCCGTGCAGGCCGGTTCCTGGGGTATTATCTCATCCTGCAATATCTCCAGGCCAATCCCGAGACATCGCTGCCATCGCTTCTGCAACCCGGGTTTTATACCAATCCTGCGGTACTAATCAGTGAATGAACGATGGCAAAGATTGACCGTATAACAGTCGACAAAATTCTCGACGCCACGAATATCGTGGATGTCGTGAGTGACTTTGTGTCGCTCAAAAAGCGGGGATCGAGCTACCTGGGGCTGTGTCCGTTCCACAACGAACGCACACCGTCGTTCTCGGTGAGTCCGTCGCGCGGTATCTTCAAGTGCTTCAGTTGCGGCAAAGCCGGCACGGCAGTAAGCTTTCTGATGGACCTCGAAAACATGAATTATACCGAGGCGCTCAAGTGGCTTGCCCGCAAGTATAATATAGAGGTGAAGGAACGTGAACTCACGAGCGAGGAGAAGGAGGCCGATGCCGCACGCGAGCGGATGTTCGCCGCTAATGAATTTGCGCTCAGACATTTTGAGGAGACACTTGCCAATACAGAGGATGGCCGTGCGATAGGCCTTGCATACTTTCGCGAGCGCGGCATATCCGATGCCATGATAAAACGTTTCCATCTCGGATACGCCCTCGACCGTCCTGACGACCTGTACAAGAAAGCCATTGCCGCCGGTTTTACCGAGAAGCATCTTACCGAAACAGGTCTTGCGATAAAGACCGACCGTGGAACGATGTACGACCGCTTCAAGGGCCGTGTGATATATCCGGTGCACTCCTTGTCGGGCCGCGTCGTTGCCTTTGGCGGCCGCACGCTGCGCAAGGAAAAGACCGTAGCCAAATATGTCAATTCGCCCGAAAGCCTCATATATTCCAAAAGCCGCGAGCTATATGGCATGTATCAGGCCCGTACGGCTATAGCCAAGAAAAAAGACTGTATCCTCGTCGAGGGATATATGGATGTCATATCCATGCATCAGGCCGGCGTGGAGAATGTGGTCGCATCATCGGGCACATCGCTTACCGAGGGACAGATACGCATGATAAAGCGCTTTGCCGACTCGGTGACACTTATATATGATTCGGATGCCGCGGGCATAAAGGCCTCGTTGCGCGGCATCAACATGCTTATAGCCGCGGGGCTGTCGCTGCGCGTGGTGTTGTTGCCCGAAGGCGATGACCCCGATTCATTCGCTCAGAATCATTCTTCGGGCGAGGTCGAGGCATATCTCGAGGAGCATCGGCAGGATCTTATCGGGTTCAAGGTGGAAGTCCTGATGAAGGATGCAGGCAATGACCCGCGTGCACGTACCGAGGCTATCAACGACATATTGCAGACGATCGCCATAATCCCCGATGTGGTGGAGCAGTCGCTGTATCTTGATGAATGTGCGCGCAAGGTGGGCGTGGATGCCGCCACGCTGTCGGCTCAGCTTAAACGCTTTGTGGCGAAGAATGCCGAGGCCGCCTATAATAAGCGTCAGGCTGACAAGGCCCGCGAAAGCATCAGCGATATCACGGAGCACGGCACTGGCGCAGCACCGGAGATGCCGCCCGTGGAGCCGCCGGCCGATATGGCCGAGGCACAGGCCGTTACGGCGGCAGTTGCATCCCCGGATTCACAGACGCAGGTATCGCATGCTGTATATCTTGCCGAAGAAGAGGTTATTAAATATGTGCTTCGCAGAGGGCTCCTGTATATGTGTGATGTGTATAGGGGCGAAGGTGACGAAGAGCCTGTGCCGATGACGGTCGTAAGCTATGTGGAAGCCGAATTTGCCAATGACGATATATGCTTTTCGTATCCGCCTTTTGCCGAGATATGGAAGCAGGCCCTGTGGCTGCGCGACAGCGTATGGCCCGCTGAATGGGCCGAGCGCGAGCGCGAACTGCTGGAACAGCGTGCCACGGCTCTTGCGCTCGGCCGTGAGGATATCCGCAACCGTGGCGTGGATATGGACACCATCGAGAAGCTTGAAAACGCACTTACCGAGCGCCTTGATAAGGAATTCAACGAAGGTGTCGATAATTTCGCATCTTCGTTTGTGCGCAAACATCTGTTGCGTTCCGACGACAGGTCGCTGACCGATCTTGTCGCAAAGCTTACCTCCGACAATGTAGTGCTGTCGCGCATGTATCCTCGTGTTGATCCCAGAGCCGACGCCTGCCGCAAATTGCCCCTCGCTGTCAACACTCTCAAAAGTGTACTGCTAAAAGAGAAACTGCAAAAGCTCACGGCTGAACTTGACAAGCCACACAGCAACGAGGAGGCTATGGCCCTGATGCTTGAATATCGGAAGCTTAAAGATATAAGCATGGAGTTTGACAAATATACGGGTGAGATAGTGATAATGCCATGATGTATGTTAGCGTGATAGTGCCGCGTCCGCTCGACGGGGCTTTTACCTATCGTGTGCCTCAGGAGATGGAGGCGCGTATCAGCATCGGCAAGAGGGTGATAGTACCTTTTGGCCCG
>JAGANS010000045.1 GCA_017624155.1 Muribaculaceae bacterium | reverse complement strand
GATTGGTTTATTTGATAATTACTTTTGTGGTTTTGGTGCCCTGGCGACGGATGTAGAGGCCGGAGGCGGGGTTGTCGACGGGCTGACCCTGGAGGTTGAAGTACTGCGCAGGGGCGGCGGTGTCGGCGGCCACGCTGCCGATGCCGGCAGCGGCGGTACATTCAAATTTTACGACGGGTACATATTTGTTGGGGCCCTGATAGTCGGCCATCTGACCGGTGTCGTAGCAGTCGAGGAACGACTCGCGGTCGGAGCCCATCGCCATTGTGGTGGGCTTGTCGGTCTTCATGGCGTAGGTGACCATAGCCTGGGCCTCGGTGCCGCTGGTAACCTCGGAGAATGCCGTCACGAGCAGGTTGCCGCCGTCGTAGCGCAGGGGCTTGTCGAGCACGAAGTGGATCTCCTCGTCTTCCATGTAATACAGTTCTATCTCGTAGTCGAGCGCCGACTGCGATGTGGTGGGGTCCATGTCGACCCACAGGTAGATGTCGGTGTCGGGCTTCTTGTCGAACTGATTTACCGTGGTGTTCTCGATAAAGAGATTGAGATCGGCCTCCACGTATACGAATGAGCCTTCGTCGCCGTATTTGAACACTACCTCGTTGATAAAGTCGCCGGGGGTGATACCGGTGAGGTAGTCGGCCTCATATATGGCCTGGATGCCAGAATACTTGGTGTAGAACTGGAAAGGAGCTTTCTCCCACCACGATCCGGCGCCGGTCTTGATCTCTTCCGAGCCTGGGGTCTCAAATTCGCCCACGCATACCGAGTAGGTCGAGGCGTCGGCTGTCTGTGCCGATGCGCCGAGTGTTGCCGCAAGCGCTGCAGCAAGTGCGAGTACAGTCTTTTTCATAGCGGAATTATTTTACGAGTTCTTTGCTTGTCTTGTCGCCGCGGCGCACTACATACAGGCCGGGGGCGGGAGCTTCGTGGCCCACGTATACTCCCTGGAGGGTATAATAATCGGGAACGGTCTCGGCCGGTGTCTCGACGTCGGTGATGCCGTCTGTGCCGAGGGTCACGTATTGCAATTCGGAATATGGCGACCACTCCACATCATAGTCCCAGGGATCATCAGGATCGTTGAATGTCACGATGTTGGCCTGCACGTCGTAGGCAAGGCGGGTGGCTCCGTAGCGGTAGGGCAGCGTGGCGAATTCCTGCGAGTTGGTGAAGGCTTCCTTGCAGTCGACGATGCGGAGAGCTACTTCGCCGGCTTCGAGATATTGCGTCACGACGATGTCGTCGAGGTAGTCGTAGCAGTTGCTGTAAAGGTTGTCGGGGTCGTCGAGTATGCCGAAGTCGACATATTCGAGATAGGTGTCGTGGGTGCCGTTGGTGAATGTGGCGGTGAACTCATTGTAGCCGCTCTCGATGAGCTTGAATTCCTGCACTTCCTTGGTGTCGCCGCACGATGTGAGTTTCACAGTGGCGCCGCTGTAGCCTGTTACACCGAATGTCACGGTAAACTTGCCGCCGTCGTGCACGAGGTCGAGGTAGGGCGACTGCACGATGCCGCTAACCATACCGCGCGAGAACACGGGGTAGAATCCGCTCCAGTCGGGAGTGTAAGTCCAGCCGAGGTCACTGAGCGATATGTATGCATCATCGGGAAAGTATGGCTCGGCCATGGTGCCTTTGCTCACAAGGTTGAAATTCTCCTCGATGATAGCATATTCGCCGTCGGCGGCTATCTGAGTGGGTTCGTATACGAGCACTGTGTACGACTCGGCGCCCGGATAGGACTGCCAGTTGGCAGTGAAGCCGTCAACGGTTACGTCGGTGGCGGGAAGAGCAACCGGAGCCTGAAGCGAGGATGCCTTTTTGAGCGACTTCATAGCCGGGGCAGCCGAAGCGGCAACACCGCCGGAGAGCAATGAGATAAGCAGAATTGTGTAAATTTTCTTCATAAGCAGTACATGAATTAGTATTATGTCGGCAAATTTATATATTAAAAAGCAAATAACCAAAAATAAATGCAAAATAATTTAATATACCTTGATTAGGGTACTCTGAGCGGTCAAATTGCTACATTATTTATTAAGCAGCTTCGTGCTTAATAAGGGTTATGGGGTTATATGGTTATATGGTTAGATTCGTTGCTACTTCAATTCAACATCCAACATCCAACATCCAACATTCTAAATCGTCCCGTGGCGAACTAACGTCGGGAGCGAGGTGTTGTTTTTTTAGTATAAAATGCTTCTTTTTTGAATTATTTACTATATTTGCAATCTAAACAGACTGACATGACAACACAAACCGATAAATTTAATCCGGATTCCATCATTTCGCTGGTTCAACATTCCATGCGCCAAAACTGGGAGCATACGGCGCTGAGCGACTTCAACGGCGCTACCTTCCAGTATCGCGACGTGGCCCGCAAGATAGCCAAACTACATATAATATTCGAGAAATCGGGTCTGAGACCCGGCGACAAGATAGCCATCTGCGGCAAGAACTGCGCGCAGTGGGCCATAGCCTTCCTGGCATCGCTCACATACGGAACAGTGACTGTCCCCATCCTGCATGAGTTCAAGCCCGACAATATCCATCATCTGGTTAACCACTCCGAGGCCAGGCTGCTCTTCACCGACCAGGCAATATTCGAGAACCTCGACCCCGAGTCGATGAAGAATATCGACGGCGCCATACGCATCCAGGACTATTCGCTGCTGTTCTCACGTTCCAAACACCTGAGCGAAGCGCGACAGAAGCTCAACCTGCTCTTCGGCGAGCAGTATCCCGAGCGCTTCACGGCTGCCAATGTGATGTATCGCGAGCCGGGCAAGGATACCGATCTTGCGCTCATAAACTATACGTCGGGGTCGACGGGCTTCTCCAAGGGCGTGATGCTCAGCTACCGCAACCTGTGGAGCAACATCCGCTTCTCGCTCGACAATATCAGCTATCTCAAGCCCTGCGACGGCATGATATGCATGCTGCCGCTGGCACACATGTTCGGGCTTAGCATCGAGCTGCTGTTCCCCTTCTGCAAGGGATGCCACATATATTTCCTCACGCGCACGCCGTCGCCGCGCATCATCATGGAGGCCTTCGCCACCGTGAAGCCCAAGCTCATAATCACCGTGCCGCTCGTAATTGAGAAGATCATCAAGACCCGCGTATTCCCGATGCTCGACAAGCCCCTGATGAAGCTGCTGCTTCACGTACCCATGGTGGACAGCCGCCTGCTGGGCAAGATCCGCGACAAGCTGGTGGATACCTTCGGCGGCAACATGGTGCAGCTCATCATCGGCGGCGCCCCGCTCAGCGCCGACGTCGAGGCTTTCTTGCGCAAGATCAAGTTCCCGTTTACCATCGGATACGGCATGACCGAGTGTGCGCCGCTCATATCATACGAGGTGTGGGACCGTCAGCGCCCCGGCTCGTGCGGACGCATCGTCGACCGCATGGAGGCCCGCATCGACTCGTCCGACCCCGCCACCACACCCGGTGTGCTGTGGGTGCGCGGCGACAATGTGATGCAGGGCTATTACAAGAATCCCGAGGCCACCAAAGCTGCTTTCCGCGACGGATGGATGAGCACCGGCGACATCTGCCAGATGGACGCCGACGGATATCTGTACATCCGCGGCCGCGACAAGAGCATGATTCTCGGCCCGTCGGGACAGAACATCTATCCCGAGGAGATCGAGATAAAGCTCAGCAACCTGCCCTACGTGATGGAATCGCTCGTGGTGGACAAGGGCGGCAAGCTCGTGGCACTGATTTATCCCGACTTTGAAAATGCCGAAAAGGCCGGCATCGACCCCACGCAGCTCCAACCCCTCATGGAGAAGAATATAAAGGAGCTCAACACCGAGTTGCCCGCCTACAGCCAGATATCGGGCGTAAAGATAATGCCGGTGGAATTTGAAAAGACTCCAAAGCGCTCCATCAAGCGCTATCTGTATCAGAACTGATCGCCCGACATGGCGACAAACAGTCCGGCCCGTCCGACTTGTCAGACGGGCCGGACTGTTTGTTAACATTTTGCAAGTAATTTGTTAAGCTCGGTTAAAGTTTGGAGCGATTTTAAACCCTCGGCCGCTACTTTTGTCTTATTACCGAAAACAGATTGAAAAAAGCACATTAAGGTAAAAAAGAAACAAGACGTTATTGATTATGAAGAAAAACATTTTCACTATAGCACTCGCTATCGCCGCCCTCTGCGGCCTGCCCGCCGCAGCCCAGACTGCAAAGCCCGCCAACGAATGCCCCGCTAAGGAATGCGCCGCTCCCGCATGCGACAATACCTCCTGCGTACGCAAGGACAAGGGCCAGCGCCCCGACCCCTTCGCCGGCATCACTCTTACCGAGCAGCAGAAGGCAGCTCTTGACTCCCTCAAGCCCGACAAATGCGACAAGGCAGTCGCAAATAAGGCCGAGAACGCAAACAAGCAGCGTCCCGACCGCCGTCAGGCCCGCCGCGACTACATCAACGGTGTGAAGAACATCCTCACCCCCGAACAGTACGTTGTGTTCCTCGAGAACATCGTTGTCGAGAGTCCCGCACCCCAACATGCGGCAAAGCACGACAAGTTCAACAAGAAGGACCTGCGCCGCGACGGCAAGAAGATGCAGCGTGTGGAAGCTCGCCACGACTTCGGCAAAAAGAAATAACAGTCCGCGCACAGGCGCGACTATATAGAACTTCGTTCTCCCCTCTCCCTGCAAAAAGGGGCAGCCCCGCACACCGGGCCTGCCCCTTTTACTATGCCCGGGGTTTTGTCGTTTCAGAGAAAATGACTATTTTGCAACAGATAAAATAATATCTTTACAGCCCTATAATGCATGGATACAAATAATATGTTATCTTTGCTCGAAAGGCTCATGCCACCGTCTTCGGATAAGGTTGCCCATCAGATTGCGGCCGACGTCAAACGTCGCCGCATCGAGAAAAATATCACCCGCCGGCAGATTGCAGACAAATCGGGATATAGATATACAACGAAAAATCCCCGGGATTCCGGGGATTTTCGTAGCCCATAGCAGAATCGAACTGCTCTTTCAAGAATGAAAATCTTGCGTCCTAACCGATAGACGAATGGGCCGTAATCTCTAAAAACTCTCAGAAAAGCCTCTTAGCCGAGCTTGTTGATATGAAGGGCAAGCTTGCTCTTGAGGTTGGCGGCTTTATTCTTGGAGATGGCTTTCTTAGAAGCAAGGCGGTCGAGCATTGCGCTTACAACGCGAAGCTTAGCGGCAGCCTCGGTCTTGTCGGTGAGCTTACGGAGGTTGCGAACGGCGTTACGTGCGGTTTTAGCGTAATAGCGGTTGCGCAGGCGACGGCTCTCGGTCTGGCGAATGCGTTTGAGTGATGACTTATGGTTTGCCATGTCTAATGGTTGATTATTTTTGTTATTTTTTTAATTTTGTAGCCCATAGCAGAATCGAACTGCTCTTTCAAGAATGAAAATCTTGCGTCCTAACCGATAGACGAATGGGCCATCATGCGTTAAGCGAGTGCAAATTTAAGCAGATTTTTTGGAGTGACAAAAAAATCGGGCCGAAAAAGTGCTTTTTTATAGTTTTTTTTCTAATTTTACCCTCTCAAACAGCTAATAACATGTACGAATCGCTCAAATGTGTGGCCCTGCGCACAGTAAAATATGATGACAGCCGGTCGATAACAACGGCCTGGAGCCGCGAACGCGGCCGGGTATCTTTCATAATTCCGGCAGGCAGCGGCCGTGAGGCTCAGCGCCGGCGCGCGCTGATGCAGCCGCTGTGTCTCTTCGAGGGTGAATCGGACATCCGCCCCGGGCGCGAACTGCTCACCATCCGCGATGTGCGGCCGTTATATGTGCTGTCGGATATGTGCTGCGACCCCGCGAAGGCGGTGGTGGCACTGTTCATATCGGAAGTGCTCGAGAGGGTGTTGCGCGAATCGGCACCCGACGGCCGCCTTACCGATTTTATATTCGATGCCGTGACAAGACTCGACGCCATGCGCCGGCAGGTAGGTGTGGCAAATTTTCCTGTACTGTTTATGTACAAACTGGGATTTTTCCTGGGTATTGAACCGGATGCCGGGGAGTGGGCACCGGGACGTGTGCTCGACATGGCCGAGGGACGCTATCGCGTGTCGGCACCGCTACAGGGGCGCTGGCTCGATGCAACCGACACATGCGCCGCAGTGATGCTTCACCGCATGAGCTTCGCCGCATCGGAGCGGCTGGGTATACCTCGGGCCGCGCGTCGCCGGATACTCGACGGCATCATCGAATATTACGGGCTGCATCACACGCCGCTCGACTCGCTGAAGTCGCTTCCGATCGTGTCAGGGATATTCTGAAGGCCCGTTATACCGATTTAAGGCCAATATATATTACAATACAGAAGGCACTTATCACCACCAGCAGCGCTGCCGCCGCAATAATAGACGTGATGGCTGTGTTGCGCACACCGTGACGATGCGACTTGAGCGCAAAAGCGCCCGTCACAATAGCCGCGGCGCTCGTGATAATAGCGGCAATGGCACTGTAGCCTCCCAATATCCAGGCAAGTATCGTAAGTGTCAAGGACACCAGAGCAAGCCACACAAAGCGCTTTGCCTCGCGTGGAAATGCCGCAACCGGGGCATGAGACTCCCCGGCGGCCGCAACAGCCTTGTCGGCCTTATTATCAGTATTATTAATTGTCTTATCTTGATCTGTCATTGCATAATCCATCTTATAAATATAAGACAATTAATGTGAAAAAAGGTTTAAAAAGCTACGTCCAAAATGCGATAAAGGGCATCAGTGAGCCTCAAGCCAGTTGAGGCCTACTCCGCTCGACACTTCAAGCCGCACATTGCCGGCATAGGCTCCCTCCATGTTGCGGGTCACGAGTTCCTGAAGCACGGGGAGCTCGTCGGGCACGACATTGAAGATGAGTTCGTCGTGCACCTGCATAATCATGCGCGAACGCAGGCCGCGGCTGCTGATTTCCTTGTCTATGGCAATCATGGCCACCTTGATGATATCGGCGGCCGAGCCCTGAAGAGGCGCATTGATGGCGTTTCGCTCGGCATAGCTGCGCAGTGCCGCGTTGCGCGAACCGATATCGGGAAGGAAACGCTTGCGCCCCATGACGGTGGTGACGAATCCGTTGGCACGGGCGCGCTCTATACTCTCGTCCATATAGGCTTTGACGCGCGGATAGCTGGCAAGATAGTTCTCAATCAGCGATTTGGCCTCACTCCGCGGAATACCGAGGCGCTCCGACAGGCCGAAGGCCGATATGCCGTATATGATGCCGAAGTTGGCCGTCTTGGCATGACGCCGCATATCGTCGGTCACCTCGGCGAGGGACACATGATAGATCTTGGCGGCGGTGGCGCGGTGGATATCATCGCCGGCATTGAAGGCACCGGTCATGTCGGGGTCGCCGCTGATGTCGGCAATCAGGCGCAGTTCTATCTGAGAGTAGTCGGCCGAGAGTATCAGGCAACCGGGGTCGGCGATGAACGCACGGCGTATCTCACGGCCGTCCTCGGTGCGCACAGGGATATTCTGCAGGTTGGGGTTGGTCGAGGAGATGCGGCCCGTAGCGGTGACAGTCTGGTTGAACGTTGTGTGAATCTTGCCGGTGCGGGGATTGATGAGTTGTGGCAGCGCATCGATATATGTGGCCAACAGCTTCTTGAGCCCGCGTATGTCGAGAATCAGCCGCACGATGGGCTGCGTGCGGGCATACTTTTCAAGGATTTCCTCGGTGGTGCTCCATGCCCCGCGCTTGGTCTTCTTGGCCGATGGATCGATGTTGAGACGTCCGAACAGCACTTCGCCTACCTGGGCCGGCGACCCGATATTGAAGCTCGTGCCGGCCATCTCATAAGCCTTGGCCTCGAGTTCGGCCAAACGCGCCGACAGCCTGCGCGACATGGCGTGAAGCTCGCCCACGTCGACACGCACGCCTTCCCACTCCATACCGGCGAGTACGGGGACAAACGGCCCCTCGACCTCGGTATACAGTTTCAGCAGCTCTTCTTTTTCGAGAGCCTTGACAAGCAGCGGCCACAGTGCAAGAGCAAGCGAGGCTCGCTCGCCGGCGGCAACAGCAGCCTCATCGACGGGCAATACACGCGGCTTCTTGCGCTCAGTGGCGGTAAGTTCGTAATCGACGGTCTTGTGGGCAAGAAAAGCGAGTGCCACAGTGGGTAGGTCGTGTTTCATCTCGGGCGACAGCAGGTAGTGGGCCACCGATGTGTCGAAATATGGAGCCGTCCACATCACGCCCTCACGGCGCAGCAACAGCATGTCGCGCTTCACATCGTGGCTGACAAGTGTTACACCGGGGGCGGAAAACAACGGCACGAGCAGCTGCATCAGTGTGGCCCGGTCGGTATCGAAGTCGGGCATCGGCATATAGGCGCACTCGTCCGGCAATGCCACCGCAATACCCATCAGGCGCGCGGTCATGGCCTCCTCGCCCGGAGCCTCAAGGCTGATGCCGGCAGCCGGGGCCGCGGATGCGCGTTGCAGGAAGGCGGCAATCTCAACGGCATCCTCGAGTACTGTGCAGGTAGGCAACTCTACGGCAGCGGGCGTTTCGGGCCTGGCCGGGGCATCGGGAGCAGCAGCGACAGCATCTGCATCGGCGGCCTCATCGAAGAGCGAACCGAGAGCCGCCTTGGGCTGCTGGACCGTCTGCCTGGCGGCGAAGCGTGCGGCAAGGGTCTTGAACTCAAGCTCGTCGAAAATCTTCATCAGTGCATCTATGTCCGGCTCGCTGCGGCGCAGGTCGTCGGGTGTGATGTCGAGAGGCACATCGGTCTTTATAGTCACGAGGAATTTGGAGAAGCGTATCTGCTCGGCGTTGTCCTCGATTTTGGCCTTTATGGCACCCTTCAGGCTGGCGACGTTGGCAAGCAGATTGTCCACGGAGCCCCATTCACGGATGAGTTTTGCGGCCGTCTTCTCGCCCACACCGGGGCATCCGGGAATATTGTCGCTGGCATCGCCCTCAAGGGCCAGCAGGTCGATAACCTGCGAGGGGCTGTCGATGCCGTAGCGCTCACACACCTCGGCGGGGCCGCGCACCTCAAATCCCTGGCCGCGCAGCGACGGCCTGTACATCATCACCCTGGGGGTGACAAGCTGGCCATAATCCTTGTCGGGCGTCATCATATACGTTGTGAAGCCGCCGGCCTCGGCGCTCCGGCTCAGTGTACCTATCACATCGTCGGCCTCATAGCCCTCTATCTCCACCACGGGAATACGGTAGGCCTCGAGTATCCGCTTGATATATGGAATGGAAAGAGTGATATCCTCGGGCTGCTTGTCGCGCTGGGCCTTGTACCCGGGATATGCGTCGTGGCGGAATGTATGGCCGCCGGCCGGATCGAAGCACACTGCCGCATATCCGGGATTCTCCTTGCGGAGCACCTCCTCGAGGGTATTGCAGAAGCCGTATATCGCCGAAGTGTTGAAGCCTCGCGAAGTGACGCGCGGTGCGCGGATAAGCGCATAGTATGCCCTGTATATCAATGCATACGCATCAAAGAGAAATAATTTCTTTTCTTCCATTTCCAATAGTTTGTACGCAAAGATAGCCATTTTTGCAATATAATCTGTATATTTGCAGCATTAAAATAGCTTACCGCCATGAATATTCCCCGTCTACGCATAGGCAACGGATTTGACGTACACCGCCTTGTCGAGGGCCGCAAATGCATCATCTGCGGCGTGGAAATCCCGTATCAGCTCGGCCTTCTGGGCCACAGCGACGCCGATGTGGCCCTGCATGCACTCACCGACGCCATCCTCGGCGCCGCAGCGCTCGGCGACATCGGGGCGCACTTTCCCGACACCGACCCGCAGTGGGAGGGCGCCGACTCGCGGATGCTGCTGCGCGGAGCGCTCGACATAGTGCTCGGGCACGGACTCCGACCCGTAAACGTCGATGTGACAATTATAGCACAGGCACCCAAGATGCTGCCTTACATACAGCAGATGCGCCAAAACGTGGCCGACGACCTGGGGCTGCCTATCGAATGTGTGTCGGTAAAAGCCACCACCACCGAGCACCTCGGCTTCACAGGACGCAAGGAAGGCATTGCGGCGATGGCCACAGCCCTCCTTGCCGGCGAGTGATATTACTCACTCGGCCCATTCACCAACAAGGCGGATGGTCTGCACGGCGTGCAGCGGGTCGTTGGTGATCACCGACAGGCGTGAGTTGAGCAGGCCGCCGGTCTGCACCGACGGATCCACAGTGACGGTAATCCGGGCCGACTGCCCATTCTTGATTGTAGTCTTGTCGATCGTAGCCGTCACGCCCGGATCGCCCGAGTATACACGACGCACCACCAGATTGTCCTTGCCTGCGTTGGAGAGCGTAAACGAGGCCGTGACAGGAGCGCCCTTGCGGTCGATATGGCCGTATTCGACCGACTGCACCGATGGCTTGGCTATGGGAGCCGAGGCCATCTTGGCAGGACTCATTGCCGAAAAATCCTCCTTGACTATCAATGTAACGGGCAGCCTGAATGTATGCTCGCCGGCCGACACTGTTATAGAATCTTCAACAAGGCCGTAAAGCGGGCTTTTGGCCGAGGCTATATAGGCTACAAGAGTCACTTGCTCGCCGGGAGGAGCTACCGGCGGCGTGGCCACGATGTCGAGATATTCGGGCTGCTTCACCACCTTCACGGCAAGCGAATCCGACGAGCGATTGTAGCCGTCGAAATATGCGGTTTTGAGCCGGCCTTTCACCACCTCGCCGAGCATCAGCCCGGGATGCGCCAGCTTGAGCGGGCCGAAGTCGACCGGATACCGCCGTGCCACCGTAGCCCCCGAACCGATTACCGTGCCCGATATGTCGAGGCGTGTCTTGCGGGGCTCGCCATCGGTCTCCACATATACTTGCTTGGAGAAGCGGCCCGGGCGCCCCTGGGGATCGTAGCTCACCGATATATAGGCAGTGTCGCCCGGCGTTATGGCCCGGCGCGGAAATGTCGGCGTGGTGCATCCGCATGTCGCACGGGCCGACAGGATTGTAAGAGGCTTATCGCCGGTATTGACAAGAGCAAAGCGGCAGTCCACGGGACCCGAATCCTCGTCGAAAGCGCCGAAGTTATAATCTGTAACAGGGAAATGAGCCGTTTGTGCCGCCACGGATATGACGGACAACAAAGAGAACGCGGCAAGTAGTATTTTTTTCATATCGACAGCAAAGATAGGAATTTTGTGTCAATACTCCAAACAGACATTGTCGACAAGGAATGTCAGGCCGGGTGTGCCCACATACGGCTCGCCCGAGCCGGCCGAGAACATCACTATGATATGGGTCGGCGCAGCATCGGCCGAGTCCCAATCCACTTCATGCACCGGCACCATCTTGCCCTTGGAGTTGCGGGCATAATAGCTTTTGGCTTCGGGGATGAGGCCGAGAGACGAGCGATAGCCGGACTTTGCAGTAATGTCGCCATAACGGATGTGAAGCCGGTGGCCGTTCTGCCAACCGTCCGTACTGTGCGAAAGCACCTCGCGGGCAGTCCCTACACGCTTGGCATAAATATTACCCTCGGCATCCTCCCAGCGCCGCTGCAGATATACTATCACCTCGGCATTGTCGTGCCCCCTGAGGGTGCGCTGCCGCGAAAAGCCCGACGAATATATCCTCTCGTCGGTAGGGGGAATAGTGAGTTCATAGTCATAGACAAGTGCCGTTGGCCGCTTGGTAAAGGGAACGCCCATCTCCATCTTGGAATACGGATCGGATGTGCTCCTGATAGGCTCGATCATCTTGCCAAGGAACATACTGCCGGCCACCATCACATTTATATTAATGATACCCAATGCCTTGCATGTCTCCATCCTTGAGGTAAGCCTGGCGCATCGGCCACCGCCCGGGCGAACCTCGGGAAACACGGCATTGGACGTCTTGGTGATACCCGATACCTTGGCCATAACATTGGAAGTCGCCCAGGGCGAATTGCCGCTGCCTTTGTACGGCTCGTCGCCGTCAATCACGGCATTCGGCCCAATGGCATATACCTGTCTGGTTTTACCGCCTATAATCTTGCTTTCCTTAATATTTCGCGTAACCCACTGCTCCATATCGCCATAGCGTATGGGTTCAATAGTCTGGCTATTTGAAATCAGAGAGGCTAAAAATGCCAAAGCGACAAGCGTATAATGCCTTTTAAACATAACAGAGAGAGTGTGTTAATTACGTACAAAATTAGTTTTTATGTAAGAATATAACAAACAACTCTGCCCAAAGACCCTCGTTACTCCAACATTTAAGCAAATTTGACAAAAAACGCCCCGCCCCACAAGGGGGCAGGGCGATATGGATACTCTTCTTCACAGGGTTACGCGCACCTATGGAGCGCTTACCCTGCGCTAACAGTATTCAGCCACTATGTGGCTTGCCGAATTAAATATCTATTTTTTCGTCAGAATTATTCGTTCACGAAAATGAGGTAGCCGCCGGCGGGGAGAGTCTTGGGCAGGGCGGTGGCGCCGGTGAAAAGTTCCTTTGCGCCATTGAGTTTGGGCGCTTTTTTGAACAGCTTTTCTTCCTTGGAGCCGAGATTGGCGATTGTAAGCACGCCGCCGCGGCGGAATGCTATGACATCGGACGATGCGGTTGCGATCTTCTCCACGGACGCCCCCTTATTGCCGCACGCGAGCTCGGGACGGCTGTGGCGCAGAGTGTTGAGGGTCTTATAGAATTCAGTTATTTCAGGTTTGGCGTTCCAGGCAGGTTGTTCATCCTTGACAAAGAATTCAAAGGCACGGTCGAGCCCGACTTCCTGGCCGGTGTAAATCAGCGGCATACCCGGCAGCGTGTATGTGAGGACTGCGAATGCGGCCTGCAGACCGCCGAGACGCTCAAATTCGGTGCCTTCCCACGAGTTGAGGTCGTGATTGGTGATCATGTTCATCAGATATGAGTCGGCCGGATATGTGGCGGCTTCCTTGT
>JAGANS010000044.1 GCA_017624155.1 Muribaculaceae bacterium | reverse complement strand
GGTAGTCTTACCGTGGTCAACGTGGCCGATTGTGCCGATGTTAACGTGCGGTTTGGTTCTTTCGAATTTCACTTTAGCCATAACTGCTGTTTATATTTTATTAAATGATTGATTCTCAACAATTAGCCACGGTAGCGACAAGACGCTATCGGGGCTGTAAGTTTAAAAAACTCTGAGCCGATGGCGGGACTTGAACCCGCGACCTCTTCCTTACCAAGGAAGTGCTCTACCTCTGAGCTACATTGGCAAATATTTTTCCTCGAGCGGAAGACGAGGCTCAAACTCGCGACCCTCAGCTTGGAAGGCTGATGCTCTATCAACTGAGCTACTTCCGCAGAAACTTTGAGTGGGCGCGGATGGATTCGAACCACCGAAGGCAAAGCCAGCAGATTTACAGTCTGCCCCATTTGGCCACTCTGGAACACGCCCTTTCCTATATATTATGTATAGTTTCTACATTTTGAGCCTCTTGTCGGATTCGAACCAACGACCCCGAGATTACAAATCACGTGCTCTGGCCAACTGAGCTAAAGAGGCGTTTTCAATTATCTCTTGCATCGGAGCAACGCTTGGTTCTCGTTTGCGGTTGCAAAGTTAAGCACATTTTTTGAACCGGCCAAATATTTCTGCGTTTTTTTTGAAAAAAGTTGGTAAATCACCATTCTCGCATCTATCTCACATTAATTAAAAATAATGAACCTTCTCTGCAGAACCGATTTTTAGGCCTTCACGCGCCACATTGTTAGTTTTTTTGTTTATATTTGCAGCATAAAACCATACCGCACAATGAACGACACACCCAAGCACTGCATTATCACCATCGGACGAAGCTTCGGCGCCGGTGGCCGCGAACTCGGCCAGAAGCTCGCCGGCCTGCTCGGCTATGACTATTACGACAAGGAATTGCTCATCGACGCGGCGCGTAATGCCGGCCTCGACACCACTATATTCGAGAAAAACGATGAACGCGCTCCCGGATTTCTGTCGGGTGTGCTGCCTATGAGCATGGGATACAGCGCCCTGGCTTGGTACACCGGTCCCAATTCGGCCGGCGGTGAATCCGTATACCGCGCCCAGAGCGACTTTATGCGCCGGGTTGCCTCACAGGGGCCTTGCGTCATTGTGGGCCGTACCGCCGACTATGTGCTTCGCGACTTTCCCGGCACAGTGAACATATTCCTCCATGCCCGCGAGGACGTATGCATCCGACGCATCATGGACCGCGGCGACTGCGACAAGCCCGAGAAAGCGAGGAGCATACTGCGCAAGACCAACCGCCTGCGCGCCGAATTCTATAATTTCTACACCGACCGCACATGGGGCGACTCTGCCACATACGACATCACCTTCGACACATCCAAACTTCCGGTCGACGCCATTGCCTCCCTGGTGATTGCCTACATCGAGGCCCGCGGTCTCAAATGACACATAGTCACGGCAGATTGGCCGGAGCTACCTGCGACAGCCAGTCGAAAACGTAGCCGTACATCGCCTGACGCACCACCGGTGCCGACAACGCAAGGTCGTGAAGACCGCCGCGCACGGTTATCTCCGTGACATTGAAGCCGAGCCTGCGCCCGTAGCGTGATATATCCTCCACATCAAGCACTGCATCCGAATTCCCGTATTCAGCACCTTTGGCATGGCCGTAACTGCGGTCGCTGTGCATCACCAGTACCGGCACCTTTATATGAGGATAATTCTGCACCACATCCTGAGCCGCGTCGATTGCCGCGATCCACGATGCCTCGACTGCCGGCGAATGTATCAGTTTCCAATCGGTATTATATTCCCATTCGCCCCCGAACTGCCGCAACAGGCTGCGGGCATAGCCGTCATCACTACCCTGCGGTATCTTCACCGACTTCATAAGCCCCGACAGCGAGCGGACAGCCGGTATCAGTATACGCTCCTGCAATTTCGACTGATTCCAGTCGAGAAACGGGCTGTTGAGTATCATCGCGCATATAGCCGGCGAGGGTTTACCGGACATATAAAGCGAGCTGATCAGGCCGCCAGTCGAATGGCCCATAAGCACAATACGGCTGATACCGTCAGCCTGCATCTGCACCACAGCCGAATCAATGTCGGCGAAATATTCACGCAGATCACGCACCTGAAATTTCTGCTGTCCTTCCATTATCGAGCGGCCATATTTGCGCAAATCCACAGCATAGAAGTCATAGCAGTGCTGCGCGAACTCACGGGCCATCTCAGCCTGAAAAAAGTAATCATTGAAGCCGTGGACATACAATATACCCACCCCCTTGCCGCACGACGACCGCAGGCGCACTATCGTCGACCGCACCGGTCCCGAGTAATCGGCCCCCTGATCGACATAGCGCATCTCAAAGCCCTGTCCGAGTACATCCGACTGCCAGCCTTGGGCACGCATCTCCACGCACGTCAATGCGACAAGTATCGCGGCTATAAAGCGTAGTATCTTCATAATCTACAATCAGCAAACGTTATAAAGGAGGGCTGAAGCAGCTTCAGCCCTCCTTTATAACGTTCAAACCCTAAGTTTAGTGCTTCGACAGGCCCGGTTTCGACTCATATCCGTAGCCGTCATACGCGCACACGGCATAGCGATAGCCGTCGGTACGGTCGGCCGGCAGTTCAAATGCCGGCTCGTAGCTCACTCCGAGCAGATACTCGGCGTCAATGCCGTCGCCACCCTTCGATGCCTCTTCTACGCTCATACCCTGAGGCAGAGCATACACGGTGTAGCGCATGATTGCTTTCTCATCAGCCTTCACTGGCTTCCATTGCAACTTATTGCCGGTCACTTTCACGGCCTTAGGGGCCTTGTATTCCACGTGTTCCTTCCAATCGACCAACGGAACCAAAGCAGGATGATTGTATACCTTGTCGGCAAGGTAGCCGCCCAGACCTGTATGTGCGGGACCATCAATAGTCTTGGCGTTGAAGTAAATCTGGCCCGGCGTGTTGGCATGAGCCTCCTTACGGCAGTCGCGTACCTGGCGGGCAAACTGCTCCCAGCTTTTCTCGTTGTTGCCGCCGAATTCCTTTGAATCTACACGGTACGATGCCAGCGACACATAGTTATGACGGCCGAAGTGCTCTGCCATGTCAGCCCACCATTCGCACAATGGGCCGAAGGGTGCCGACTTGTTTTCATGTGTCCAATAAATCTGCGGGGCGATGAAGTCAACCGAGCCATCAGCAAGCCATGCCAGAGGATCGCAGTAAATCTGGTCATACATCCAGTCGTGGCCAGCTTTGGGACCTTCAAGGCCAAGAGCCGGCGCTCCCTTACCGCCTACGCCGGCCGGACCGATGCCGAATCGCATGTCGGGGCGCTCCTTCTGTATGCGGTCATACAGCTCCTTCACAAATGTGTTCACATTGTTGCGACGCCAGTCGTCAATACTCATGGTCGTGCCGGATTCCTTCCACAGCAGATAGTCGGGAGCGGTGTCAGCGACATCGCCGGTAGGCATACCTACGCCGGGATAGAAGTAGTCGTCGAAGAGCAGACCGTCTACCTTATAATTCCGGTAAATCTCCTCGATTACCTTCATGCAATGCTCACGGGCGGCAGGCACGGCAGGGTCGAAGACCGTCCATGTACCCTGGATAAATATGATGCCGCGGTCGCGCCAGTTGCGATCCTGCGGAGTGTCGGGGCGGCGGCCGCTGGCATCAACGCGGAAGGGGTTGATCCATGCATAGCACTCGAGACCGCGCTTATGGCACTCCTCTACGGCAAATTCCAGAGGATCCCACCCGGGATCCACGCCACGGGTACCCGACACCGAGGCGCTCCAGGGCTCATAACTCGACTTGTACAGAGCATCGGCAAGCGGGCGCACATGTATGCACACACCTGTGAAATTGTGCTGTTTATAAGCATCGAGATAATCAGTAAGTTCTTTCTGGGCGGCAAGGCGCGAAGCCTCGTCAGTACCCGTTGTCAGCGGCCAGTCAATTCCCATTGCAGCCACCCATACCGAGCGGAATTCACGCTTTGGCGATCCGGCCATCATGCTTCCTGCAGCGATCAATACAGCCAGCAGGGCAGATAACAGTTGTCTTTTCATAGTTTATATTCAGAATTTTGTGTATCTGCCACAAAGTTACGAATAATCTGCGATAAAACAAACACGAAAGAATGGTCGATTTGTACTTTTTCCAATAATTTTTACTAACTTTGTAGAATCACACGTATAGGATTCAGAGCTTGTTTGGGAACAAGTTCTTATACAATTCCTACAATGACTTTCGCATAATCTTGCAATGGATGACAATTTCGATATAAGAGCCGGACAATCGGCAGCCGACGGCGAATTCGAACGCGCTTTGCGTCCCGGCCGATTCGAGGCTTTCAACGGTCAGCAGAAGATCGTGGAGAATCTGCGCATCTTTGTGGCTGCGGCCCGCATGCGCCACGAATCCCTCGACCATCTGCTGCTTTACGGTCCGCCGGGACTCGGCAAGACCACCCTCGCCGGCATCATTGCCAACGAGCTCGGGGTAGGATTCAAGGTCACCTCGGGACCTGTGCTCGACAAGCCCGGCGACCTTGCCGGCATACTCACCTCGCTCGAAGAGAACGATGTCCTATTCATCGACGAGATACACCGTCTGAGCCGCGTCGTCGAGGAATACCTCTACTCGGCGATGGAGGACTACCGCATCGACATAATGATCGACAAGGGCCCCGGTGCCCGCAGCGTGCAGCTGTCTCTGAGCCCCTTCACACTCGTGGGGGCCACTACCCGCAGCGGGCTGCTCACATCGCCGCTACGAGCCCGCTTCGGCATCAACTGCCACCTGGAGTATTACGACCACGACGTGCTCCGCTCGATAGTGCTGCGCAGCGCCGGCCTGCTCAAGGTCCGCTGCTCCACCGAGGCCGCCGGCGAAATAGCCCTGCGCAGCCGGGGCACTCCCCGTATAGCCAATGCCCTGCTGCGGCGCGTACGCGATTTCGCCCAGGTAAAGGGGTCGGGCGACATCGACATCGAGATAGCCCGCTATGCCCTCGAGGCACTGAATATCGACCGCTACGGTCTCGATGAAGTGGACAACAAGCTGCTCAACACTATCATAAAAAAATTCCATGGAGGCCCGGTCGGACTCTCCACTATCGCCACAGCTCTCGGCGAGGATCCCGGCACCGTAGAGGAAGTCTACGAACCTTATCTGATCAAGGAAGGCTTCCTGAAACGCACTCCACGCGGCCGCGAGGTGACTCCGCTGGCCTACGAGCACCTCGGCGCCCAACGCCCCGGTGCCGACTTCGGACTGTTCGGCTGAGAATAATACCAACCATTAAGAGCTTGTTTAAAAATAAATGTTAACGTCAGGGCGGTCAGTCGTCGAGCGATTTTTAATACGCGATGAGGGAGCGATGGGGCTCCATCGTGACCGAAGAGCGTGTTGAAAAGCGCCGACGACTGGCCGGGGCCGCAGCATCTGTTTAAACATCAGTGTGAGATTGTTAAATTTTTGAAAAACATGACATATAATAGTAGTTCCTCCTCAGATAAAAATTACCCGAGTATCGCATATCACGGGCGTTTTTCGACCTGTTCCTCAGTCGTGTACATCAAGTACACTCCTTCGTCACAGACCAAAAAACGCTCCGCGATATGCGACCCTGACGTCAACATTTATTTTTAAACAAGCTCTAATTCAACAGACTTTGGGAAAACTCAAATCACTGGCCAAGGACACCGCCATATATGGCGTCAGCTCAATATTGGGAAGATTCCTCAACTGGTGTCTTGTGCCTCTATATACCATTACTTTTGCCCAGGCCGAATACGGCGTAGTCACATTCGTATATTCCGTGGTGGCCGTAGTGCTCATCGTCCTTACCTACGGCATGGAAACGGGATTCTTCCGCTTTGCCAACCATGACCGGTGGAAAGATCCGATGGAGGTATATTCCACTTCACTGTTCTCTCTGGCATTCACATCCACGGTATTCGTGTTGCTCGTGGCCGCCTTTATCGAGCCTGTATCTCGGTGGATGGAATGTGCCGGCCACGAATCATACGTGATGATGATGGCCGTATGTGTGGCACTCGACGCATTCCTGGCCCTGCCCTTCAGCTATCTGCGCTACCGCAAACGTCCCGTGCGCTTTGCCGCGATACGTCTTGTCAACATCGGCGTGAATATCGGACTCAATCTGTTCTTCATCCTGCTGTGCCCCTGGCTTATGAAGGCGGCCCCCGGCTCGGTAGACTGGTTCTACCGTCCCGACTTCGGCATTGGATATATATTCCTGGCCAACCTCATTGCCTCGGTTGTCAACTTCGTAATGATGATTCCCGAGCTCCGCGGATTCAAATGGCGCTTCAACACCCGGCTCCTGGGCGAAATGCTGCGCTACTCGGCCCCTCTGCTGATATTCGGCATTGCCGGCATTATGAACCAGACCATCGACAAGATCCTCTACCCTACCCTTGCCGCCGGCAGCGGCGATGCCATGTCCGGCCTCGGCATATATGGCGCCAACTACAAGATAGCCATCGTGATGGTGATGTTCATACAGGCATTTCGTTTTGCATACGAGCCATTTATATTCGCACGCGACAAGGACGAGGGCGAAAACCGTGTCCGCGTATATGCCGACGCCATGAAATACTTCGTGCTCTTCTCGCTTCTCATATTCCTGGGCGTGATGTTCTATCTCGACATCATCAAGTATTTCATATCTCCACGATATTTCAGCGGTCTTAAGGTTGTGCCGGTGGTGATGCTCGCCGAACTTTTCTTTGGCATATTCTTCAATCTGTCGGTATGGTACAAGATCACCGACCGCACGATATGGGGCGCATGGTTCTCCATTTTCGGTCTGTCCATCACGCTCGCGCTCAACTGCCTGCTGGTACCGCGTATCGGCTACATGGGCTGCGCGTGGGCGGCTTTCTTCTCCTACGGAGCCATGATGCTCGCCAGCTATTTTGTGGGACGCGCCAGGTATCCCATCCCCTACCCTGTGGGCCGCATCCTATCCTACTGCGCTATAGCCGCAGTGCTCTACGTAATAGGTATGTATTGCCTCACATCGTCCGAAATCGTCAACGGCATCCTGCGGTTCTTCCTTCTTGCCGGCTTTGTGCTGCTTATAGCCCGCCGTGAAGGGATTCCCCTGCCTCAACGGCATAAATCCGTCTCAAAATGAAGATTACACTCATCAATCACAGCGATTCGCTCGGCGGAGCCTCGGTCGTGACATTCCGCCTCATGGAGGCCCTGCGCGGCGCCGGCGTGGACGCCCGCATGCTTGTCACCCACTCCACCACGGGCTCGCAATATGTCACGGTGGCCGCCTCGGGCATGCGCCGCCGGTTACCTTTCCTTAAGGAACATCTGCGCATCATCACCCATAACGGCCTGTCGCGCTCCGACCTCTTCAAAGTCTCCATCGCCACCGACGGTCTGCCGCTGTCCCAGCACCCCCTGGTCCGCGACGCCGACGCTGTCATTCTCAACTGGGTGAATCAGGGTATGCTGTCGCTCGACGAAATCGGACGGATCGCAGCCGCAAAGCCCACGATATGGGTGATGCACGACATGTGGAATGTCACCGCGCTATGCCACCACGCCGGTCTCTGCGACCGTTACACCAGGCACTGCCACAACTGCCATCTGCTCCATGCCGCCGCCGGTCCCCACGACCTCAGCTACCGCACCTTCGAGCGCAAAAGCCGGCTCTACGATTCGGCCGGAATCACCTTCGTGGCCGTCAGCTCATGGCTTGAGGAGAAGGCTCGTCTCAGCGCCCTCACCGGCCGGCTTCACGTCGAGATGATTCCCAATACCTTCGACGCCTCACTTTTCACACGCGAGCCGCGCCATTCCCGCGCCGACCTCGGCTTGGCCGCCGACAAGAAAATCATCATCTTCTGCGCCGCACGCATCGACGATCCGGTGAAGAATCTGCCGCTGGCTGTCGACGCCCTTAATCTGCTCGCCGACGCCCACTCCGACGATGTCATGGCCGTGTTTGTCGGCGACTGCCGCAATCCCGCCGCACTGGCCGGCCTGCGCCTGCCACACATACACGTGCCGCTGGTTTCCGATGCCGAGCGCATGCGCTCATATATGGCCCATGCCGATGTAGTGCTGTCCACCTCCCACTACGAATCATTCGGCGCCACACTGCTCGAAGGGCAGGCCTCGGGAACCGTGCCCGTGGGTCTTGTACACGACGGCCGCGCCGATATAATAGCCGACGGCATCAGTGGATTCGCCGCCTCGCCCAACGCCGTATCGGTAGCCGAGGCCGTCGACCGCGCCCTGAGCCGGCCCATCCCGGCCGACCGCCTCCGCCATGCCGCCTCAAGATTTGACTACCACAACATTGCAGACCGATATATCGTTTTACTGAATAAGCTTATATCACAAAAAACAGCAACTGAATGACAAGCAGAACTACAATCCACAATACCAGCTACGGCGATGTCACCCTCATCACCTTTACCAATGCCTCGGGCGCCTCGGTCACATTGTCCTCGGCCGGCGCATCCATAGCCCGCGTATGCGTCCCCGACCGCGACGGACGTCTCGCCGACGTTATCACCGGCTGTGACAGCGTCGAGGAATCGGTCTACGACGGTCCCAACGCCGGCAAGATTCCCGGCCGCTATGCCAACCGCATCGCCCGCGGTCGGTTTACCCTTGACGGCAAGGAATACACCCTGGCCGTCAACAACGGACCCAATGCCCTCCACGGAGGCCCCGAAGGCTTTGCCCACAAGATATGGACTGTCGACGAGGTAGGCGACAACTATGTACGCTTCGGGTTGCTCAGCCCCGACGGCGACGAAGGCTACCCCGGCAATCTCCGCGTTGAGGCCACCTACACATGGACCGATGACAACCGCCTTACCCTCCGCATCAGCGCCACAACCGATGCCCCTACAGTGATAAATCTCACCAACCACGCCTACTGGAATCTCGACGGACACGACGCCGGATGTGTGCTCGACCACACTCTGCGTCTGTATGCCTCTCGCTACCTGCCCACCGATCCTACCCTTATCCCCACCGGCGAGTTGTGTCCGGTGGAGGACACACCAATGGATTTCACCATAGCCAAGCCACTCGGCCGCGATATCAAAGCCGACTTCCCGGCCCTCGTATACGGCAAGGGCTACGACAACTGCTGGGCCGTGGACAACTATCAGCCGGGCCACATCATCCTTCAGGCCGAACTTTACAGTCCCCGCTCGGGCCGCGTACTCGACGTATACTCCGATTCGCCCGGTGTGCAGGTCTATACGGGCAACTGGCTCTCGGGAGCCCCACTTGGCAAGGGCGGCCATCATTACAACGACTACGATGCCGTCGCCATCGAATGTCAGGACTATCCCGACGCCCCCAACCGGCCCGGATTCCCCGATGCCACACTGCATCCCGGCGACACATACAACCGCTCCATCATCTTTGCCTTCTCCACAAAATAACTCCCATACAAAGAAATAACCCCATACAAACACATCAGGCGCCGGCATGTCTCCCCGACCTGCCGGCGCCTGATACTATATAGCATTATTCAGAAAGGAATCGAATCCATATATCTGAGTAAATCATCCAATGAGGCGAATTGCTTTACCCGGGCAGTAGGAGGAACTGTTTTGACACCGGTCTGCGTACGGCTCACCGAGTCAAATGTAGCCTTGATATTCTCAGGCATATTCGTGATCTCTATATGGAATGGCAATTCTGTCGCTCCTTTGATAAAGACATTATAAAACTCATCTATAAAACTGCGAGTCGCAAACTGTATTTTGCTGAAATCCGCAACAATCGACGTGTCTGTATTACGAAAATACTCAACCAGATCATGTACTGAATACCGCGAACGCAGGTCCGCACCGAGTATTGTAGAAATATCTATTGTCGTCATATCAGTCAATATAGTTAAGATAGTTAAACAATTTGTTTTGATACGGAATTCTTAATGCGACTATCGTACCTTCAAATCTGACACCCGATGGCAATGCCAAAAATTCATCGAACGCAGGTCCTTTCATATATAATGCCTCACCCGACAGAATCATATACTGACCGCCCAAGCCATTTATAAGCATTTGCTTGGTGGTATATATTCCGAATCCTCTGTTTTCCGCATTTGGTAAATTTTTAGCGGATATTCTTCGGTTGGCTGCCTGTATAGCCTCTATATCACTTTCATAATCAACTATTCCCGCAGCTTTATAACTTCCTAAAAGTGTTATACCTGTATCCGCAATACATATATCAAGAAATCCTTTGTTAGGATAAGCTTGCGCAAATATATAACCTCTTTCCGACTGAGAATGTTCCGTTATATTATCTATCGTTTCACTTATTACATATTTTAGTCCCTGCGCTATATTCGACTTAATATACAGTTGTGATATTATCACATCCTCAACAGCACTTAATATAACATCCTTTTGGTCACTCTCGGCAATCGCCGGAAAACTCACCACCGGCACATAGGTTTTGCCTTTATATCCCTGCAACACAGCACTAAACATTGAAGCCCGCATCTTGTCAGGCATCAACGGATCATGCATATACACCACTTGCATATACGGCGAATAATTCTTTAGCTGTATTTTCTTTTGGGTCTTGCTAAGATATACCAAAAGCGATACAGCAAATACCGGAGATATGAAACGCGTATTTGAAAAATCTAACTCGATTTCTTCCTCCTGTGCATCTTCAAGGCCACAAATTATTGCAACAAGAGCCCTGAGGCCATTGATAAGACGCGAATCTTCAACATTAATATGAGGCGCCAGATTCTTCATTCCCGTATGGTTGCAGCGTGTTTGAGCGGCAAACGGGGTTCGAACCCGCGACCCTCAGCTTGGGAAGCTGATGCTCTACCGACTGAGCTACTGCCGCATTTGCTTCGCAAAGTTATGTTTTTTTTGCGGATTATGCAAATTTTATTTCAGTATGTGAACGTGCACACCACCGGATAATGGTCGGAATTCCACCTCAGGCCCGTATCAGACGCTGTCAGAGTCTCAAAAACCAGCGGACGAGCATTGCGGTAATAAATATGGTCGATGGCACTTCCCTTGGAATCAGGAGCGACGGTGCCAAATCCGTTGAAGCTCGCTATATCGTCGGTCACCACCGCCTGCTCGCGGGCCGACTGCATCCATGTATAGAACGGCGCCAGCGAGCGCGAGCCGGATGCGTCGGGTTCTCCTGCTACAGGTGCGGTATTCATATCTCCGGTGACAAATACAGCGGCATCGTCACCGGCTATCGAGGCCAGTTTATCCACAATAAGACGCGAGCACCGGGCACGCACCTCGTCATCCTTGGCCGACGACATGTAGGGAAAATGCGTCGTCAGAGCATACACATCCCGGCCGGTAGCCTTGTCGAGCAGCCGCAGCCATATCCCCACACGGTAATACGGATCGCTTGCATCCCATGGCAGAGATGGTGTCCACGGCGTGGCGCTGAGCCAGAAATAGCCCGAGTCTACCGGTTCGTACTTGTCGAGGCGATACAGCAGTGCCGTGTTACCCGTGCGGCTCTCCGGCAGCGTATCGTTCACGCTGATGCAATAATGACCGTATTCGGGAAGATTATCAAAGATATATTCCTTCTGCGCCACGGTCGGTTCCTGAATGCCCACTATGTCAGGAGCCTGCAGGTGTATCATGCGCACTACGCCCGGGCGCCGCGACTTCCACGACATATCGGCGGTGTCGCCCGACACCTCGATGCGCACATTATAGCTCATCACGCGGGCCGTGCCGCTGTGGCCGCTCGCCTCGGTATCGGTCACCACAGTGCGTGCCGGCGCAACGGTGGCAGCGGCAAGCAGCGGAATCAGTAACAGTTGTCTTACGTTTTTCATTGTGTATGTGTTATTATTGTTCAGGTCGGTAATACAGCACCACCGCCGGCGTGTCGGCAAGCCTGGCGGCCACCCGGCTTATGTCGGCCGTGGTGATGAGCCGCTGGCGGGGCACAGTGTCGTTGATATCCTCGCCGTGCATTTCAGCCATGGCGAGGTTCTGCGCCTTCGACAGGGCATCGGCGTTCATCAGCTCGAATGTCGACTCAAAGCGGTTGAGCGTGCGCTGCAGTTCATACTCGCTCACATCGCCGGGCACCGCGAGCTGTCGCAACTGCCCCATGAGTGCGTCGCGGGCCGCATCGAGCGCAGCCTGCGTATTGTGCAGCGGGCGTGCAGTAAGCATCACGAACCCCGGATCCTCGCTGCCCGTAATCGATGCGTCGGCCTCGATGATGCTGCCGTCGCCGCCGGCGACAAGCCGCCGGTAGAAGCGGGACGATTTTCCGGCCGACAGTATGTCGGTAATGCAGTCGGCCACGCGATAGTCGGGCGTGCCGTAAGGATCCATCGGTATGGCCGCCACCACGTTGGGATACGGCACGGCCCCGCGCATCTCGCGCGCCACAATTCCAGTCGGAAATCCCGGCGCCGGCAGCCGGCGGGGAGCGATATCACGCGCCGGTATGTCGCCAAACCATTTTTCAATCAGTTCGCGGCCTCTCTCATAATCAAGATTGCCCGATATGGCCAGCACGGCATTGTTCGGCGCATAATGGGCATAGAACCACTCGCGCACATCGGCATCGGTCACCTTGGCGATATGCTCCGGTTCAAGCCCGATCACGGGCCAGGAATACGGATGCTCGGGCGCATACAGCGCGGCGCGCAGGCCATGCATCATGTCGCCGTATGGCCGGTTGAGACACTGCTGCTTGAACTCCTCCGTAACCACGCTGCGCTGCACCCGCAGCGACTCGGGGTTGAAACTCAACCCCAGCATACGGTCGCTCTCGAGGTGCATCACCGTCTCGATGTTCTGCGCCGGCACGATGTCAAAGAAGTTGGTGAAGTCATTGGACGTCCAGGCGTTGTTCTCGCCCCCGGCATTCTCGAGTTCCTTGTCAAACGACGGTATGTTGACCGAGCCGCCGAACATCAGATGCTCAAACAGATGCGCTATGCCGGTGAGCCGGCGCGACTCGTCGCGTGCCCCGGTATTATAGAGCACGTCGACAGCCACCATGACTGTCGACGGGTCGTAGTTGTGTATCACACGCAGACCGTTGGACAGCGTGTAACGCCGGAATTCTATCATTTGAGCACCTTCATCGATATTATCCTCACGTCCTCCACGGGGCGGTCCGAGGCGTCGGTCTCGACCTTTTCGATCTTGTCGATTACATCCATGCCGTCGATCACCTCGCCAAATACGGTATATGCGCCGTCGAGATGCGGTGCTCCGCCTACCTCGGTATATGCTTTCTCCATCTCGGGAGTAAGACGCAGCGGCTCGGCGTCGACTATGGCTTCGGTCTGCCTGATGAGCGTATCCTGGAGAGCCTTCAGGCCTGCGGAGTCACCGGCGGCCTGCATGCGGCGGATCTCATCAATATGCTGCGCGGCAAGGCCGTTGAATGTCGCCTGCAGCTGCTGGCCGCGGAGTTGCTGCTGCATACCCTCAAGCTGCGCGGGCAGATAACGACGCCCCGTTACCACATAGAACTGCGAGCCCGACGAGCGCTTCTGCGGATTCACCTGGTCGCCCTGACGTGCCGCCGCAAGGGCGCCGCGCTTGTGGAAGTGGCGCGGAAACTGTATCTCGGCCTCGATCGTATATCCCGGGCCGCCCGCGCCGAGGCGCTGACCGGGCTTGGCATCCTTCGATGCCGGATCGCCGGCCTGAATCATGAACTGGTCGATGATACGATGGAATAATGTACCGTTGTAATAGCCCTCGTTGACGAGTTTTACGAAGTTGTCGCGATGCAGCGGGGTGTCACCATAGAGCAGCACTGTGAATGTGCCGAGCGTCGTCTCCACCTGCACCTTGGCACTGGTGGTGTCTGCCGGGGCCGCGTTGAGGTTTTCAGTCATTGTAGAGTCAGTGTTTTGTGTGCTTGAATTATCGTTTTTGGCCGAAGCCGAGCCACACGAGCCCAGCGCCGCAGCCATGGCCCACAGCAGCGAGGCCATCCATACCACCCTGCGTGTCATAACGATTCGGGATTGGGATACAGACGCTTGTATATGCGGCGGAAATTATCGTCCCGGGCCGACAGCTCGGCGGCACGCTCCTTGTAGTCCTCGCCGTAGAGGCTCGATACCAGATTGCCCAGATAACGGTGCTCGCGGTCCTTGTCGATCGTCGCAGCCGTCAGAGCATTGATAGCAGGGGCATAAGCCTCGGGATCGATGGCATTGAGATAGCGGGCAGCCGAGGCCGTGAACTGGCCGTTGAGGTCGACCCGTTTCAGATTTTCAACCACGGCGTCGAGGTCAGCCGCGCCGCAGGTTTCGATATTGTTGGCCAGATATTCGTAGGTGAGCAGGCCGTCAGGGTCGCTCTTGAGGCGTTTTTCGTCGTCGCTTGTCATAACTTATTTGGTTTGGACAGCACAAAGTTAGCAACTTTATCCCGTTTGCACAAAAGTAGGGCCAAAAAACTTCACCTGCCGTCCTCCACCTCCCGCCGCCGCGCCTCCAGCTCAGCCCTCATCTGAGCGATCGCAGGCGACATCACCTTGGGCTCGGCCTCCATTGCCTGCCTGTAGTATTTCATGAACGCAGCGCTGTCGCGATACTGTGGCGAGGCATATAGCATCGCCAGCAGGTAGCGCGGATACATGCGTCCCGGCACCCGGTTCGCGGCGCGCCGGTAATACCGGGCCGCATCACCGCTCCGGCCCATGTCCTCCATGTTGCGGCCCATCAGGTTGAGAAACATCGGGTCGCTGCTCCGCTCCACTCCGCGGGCGAGCACTTCGCACGACTCGCCATACAGCCCGTTGTCGCGCAGCGCCTTGCCGTAGTCAAAGAGGAATTCGGCCGAGTGCCCAAGCCGGCCCGACACCGAGTCGAGATACTGCAGATCGCGTTCCGAGAGCCGGTACATATAGGCGAAGCGCGCCCTGCGCCACATGGCGCCGTCGGCCTCGCGCCGCTGCTGCGCCACAACCGCCGGCACCGCTACCGCCGCAACGGCCACCGCCACAAGGACGCATCCCCACGGCCTCACCGACCGCCACGACAGCGTCGCTGCGACCAACATTATCCCTGCCGCAGCAATAAACTCGCCGAACTGCAGCGGGTACGACGAACAGCACACCACGGCAAATCCGAGCACCGACCCGGCTATGCCCCGGCCCCCTCCGCGCCGCGCCGCCACGAATGCCCATACCATCGCCGCCACAAACAGCACCAGTGCTCCGGCGCCATACGCTATCGCTACCTGAAGAAATTCATTGAAGGCATAGGCCGGCGTGCCTGCGCAGGCCTCGTATACCGAGCCGGGATGAGTGGCAAAATACATCTCCTGTGCATCGCCGAGCGCGCCGGCCACCTTATCCCAGCCCACACCCGTCCATATATGCGCCATCCACGCGTCCAGGCCCGTGCGCCACAGCAACACCCTGCCCATGGCCGACATCGGCTTGAGCATAAACATCGCCGCCCCGGCTGCCACAACAGCCACCAGAGCCACCGGCCACAGCCGTCGCCATCGCCGCAGCCGCCCGGCGGCCACCGCCACATACAGGCAACCCGCACCGGCGGCTATCCAGCCCGTGCGCCCCATCAGCACCGGCATCAGCAATGCCGCACAGGCCACATACACGCCGGCTGCCCACTGTCCCGGCCCGCGGCCGTGCATCAGCCGGTCGAGCGCCACCGGCAGCAGCATCCCCAGGAATCCGCAATAAGGCCCGGGATTGTAGAATGTTCCCGTCGCCGGATAGTCCGTATGGCCCGATGCCGCCAGCCCTCCGAGCTGCGCCAGTCCCAGACCGCACTCATACAGCCCGGCCGCAAGCAGAATGCCCGTGGCGATGTCAAGCAACATCCCGCGCGTCACCCTCATTGCAGCCTCCTCAGCATCCGGCGCCAGCGCAGACGCCCGTTACGGTCCTCCGACCACCATATCATCACCGCCCTCCCCACTATGAACGGCTCGGGACACAGCCCCCAGTAGCGCGAATCCTTGGAATTGTACGACTTGTCGCCGGCCATGAAATAATAATTCTCCCTGAATGTATAGCGGTCGGCCCTCACGCCGCCGATAGTCGCCCGCCCCAGGCTGTCGATGCGCAGCGTGTCGTGCGTCTCCCACTCTATCAGCTGCTTGTAGCGCAGGCAGTTGGCCGGTGTCAGTTCAACCGTGCCGCCGCGGCTCGGTATATACAGCGGCCCCATATCGCGCACCGTCCAGCGGTCGATGCTGTCCTTGGCAAAAGCCAGATAGCCCGCAGTGCTCGCCCGGGCCACCGAGTCGGGCGGATAATACGGCGCTATCGAGTGGCGCTTCGGGCCTTTCTCCGCCTCCTTGCCGTTGACAAAATATCGGAAATCACGTATCTCGAGCGTATCGCCCGGTATGCCCATACAGCGCTTTATATAATACACCCGGTAGTCCATGGCAATCGTGTCCCACGAACCCCGGTAAGGAAAGTTGAACACCAGCACGTCGCCGTTTTTATACCGGCGCAACTGCGGCGTGCGCCTTATGTCCACGGCCTTGCCCTCGGCAGCATCAAATATATCAAACAGCCGCGCCCCGGTCAGCCATTTGTCCACCCATACGCGGTCGCCAGGCTCGATAGCCGGATACATCGAGTCGGAAGGAATCGTAAACGACACGCACACAAATATCTGGATAAGAATATACAACACCCCGAGGCAGAACACCGCGATAACGATATTCGCCAGCCAGTCGAGTGTCTTCATGGCAATCTTTTTCCAATCATGTTTCATCATCCGCAAAGATACGACAAATTT
>JAGANS010000006.1 GCA_017624155.1 Muribaculaceae bacterium | reverse complement strand
GGTGCCGACACCGCCTATGCCTGTTAGCTCGACAAATCCTTTATAGGCCATAGAGCCAGACAGCGCCGGCGAGATCAGATTCGGAATCTGATTGGCTATCTCGTAATACTGTGCTTTGGCGGCTGTTGCCCCGGCCATCAGGCATGCTGCCAGCAATATATTTTTCAGGAGTTTCATCTTTATGAATTTTTGAGGTGATCGACAAAGCGTATGGAAGAATCAGTCATCCATTTTCATGGACTGAAAGATGCCGAGGCGGTCGAATTTTAGTTCTATGCCGTCGGATAGGGTGAGGATGTAGCTCAGCGGCTTGCGCTCGATCTTCACGACCTTCACATCGCTGAAATTCTTGCTGATATAGCGCTGTATGGCTTTAAGAATCAGTTCGGAAGGTACCTCGCGCGTCTTGCAGTCGACCGATGTCCACTCGCCCTTGTTGTTGAATTCGATTTTGGTGCCGTTGGTAAGTTTGACATCGTAGTCGGTCTTTTTGAGCAGGTGTCGGTCGGTCTTCACCATTCCGACCTTGTTTTTCGGGAAATAAGTCGTAAGGAATTCCTGGGCGGTCTCGGGCAGGTCGCTGCGGTTGATCGAATACTTGTCGGCCGATGCGGTCAGGCACATCATGATTGCCAGTATGGCTGTTAACAGAATCTTTTTCATATTGTCAGATATTATGAATATATAACATTCCGGTTTGTCGGCATGTTCACAAAACGACAGATCGCCCGGGCGCAATGATGCACCCCGGGCGATCTGTCGAGGAAAGACGAAGGCGTTTCTTATACGTTGAAGCGGAAGTGCATGATGTCGCCGTCCTGTACTACGTAGTCCTTGCCTTCGACGCTGAGTTTGCCTGCTTCGCGCACGCCTTGCTCGCCGCCGAGCGATACATAGTCGTCGTATTTAATTACCTCGGCACGGATAAAGCCCTTCTCGAAGTCGGTGTGGATGATGCCGGCACACTTCGGCGCTTTGGAGCCGCGGCGGAATGTCCAGGCGCGCACCTCGTCGGGACCGGCGGTGAAGTAGGTCTGTAGGTCGAGCAGCGAGTAGGCGGCGCGTATAAGGCGGGATACGCCCGATTCGTTGAGCCCGATCTCGTTGAGGAATTCCTGACGCTCCTCCCAGATGTCGAGTTCGGCGATCTCGCTTTCGGTCTGAGCCGATACCACGAAAATCTGGGCATCGGGGTCGTCGATCGAGGCGCGGACAGCATCGACATATGCATTGCCTGTGGCGGCCGAAGCATCGTCGACATTGCATACGTACATTACCGGTTTCGAGGTGAGCAGGAAGAGCTCGCGTGCAAATTTCTGTTCGTCGGGTGTCTCGAAGTGTACGGAGCGGGCCGGGCGTCCGGCGTCGAGGGCGTCCTTGATCTGACGTAGCACATCATATTGCATCTTGGCCACCTTGTCGCCGCCGGTCTGTGCCTGCTTGAGGGTCTTGGCGATGCGGGCGTCGACGGTCTCGAGGTCCTTGAGGGTAAGCTCATACTCGATGATTTCCTTGTCGCGGACGGGGTTCACCGAGCCGTCGACATGGGTGATGTTGTCGTCGTCGAAGCAGCGGAGCACGTGCAGTATGGCATCAGTCTCGCGGATGTTGGCCAGAAATTTGTTGCCGAGGCCTTCGCCCTTGGATGCGCCTTTCACGAGACCCGCGATGTCGACGATCTCGACTGTGGCGGGAACTATCGAGCGGGGATTACACATTTCAACCAGTTTATTGAGCCGTTCGTCGGGCACGGTGATAACGCCCACATTGGGCTCGATGGTGCAGAACGGGAAGTTGGCCGACTGGGCCTTGGCGTTGCTAAGACAGTTGAACAGGGTCGATTTGCCTACGTTGGGCAGGCCTACGATGCCGCATTGAAGTGCCATATCTCTATGTGATTTTATTCAGAAAATTCTTAATGATCGGTTTTTCGGGTGCAAAGTTAGCCTTTTTATGGCGGATTTCCGAGTGTCGGGCGTTAAAAGAGGTCAAAAGCGGGACTTTTGTATTGCCTATCCGTGTTTTATTTGTAATTTTGCATGATAAAACAGAATTATAATCCAACCTATAATAGAAATGGCTCAACAAGAAGACGTTTTCAAGAAAATCGTTGCCCATGCCAAGGAATACGGTTTTGTCTTTCCCTCAAGTGAAATCTATGACGGCCTTTCGGCTGTATACGACTACGGCCAGAACGGTGTCGAACTCAAGAATAATATCAAGCGATACTGGTGGGAAGCCATGACTCTGCTCCACGAAAATATCGTGGGCATCGACTCGGCCATATTCATGCATCCCACCATCTGGAAGGCCTCGGGCCACGTGGATGCTTTCAATGATCCTCTGATCGACAACCGCGATTCCAAGAAGCGTTATCGCGCCGACGTCCTCATCGAGGATCAGATCGCCAAGATCGACGATAAAATAAACAAAGAGATAGAGAAGGCCCGCAAGCGCTTCGGCGAATCGTTTGACGAGGACATGTTCCGCCAGACCAACGGCCGTGTTGCCGAGCTCGTGGCCCGTCGCGAAGCTCTGCACGAACGCTTCTCCAAGGCCATGAACGATAATAATCTCGACGAATTGCGCCAGATAATTATCGACGAGGAGATCGTCGATCCCATTTCCGGCACCAAGAACTGGACCGAGGTGCGTCAGTTCAACCTCATGTTCAAGACCGAGATGGGCTCCACTGCCGACGGCGCGATGACCGTTTACCTGCGTCCCGAGACCGCTCAGGGTATCTTTGTCAACTACCTGAACGTGCAGAAGACCGGTCGCATGCGTATCCCCTTCGGTATCGCCCAGATCGGCAAGGCATTCCGCAACGAGATCGTCGCCCGCCAGTTCATATTCCGTATGCGCGAGTTCGAGCAGATGGAGATGCAGTTCTTCGTGCGTCCCGGCGAGGAGATGACATGGTTCAAGTACTGGAAGGAATGGCGCCTGCGCTGGCACAAGGCTCTCGGCCTCGGTGACGAGAAGTACCGTTATCACGACCACGAGAAGCTCGCCCACTATGCCAATGCCGCCACCGATATCGAGTTCCTGATGCCGTTCGGCTTCAAGGAGGTAGAGGGCATCCACTCCCGCACCAACTTCGACCTGTCGCAGCACGAGAAATTCTCCGGCAAGAAGATCCAGTATTTCGATCCCGAGCTCAACTCGAGCTATACCCCCTATGTGATCGAGAACTCGATCGGTGTCGACCGCATGTTCCTGTCGGTTCTCTGCTCATCCTACGAGGAGCAGAAGCTCGAAGGCGGCGATTCGCGCGTAGTGCTTCACCTGCCTGCCGCTCTCGCTCCCGTGAAGTGTGCCGTGATGCCGCTCGTGCGCAAGGACGGCCTGCCCGAGCTCGCCCACGAGATTGTCGATGATCTCAAGTTCGATTTCTCCACGCACTACGACGAGAAGGACTCTATCGGCAAGCGTTACCGTCGTCAGGACGCAATCGGCACTCCCTACTGCATCACCGTCGACCATCAGAGCCTCGAAGACCGTACCGTGACGCTGCGTCATCGCGACAGCATGGAGCAGGAACGTGTGGCTATCGATGACCTGCACAAGATCATCCATGGCCGCGTGTCGCTCAACTCGCTGCTGCGTAAACTCAAATAAAATATTTTACAAACCCAACTCCCCTCATCTGACATGAAAAAAATATCAAAGTCGACAATAATAATCGGTGTCGTAGTACTTGTGCTCGTGTTCCTGGGCTCATGGTATGTGAGCGCCCGCAACGGCCTTGTGGCCATGGACGAAAACGTACAAGAGCAGTGGAGCAAGGTAGAGGTGCAGTATCAGCGCCGTCTCGACCTTATTCCCAATCTTGTGGAAACTGTCAAGGGATATGCCGCTCACGAGCAGAATACCTTTGAGAATGTGACCCGCGCCCGTGCCGGTCTTACCGACGCCTACAACGAAGCCAATGCCCTGCAAAACACCGGCGCAGCCGCCACCGAGGGAGATCTCGACCGCTACAATGCCGCCCAGCAGAGCCTTGGCAAGGCCCTCTCGATTTATGTCAACGCCGTGCGCGAGGCTTATCCCGATCTCAAGGCCGACAAGCAGTTTGAGGATCTGCAGACCCAGCTTGAGGGCACTGAAAACCGCATCGCAACCGAGCGAGGCCGTTATACCGAGCAGGTAAAGGCTTTCAACGTAGCAGTGCGTACTTTTCCACGTTCTATCGTGGCTTCGATGGCCGGCTTCGGCGTCAAGCCCCAGTTCAAGGCCGATGCCGAGGCCGCTTCGGCACCCAAAGTGAGCTTCTGATATGAGAAAGTTATTATCGATAATAGCTGTCGCAGCCATCGCGCTTACTTTTTTCTCGGCTTGTCATGATGATGACAACTACGATCTCAAGGACTATCAGACATGGCGCAAGCAAAACGACGACTGGGTGGCAGAGATGCAGCAGCGCAAGAATCCCGACGGCACACCATACTACACGACGCTGATTCCGGCGTGGAATCCGGGCATATTTATCCTGATACACTACTTTAACGACCGCAGTGAGACAGAGGGCAACCTCACTCCGCTGTACACATCCACAGTGGATGTGCGTTACCAGGGCTTCACATGCGAGGACGAGCGCTTCGATTCATCCAATCTTGTGAACAGCTACGGCAAGCTGGGTATTTCGCGTTTCAGCTGCAACGGAGTCATTCAGGGATGGTCGGTAGCTCTCGAGAATATGCATGTAGGTGATACCGCCGAAATCATCATCCCCTACGATGCTGCTTATGGCACGAGTTATACGCCCACCCTGTTGCCGTACTCGAGCCTGCGCTTCAACCTGCGCCTGGAGGACATCTACCGTTACGAAGCCCCTAACAACTGAGTCCCCGGTATAATAGTCATAGACACTTAACTGCGAAATAAGAAAGGCTGTGAAGTTTTGTCTTAACCGATACTTCACAGCCTTTTTACTTTTTTTAATCAGAATTATTACAAATGTATCTGATCACTGACAATATGCAGAAGATTATCGCCTTATGCAAGAAGTATAAGGTCAAGGCGCTTTATGTATTCGGATCTATTCTTACTACACGCTTCAACGATAAAAGCGATGTGGATTTTTCAGCTACATTCAATCATGACCCGGATCCTCTCGTAGCCGGCGAAAACTTCATGAATTTCTATATGGAACTTGAAGAACTGATGGGCCGTAGAATAGATTTGGTAGATGAGGATTTTATCAGGAATAAATATTTCAGAGAAGAACTCAACGAAACAAAACAGCTGATATATGGATAGGAGAATCAAAAAGTATCTTGAGGATATAATGCTTGCTATTGACGCAATAGAATTATTCCTAAGTCAAAGGCCAAGGCAATATCAAGTATTTCTGGATGACTATATGTTCAGAAGTGCGTTGGAACGTCAGGTCGGAATAATTGGTGAGGCAATGTCTAAGATTCTAACCTTAGATCCGGATATAGCCATTACAAATGCCAAGAATATAAAGGGGACGAGGAACTATATTGTCCATGCATACGATTCTTTACAGCCATATACAATATGGGGAATTGTAATAAATGATATTCCAAAATTAAAAGAAGAGGTAGCTGTACTTTTAAATGATTAATACGTCAGTTTTTATGTTTCGGCGGGATGTAAAATAATGGCGCAGACAGATCCTGAATATTTGAATCATCTGACAATACTGGCTTTGATGGTGTCGGTGATGTAGCGGACGTCATCGTCGCTGACATAGGGACCGGCGGGCAGGCATATACCGCGGCGGAAGAGGCTCTCGCTCACACCATTGACATAGGCGGGTGAATTGCGGTACACAGGCTGGCGGTGCATCGGTTTCCACAATGGCCGTGCTTCGATGTCGGCCTTGTCGAGAGCTACGCGCAATGCCTCCACGTTATCGGCAGGCTGGCAGTCGGTGGTGGCGGATTTTGCGGTGTGTGTCACACCTGCAGCCCCGCCGACGGCACCGGTTATCACACGGCGATAGGCATCCTCCTGGCCGACGATTCGGATCTCAGGATCGAGCAGCGCGGTGCAGAGCCAGAAGTTTGAGTCGCAGCGTGGCGACGGATTGCGGTGCATCTCTATGCCGTCCACGTCATCGAGCAACTCGCAGTAGAGCTGCTGTACGTGGCGGTGATGGGCGAGATACTGTTCAAGCACGGTAAACTGGCCGAGACCGATGCAGGCCGATATGTTGGACAGGCGGTAGTTGTAGCCGATAACCTCGTGCTGATAGTAAGGGTAGCTCTCCCGGGCCTGGGTGGCATACCACATTATCTCGCGGGCTGTCTCCTTGTCGGGGCACAGCAATGCTCCGCCGCCCGAGGTGGTTATCATCTTGTTTCCGTTGAAGCTAAGCGCACCGAAGCGGCCGAATGTCCCCAGCACTTTGCCGTCGAAGCGCGAACCGAAGCCCTCGGCTGCGTCCTCGATCACCGGGATGTCGTATTTTGCTGCTACAGCAAGTATCTCGTCGATGCGGTATGGCATGCCGTACAGGGCCACGGGGATAATTGCCTTGGGCTTGTGTCCTGTGACGGCGATGCGGTCGGCGATGGCTGCGTCGAGCAGTGCAGGATCCATATTCCAGCTCTCGGCCTCGGAATCGACAAATACCGGTGTGGCACCGAGATAGGCCGCCGGATTGCTCGACGCGCAGAATGTGAAACTCTGGCACATCACCTCGTCGCCCGGTCTGACGCCACAGGCTATCAGAGCCAGATGTATGGC
>JAGANS010000043.1 GCA_017624155.1 Muribaculaceae bacterium | reverse complement strand
GTGCTCAGTCCGATATTCATCCTGCAGCGTCTGTTCATGGAGCTGACGCCGGTCGCCGTGGTGCTCCTTACCGTGCTCATCGCCCGCCGGCACCGTGTCCTCAAAGGCATCGGAGCCGCCATCGGCACTCTCCTCGGCTATGGGATTATATCGGGCCTTATCGGCTTTGTCGTCGCTATATTCGAGGCTAAAAATGTCGCCGCATTAGCCTCGGAAAATGTCGGTGACGAGATGGTGCCCGAGATCGTCAATCATATCCTTTCGCGCCTGCTCAACACCCTCACGGGCATTACCATAGTGTGTCTCACCGTGACAGTAATATTGATTTACCGCCGTGTAAGGCGTATGCAGTACTGATGCCTATGGATTTTCACGCCGACAAACCGATTTACCAGCAGATAGTCGATTATGCCTTTGCCAATATCCTGTCGGAGCTGTGGCGGGGCGGCGAGCGTGTGCCGTCGGTGCGCGATCTTGCTGCCCTGATGAGTGTCAACTCGCATACTGCCCTCAAGGCCTACGACTACCTGCAGGCCCGCGGCATAATCAGTATGCGCCGTGGTATGGGATATTATCTTGCCGATGATGCACGCACTCGTGTCGAAGCCGAGCGGCGCCATGAATTCCTCACAGTCACTGCGCCTGAGTTTTTCAGGCAGATGCGGCTGCTGGGCCTTACTCTCGACGACCTCGATACAGGGATTCAATAATCCCATACCGGCTGTATACCATAAACGCCCCCGCGGTTGCGGAGGCGTTTATGATTACTTGCGGCGACGTTCAATTTCCTTGACGTGATGCCTGATCTTTCCGAGCTCTTTTACTGCGCAGATCGCGGTAGCGAGTGTGGCAGCCTGAAGGGTTGTCCTTACAATGAACTTCAGAAGTTTATGGCGGCGGTGCGCCTCATGGTCATGTTCGCGATGGAGTTCGAGTTCCATAATCGGGAGAGTGTTTTAGGGTTGTGTTATGTTGATTGTATGCTTATAACAACCCGGACACCCCGATTGTTTCAGATCACAGCTGAGTGGCCGGATCGATATTGGCGCTCTCGATATCCTTGAAGTAGCGGTAAGTCTGCACCTGAAGTTCTCCGCAGGCATCCTCGTCGGCTACGATCAGTGCCTTGGGATGGAGCTGCAGGGCCGAGATTGTCCACATCTGCGACACACCGCCTTCCACGCCGTGGTGCAGGGCGCGGGCCTTGTTGTGGCCGTTGACGATGAGAAGCACGCTCTTGGCGGCCATGATTGTACCCACGCCTACGGTGAGGGCTGTCTTGGGCACGAGATTGATATCGTTGTTGAAGAAACGCGAGTTGGCGATGATGGTGTCGTGGGTGAGAGTCTTCATGCGGGTGCGCGAGGTGAGCGACGAACCCGGCTCATTGAAGGCGATATGGCCGTCGGGGCCTACGCCGCCCAGGAACAGATCGATGCCGCCATACGAGGCGATCTTTTCCTCATAGCGCTTGCATTCCTCCACGGGATCGGCAGCATTGCCGTTGAGTATATTTACGTTTTCGCGCAGGATGTCGATCTGATTGAAGAAGTTGGTCCACATGAAAGTGTAGTAGCTCTGCTCGTGGTCGCGGGGGATGCCGCAATACTCGTCCATGTTGAATGTCACTACATTCTTGAACGACACCTTGCCTTCCTTGCACAGCTTGATCAGCTCGCGGTACATGCCAAGAGGCGAGCTGCCCGTAGGGCAACCGAGCACAAATGGATGTTCGGCAGTGGGATTGGCTTCATTGATGCGCGCTGCCACATAATTGGCTGCCCAGCGCGATACTTCCGCATAAGTCGGTTCGATAATAAGACGCATAGTTGTCTATATTTAGGTTTTTAGGGTTTTAGATACCGCAAAAGTACGAAAAAAAACTGATACCCGAAAATTATAGAGCTTGTTTAAAAATACATCCGATAAAATTTCGTACCTTTGCATGGTCTTTGTATATTCAGGACCGGCTAACGTTTAAAAACCAGTCTAACGCACATGCGACAAACCAGACGCGCCACTCTGATTCTTGAGGATGGCACCCGTTTTGAAGGCCGTTCGTTCGGCTATGAGGCCCCTGCAGCAGGGGAAGTTGTCTTCAACACCGCTATGACGGGCTATCCCGAAAGTCTTACCGACCCCTCTTATGAAGGGCAGATTCTCGTAACTACTTTCCCACTTTTAGGTAATTATGGCGTTCCGCCCGAAGGCGGCACTCCCGATCTGAGCCGCCACTTCGAGAGCGACCGCATCCACTGCCGCGCGATTATCGCTCAGGATTATGCCTGGGAACATTCTCACTGGCTCGCCGACCGAACCCTCGCCGACTGGCTCCGCCAGCAGCATATCCCCGGCATTTATGGCATCGATACTCGAGCCCTGACCAAACATCTGCGCGAAGGTGGCTCAATGTTGGGAAAGATTGTGTTTGAGAATGACGACGAGATCGACTTCTACGACCCCAACGCCGAGAACCTCATTGCCCTCACATCGTGTTCTGAAGTCAAGGAATACGGCCCCGAAGACGGCAAGCGCGTGGTCCTCGTCGACTGCGGCATCAAGCACAATATAATCCGCTGCCTTGTCGCCCGCGGCGTGCGCGTAATCCGCGTTCCGTGGGACTTCGACTTCAATACGATACCATACGATGGACTCTTCATATCCAACGGTCCAGGCAATCCCGACTTCGCCGGTACGACCGTCGAGAACATCCGCAAGGCTCTCGACGGCGACAAGCCAATATGCGGCATCTGCATGGGCAACCAGCTGCTGGCCAAGGCTGCCGGTGCAAGCACTTACAAGCTCAAATACGGTCACCGCTCACACAACCAGCCCGTGCGCCGCGCAGGCACAAACAGTTGCTACATCACATCGCAGAATCACGGCTTTGCCGTTGACAACGATACTCTCCCCGCCGACTGGGAACCGCTCTTCATCAACATGAACGACGGCACCAACGAGGGCATACGCCACAAGTCCAAGCCCTTCTTCTCGGCCCAGTTCCACCCCGAGGCCTCGAGCGGTCCCCGCGACACCGAGTTCTTCTTCGACGAATTCATCAACCTTCTCTGACAACTGTCCACGAGCATCATTATGAATAAAGACGAATCAATCAAAAAAGTGCTGCTGCTGGGCAGCGGTGCCCTCAAGATAGGCGAGGCCGGCGAGTTTGACTATTCAGGCGCACAGGCTCTCAAAGCCATGAAGGAGGAAGGTATCACCACCGTTCTCATCAACCCAAACATCGCCACGGTACAGACTTCCGACGGCTTTGCCGACAAGATATACTTCCTCCCCGTCACTCCCGACTTTGTGGAGCGCGTCATCGAGAAGGAACGCCCCGACGGCATCCTCCTCGCATTCGGCGGCCAGACCGCCCTCAACTGCGGCGTGGAGCTATACCGCCGAGGCATCCTCGAGCGCTACGGTGTCAAGGTACTCGGCACCCCCGTGCGCGCCATCATCGACACCGAGGACCGCGAGCTGTTTGTCGAGAAACTCGACCAGATTGATGTGAAAACAATCCGCAGCAGCGCCGCATCCGATGTCCCCGCTGCCCTCGCCATAGCCGACGACCTCGGCTATCCCGTCATTGTCCGTGCCGCATACGCCCTCGGCGGCCTCGGCAGCGGTTTCTGCGACAATGCCGACGAATTGTCGGCCCTTGTCGAGAAGGCTTTGGCATTCTCACCGCAGGTGCTCATCGAAAAATCCCTGCGCGGCTGGAAGGAAGTGGAATACGAGGTGGTGCGCGACCGATTCGACAACTGCATCACAGTCTGCAACATGGAGAACTTCGACCCCCTCGGCATACACACCGGCGAGAGCATCGTTGTCGCCCCGTCGCAGACCCTCAGCAACGACGACTACCACTACCTGCGCTCCCTCGCCATCAAGATCATACGCCACATCGGCATCGTGGGCGAGTGCAACGTACAATACGCCTACGATCCCCAGTCGATGGACTACCGCGTCATCGAGGTTAACGCCCGTCTCAGCCGCTCTTCGGCCCTCGCATCCAAGGCCACCGGCTATCCACTGGCCTTCGTGGCCGCAAAGCTCGGCCTCGGATACGGACTCTTCGACCTCAAGAACTCCGTCACGCAGTCGACCTCCGCATTCTTTGAGCCGGCTCTCGACTATGTCGTGGTAAAGCTTCCCCGTTGGGACCTCGGCAAGTTCCACGGCGTCAACCGCGAGATCGGCTCCTCCATGAAATCCGTCGGCGAGGTGATGGCTATCGGCCGTACATTTGAGGAAGCCTTTCAGAAGGGCCTCCGCATGATCGGTCAGGGCATGCACGGCTTCGTAGAGAACAAACAGGTCGAAATTCCCGACCTCGATCGTGCCCTTGCCTCGCCCACCGACAAGCGCGTCTTTGCCCTTGCCGCCGCCATGACTCGCGGGTATAGCGTCGACCGCATCCACGAGCTCACCAAGATCGACCGCTGGTTCCTGTATAAGCTGCAGAATATAATGAATACCGCACGCGAGCTTGAGGCATACAAAGCTGTCGACGAGATTCCCGTCGACCTGCTCCGACTGGCCAAGCAACAGGGATTCAGTGATTTTCAGATAGCCCGTTCGGTGCTCAAAGACAACATGACCGATGCCGAGCAGGCCAACCTTGCCGTCCGCGCCCGCCGCAAGGCCCTCGGCATAGTACCCGTGGTGAAACAGATCGATACCCTCGCCGCCGAGTACCCCGCCATGACCAACTATCTCTACCTTACATATAATGGTACGGAAAACGATGTCGAATACCTCGGCGACCACCGCTCCATAGTAGTGCTCGGTTCAGGTGCCTACCGCATCGGCTCTTCCGTGGAATTCGACTGGTGTTCGGTCAACGCTCTTATGACCGTCCGCAAGCAGGGCTGGCGCGCCGTCATGATCAACTACAACCCCGAGACCGTCTCCACCGACTACGACGCCTGCGACCGACTATACTTCGACGAACTCACCTACGAGCGCGTCATGGACATCATAGACCTTGAACAGCCCCACGGCACCATCCTCAGCGTAGGCGGTCAGATACCCAACAACCTCGCCACACGCCTCGATGCCGCCGGAGTCAACATCCTCGGCACATCCGCCAAGAGCATCGACAACGCCGAGGACCGCCACAAATTCTCAGCGATGCTCGATCGCCTCGGCATCGACCAGCCACGCTGGCGCGAACTCACCTCGATGGGCGACATACACGACTTCGTGGCCGAGGTCGGCTACCCCGTGCTTGTCCGGCCATCCTACGTGCTCTCCGGTGCCGCGATGAACGTCTGCTCCAACTCCGACGAGTTGGTAAGATTCCTTAAGCTTGCAGCCAACGTCTCCAAGCAACACCCCGTCGTGGTGACTGAATTCATCCAGGACGCCAAGGAAATCGAGATGGACGCCGTGGCACAGAACGGCGAGATAAAGGCCTACGCCATCAGCGAGCACATCGAATATGCCGGCGTGCACTCGGGCGACGCCACCATCCAGTTCCCCCCGCAGAAACTCTACGTCGAGACAATGCGCCGCATCAAGAAGGTAAGCTCACAGATCGCCAAGGCCCTCAATATCTCCGGCCCCTTCAACATCCAGTACCTCGCCAAGAACAACGACATCAAGGTGATCGAATGCAATCTGCGCGCCTCACGCTCATTCCCCTTCGTGTCCAAGGTGCTTAAGATCAACTTCATCGACCTCGCCACCCGCGTCATGCTCGGCCTCCCCGTCGAGAAGCCCGCCAAGAGCGCCTTCGACCTCGACTACGTCGGCATCAAGGCATCGCAGTTCTCATTCTCGCGCCTTCAGGGAGCCGATCCCGTCCTCGGTGTCGACATGTCCTCCACCGGCGAGGTTGGCTGCCTCGGCGAGATGACAAGCGAAGCCGTCCTCAAATCGATGCTCTCCGTTGGTCAGCGTATCCCCTCCAAGGGCGTGCTCCTCAGCTCGGGCGGAGCCAAACACAAGGCCGCCATGCTCGATGCAGCCCGTATGCTCGACCGCCGCGGATTCCGCATCTACGCCACCGAAGGCACACAGCGCTTCCTCAGCGACAACGGCATAGCATCCACCCTGGTATACAAGCCCTCCGAGCCCGACCGCAAGCCACAGGCACTCGACATCCTGCACTCCCACGACGTCGACCTCGTGGTCAACATACCCCGCGACCTCAGCTCAGCCGAGCTCACCAACGGCTACAAGATACGCCGCGCCGCCATCGACCTCAACATTCCCCTGCTCACCAACGCCCGCCTTGCCTCAGCATTCATCACAGCATTCACAACCCTCTCCCCCGACTCCGTCGAAATCAAATCCTGGGACGAATACTGATCCGTAAAATAATACGCACAGGCCCCGCGGTACCCCCGCGGGGCCTGTGCTGTTTTAATCCCATCACCGCCCCCGCGCAAGGGGTCGGAGGCCCCGCAATCGTGAGAAAACCCCAGGTGGAGCCTGAGGACCAGGTGCAACCTGGGGACAAGTAACCGACGACCAATAGGATAAGTCTTGGAAAGGCGTCTTGTGATATCGGCATCGCCACCGCCGGCGGGCATACGGAGTAATTCTTATAATTCATATACGTTGTATAAGGTGAACATATTATATATGGTGGTTTAATGCTACAAAGGCCCCGGGGGTGTCGACATCACCTGCGGGGCCTTGCTGAGAATGTTGAATGTTGAATGGGGAATGTTGAATTCTCATTCTTCTTCTCTTTCTCTTGCGGGAGGGCGCAGGGCCTGCCCTGCGCTGAAGCCGGACGCGGCTGATCAGGTTCTACTCAAAAACCGGGCCGGCTTTGCCGCCTTTTCCAAAGGG
>JAGANS010000042.1 GCA_017624155.1 Muribaculaceae bacterium | reverse complement strand
TAAGCGCGAAACTCATACCGGCTATACCCGAGCCGATAACGAGAAAATCATATTGGTAGGTCATTGCATCAAGATTTTCGGCAAAAATACAAAATATTTCGCTTCCGACAAGAAAAAACTTACTTCGAGAGGGCGTCAAGCCGGTTTTGCAGAATGCATGATGTGGTGTTGATTATCCCGCGGGTGGAAAAAAGGTCTCGGCGGTGAAGATCTGCAACAGCGCTATTTGGAATGACCAGGAGCCGTCGATGCTTGCGATATGTACATAAATTATTTGAAATTCCAACAACTGTTTTCAGTATTTATTCAATAAAAAACTCTCAGGCCGGATGGCCTGAGAGTTTTTTATTGAAAGGACGCTGAGGCGTCGGTAAATCAGAGATTGATCTTGAGTGTGGCGGTGTGGCCGGCGGCATCGGTGGCGGCTACGAGGAGCAGGCCGCGGAATGCCGTGAGATCGATCTCAGTGCCGGTAGCGGTAAGGAGCACACGACCGGTGGCATCAGCCACGGTGAAGGCCATCTCCCGATCGGCGCTGACCTTGCCGGCGGCATAGCGGAGAGCGCCTGCGGTGGCAACTACGGTGCTTATAGTGCCGTCTGTTTCCTTTTTGTCGATGCTGAAACCGGTGATGCGGAGAAGTCCTGTGGTCACTGCGCCGAAGCCCAGGGCGCGTTTGCCAGGAGTCACAGTCTTGTCGGCCTGAGGCTCGGCTGCATCATCAGCGAGAGTCTCGGCTGCGGCAGCCTTGATCGTGGCGGTGTACTCCATGTCGATGGTCAGGGCGGGGATGGCGAATGTCTCGACTGCTGTATCGTATCCTTCACGGGCCACGGTGGCACTGACAAATTTAACGGTCATCTCGTCGGTATTCTCGTTGCAGAGCGTAGCCCTGACGGTGTATTCATCGCCTTCGGTAAAGGTGAAGAAAGGCGACAGCGCGAAATCCTCGCCTTCGCCATAATATTTGCTCCATACAAGAGTCCCGTCCACATCATCGCGCTCCCATTCGTAGTACGAAACGCCTGTGTTGACAAGGCTCCAGTCGGCAAACTGCGAGCAAGCGTAAGGCATGTCGACAGTATCGCCGAAATAGAGGGCTGCCTCGGGAGCCACATCTTCCGACGGGCCGTTGGCATTGGCAATCTCTACGGTGTAAACGGCCTGGCTGAGACCCTCAATGGCTGCGTCGGTGTAACTGCACTCGCGGCCGGGGAGGTATCCGTCGCCCTGAAGGGTGGCTATTGCCTCGCCGTCGCGCTTCACTGTGAGGATAAGCGGCATCGCGGCATCGAGCGTGAGGCCGGCATTGTCGACTGTGGGATTAGTCCAGCTGATCACACAAGCCTTGGCGCCGTCGGCCTCGGCAACTTCAAGGCCATTGACAGCTGCGGGAACGAGGGGGGCTGCCTCAAGGCCGAATTCCGATACGGAGAGGTCGAGGTAAGCGGCCGAGCTCGACGAGCCGCAGGCATGGATGGCAAGCGCTATCTCCATAGGCTCATCGACTACCAGCAGGTAACGCTTATCCTGTGTGCCGTATTCCTGAATATTCTCTTCGCTGTGAAGCTTCACGAAGGTGGCGGCGGGGTTATGGCGGTCGGTGACGTAGCCGGCTTCGAAATTGTTGAAGCGGGCGGCGATATCGTGTGTGAACGAATAGTAGCCCGGCTCGAGTTTCATATAGGGTGTGACAAGGTAGTCGTCGAGGTCGGCGATAAGCTCGGCCTTGATGCGGAATACCTTGGAATATTCCCAGCTGGTGTCGAAATACCATGTAACGCCGTCGTTGTCGGCATCGCCAAAGGTGAACATCGGGGCAATCCCGGCATTGGCCGTGGCATTGAAACTGAAGGGCAGTTCTACGACGGGATGACCGACGTAACCGGCCGAAACCTCGGCAGGAACGGCATCGTGTGCGCCGTTGGCGTTATAGGCAAGCACGTGATAGGTGTATACGCCTGCCTCGGCAGGGGCGTCGGTATATTCCATGGCGGCGCCGACTGCGCAGTCGGTGAATTCCTTCACAAGAGCACCGTTGCGGTAAAGTTCCACCTTTGTGACGGCGTCGAGAGGCTGACCGGCCTGATCAGTGTCGGGATTTGTCCATTTCAGGGTCACGCTAAGCTCATCGAGAGCGCTTGCCTCGGCCTTGAGATCGGTAATCATGGCCGGAACGGGCTTATTGGCCTTCACCTTAACGCGCTTGATGCGATAGCCCATGTAAGAGCCGGATTCGGCACATGCGCGGATGGCCACGCGGTACTTGCCGGCCTCGGCCACTGTGAAGGGGAAGTCATGCTGGATATCATTGTCAAATTCTGCTGCCTCAAGTTCGGCGAAAGCGGTGAACGAGCCGAAATCATTGACATCGGTACCGAGCAGATATTCGAGTTTGCCATTCACCATGCCGACAGTGGTGAGCATGTATGTGCCGGCCTCGTCGAATACAAGTTCGGGAGATATGAGCCAGTTGTTCTCCTTCTCACCATAGGCCTTGTCGAACTCGGCCCAGCCGCTGTACGCGTTGAGCGACCATGGATTGTTGGAATATGCGTCGTCGCCATGGCGGCTTGTCCAGTCGTCGATAAATGCGGCGGCATCGGCAAACGTGTATTCAAAAGGCAACGGGAGTGCTTCTTTCGGCGGGTCGACGGGTTCCGGATCAGGATCCTCGGCTCCGGCGACTTTCACGGCGAAACCTGTCACATGAAAGTTGTATGTGTAAATGTCGCTGTAACAGTTTATGCCGAAGAAGTATGCGCCGTCGGTTTCGGGAGTGAAACTTACCGACTGCTGTTCAAAATCGTCGGCATGCGAGTACGACGGCTTGTCAATAAGCACGTTTGTCATGGCGTCGACAGTCTGCTCATTGCCCGAGCACAACTTGAATGCCTCGTTGTCAGCACCGTCGGTCTTTGTCCAGAAGGTGACGGTATACTCCGTGCCGGCTGTAAGGTCGATCCCGGGCGAGATAAGCCAGCAGTTGGCTTCATATTCTGTATCGAAGTTATGTACCATTCCCCCTTTGGTGGCGGGAGTCGTGAAGTTTGTCATGTCGGGGCGGTCGAATGTAAAGCCGTTGGAGCGGCGGTTGCCCTTGTTGATGTTGACCCACGCGGCATCGACATCATACGAGCTGAGGTCTCCTATGTCGGACTTATAGGGGACGGTCTCGGCGGCTGTGGAGATAGCGATGCCGGCGGCAAGCGCAACAGACAGGATATGTTTCATAGCGGATTGATTTTATAGCCGGCCGCCCGAAATGACGGCGGCCGGCCGGGATTACATTATGATTATTTTACAGAAACAGTTTTGGCGATGCAGTTACCGGCTGTGTCGGTGGCATATACCACATACAGGCCGGGGGCGAGAGCTACAAATGACGAGCCGTCAACATCGACAGCAGCAGCCATGCGGCCTGCGGCGTCATATACGGTGGCGTGCGCGCCGGCAGCCTTGACGGTGATACCGCCGTCGGCCGCTGCGACTGCCATACCGTCGGTTTCAGCGTCGGCGATGCCGTCGCTCTTGGCAAATGTAACGGCAAGCTTAGTATAGATGCCGGGCATGTCGAAGGCTGTGGACATCACGGGTGTCTCGCCGTTGAGGGAGTAGGAATGGAATGTGTATCCGGCATCGGGTACGGCGTTGATGGTGAGAGGCAGGTATTTCTCCACCTTCGAGCCGTGTGTGTATACCTTGCCGGCGGCATCGGTGACGGTGAATGTGCCGTTGGCGGCGGGAAGAATGTCGAGATATGCATTGTCGCAGCCCTGGTTGACACCGCGGTGCGAGGGAGTCCATTCGCGGTCGATGGCGATGGATGTGTCGGAACGGTCGGCGTCATTGGCGTTGTCGTCGAGACCCTGATACAGGCACAGATCCCACTTGACGCTCATCGCGCCCTTGTCGACGGAGCCGTCATCCACACGGACAGGCAGCGAGTAGTAGAAGTCGTTTAGCTCCTCGGCACTCATGCCGTTGCCGTTGATGTAAATCATCTGCAGACCCTTGAGTTTCGACAGATCAACCTTGTGGAGGTTGTTGCAGGCGAGCGACAGGCGGCGCAGGGCCGTATTGCCGCTCAGGTCGATGGAGCTGATGTTATTATGGTCGAGATTGAGTTCGTCGAGCTTGGTGTTCTTGCTCAGGTCGACGGCTGCAAGCTTATTCTGCATCAGGCTGAGCTCCTCAAGCTCGGTATTCTGCGTCAGGTCGATCGAGGTGAGGTTGTTGCCGCTGAGGGTGGCCCAGCGTAGATACGGATTCTTGGTAAGATCGATCGTCGAGAGCTCGTTGCCCTTCACGTCGAGATACTGGAGGATGGGCAGGCAGGTAAGATCGATCGCCGACAGGCTCTTCACACCATCGGTGAGACCGCCGCTGTTGTCGGAATATGCCTGAAGCCACATCAGGTCGGGACATGCGCTCAGATCGAGCGATGTGATGGCTGTGTAGCTGCAGTTGAGCACCTCGAGCTTGGTGTTCTTGCTCAGGTCGAGCGCGGGCACGGGGTTGAAGTAGATGTTGAGCAGCTTGAGGCCGGGACAGTGAGTCACGTCCATCGAGTTGATCTTATTGTCCCATAGGCCCCATTCAAGACCGTATTCGCCGAAACCGCTGCAATCGAACGCTGTGATGTCGCCATATACGGTGACAATGCTGCCGGCGGCCTTGCCGTCGATACGCACACCCTTCACCTCGGCCGAGCCGCTGGTGTAGGGATACTGGCCGGGATATTCGGTGAGCTGGCCGGTACCCCAGTCGATCCATACCGAACCGTTGCGACTGGCGGTGTTGAGGATAAACGACAGATCCTGACCGGGCTCTACGCCAAAGCTGATGTAGGGATCCTCGTCCTCGAAGTTTACCTTCACAGTGGCATCCTCCGAGATAATGAACCACGGCGACTTTATCTCCTTGCCGTTGACTGTGACGCTCTTGAAGCATTTTCCTTCGTCGGGGTATGAATATACACACATCGGCACACCCTTAAGGGCCGAGTCGTGTACGCTGGCCACAGTCTGGAACCACTCGGGCTGCCATTGTGCCAGTATGAACCGGCCACCTTCGGTCTGCATCACGTCGAGGTCGTATTTGAGGCTGTAGCCGGAATAGGGATAGAGGCGTTCGAGCACACCGGTCTTGTTCTCGCCGGTATCGGTGGCGCCGTCGAGGGTCACGCTCAGGGGCGAGAACTCGGCCGTGCCGTCGCCGGTGATGTCGCATATCCACTTCATCTCGGGGGTGGTGAGGAACTCTATGTCGGCGTGCTCGGCCTTGGAGCCGGCGACAAACAGGTTGGTCGACCAGGCCTGACGGCACATCGGGAGGGTCTTGAGTGTATATGCCATCGACTCGTATGTGAAGTTGGGGCAGTTGCGCAGATCCACCTTCCTCATGTGCTCGGGCTGTATGCCGTTAAAGTCGAGAAATTCGAGCTGCGAACCCGAGGCATCAAAGCTGCTGAGGAAGTAGGCACCGAGCAGGTCGAGGCGCGATATGGGAGTGTTGGCGATGTTGAGCGAGCTGAGCGACGGCACGAGCTTCATGTCGAGTTCGCTTATCTTTGTGTCGTGGAGCAGCAGCACACTCAGATTTTTGTTGTTGCCGAGATCGAGCGATGTCATCTCCGTATTGCTCACATTGAGTGATATCAGCTCGGGTGCCTGGGTAAGGTCGATATGGGTTATACCCGTACCGTCGATATAGAGGCTGGTGAGATTCCTGCACGGAGTGACATCGAGGGTGGCGATACCCTTATTGCCCGAGAGCGTGAGGTCGGTCAGCTGTGGATAGTTGCCCAGCACGAATGGATTGTCGGTATACTCGGTCATCAGCTGGTTGTTGCTCAGGTCGAGCAGGTGCAGCGACGGCAGAGATACCGGATAGAAGTTGCTGAGCGCGCAGTTGGCCAGATTGACATTGCGCAGGGTGGCATGCGATTCCTCGGGCATGCAGATGAATACCGACGCCATCTCGGGGCAGTCGTTGGCCGTGAGATATTCGAGATTGGTAAGGTCGCGCATATCAAGACACTGCAGGCCTGTGTTGTGGCTGATATCGAGGTCACGAAGAGACTCGCCCGCATAATCGAGAGTGAGATTGGAACCCTCCGACGGATTGTTTATCAGGCGGTTGTTGCTCAGGTCGAGATCCACGAGCGGAGTATAGGACATAAGGCGGAACGATGTCATCTCGTTGTCCGACAGATCGAGTTTGGCAAGGTGCGACATATCCTTTACCTCGGCCGAGGTAAGGGCCGCGTTGCTTAGCTGCAGCTCGGTGATGTTGCCGCTGATGGTGATTGTCGTGCCCCGGATTGTGCCGTCGATCCAGCGGTTATAGTCGGGGAGCGACGGGTCGACGGTGAATTTCTGCACATTTCCGTCACCGAAGTCGATGGATACAGGCACCGTGGCTGATACCACATTTGGCAGCAGGCGCACCGCCGTGCCCGGCTCGGCTCCGGTAGTAAGCGTAATGGTGCCCTGGCCATAAGCTCCGGCCGCCATCATAGCCGATAGAAGTACGAGTAGCGATTTCTTCATGTAGATTATTTTGATTATGTGGTTTGATGATAGTTTTTTTCCAATTAATACTGCAAAGATATATCAAATTTATTTTATACAAATCAATTCCGCGCTCAAAAACACATCTAATTCATAATTATGATACTTTTATACCATTTTTCGGATAAAAAAAAGGCATGCCGTCGGTTCTGACATACAAAAAAACTTAATTTTAAGCCTTTTGGATGCGGTTTTTGTTTTAAGTTTTGGATAGTCGGTGGCAAAGCCGTAACTTTGCCGCAGTTTTCAGCAACTAACATATACATACTATAAATAACAAGATGGAAAATCAAGAATTAGACCGCCTCAGCTACGCTCTCGGTCTGAGCATGGGCAACAACTTCCGTGCCTCGGGCATAGAGACCATCAACGTGCAGGACTTTGCCGACGGCGTTGCCGCCGTATATTACGGTTCCAAACCCAAGATGAGCTACGACGAGGCTAAGGCCGAGATACAGAAATATTTCACAGCGCTCGAAGCCAAGCAGCAGGAAGCCGCCAAGGTGATGAGCGAGGCCAATGCCAAGGCCGGCCGCGACTTCCTCGACGCCAACGGCAAGCGCGCCGAGGTGAAGATCACCCCCTCGGGCCTCCAGTATGAGGTGATAAAGCAGGGCAACGGCCCCAAACCCGACAGCACCGACCGCGTGGTGGTACACTACACGGGCAAACTCATCGACGGCACCGTATTCGACTCGAGTGTTGAGCGCGGCGAGCCCGCCACATTCGGCGTCACTCAGGTGATTCCCGGATGGGTCGAGGCTCTGCAGCTTATGAACGCCGGCAGCCAGTGGCGCCTGTTCATCCCCTCGGAACTCGCCTACGGCCCCAACGGCGCAGGCGGTGCCATCGGTCCCAACCAGACCCTTATCTTCGATGTCGAACTGCTCGAGGTTGTCGGCAAAAAGTGACGGATGAAGCTGCTGCATAAAATATTCACCTGTGTGCTCGCGGCCGCAGCATTCGCTCCGGCTGCCGACGCACAGGTCATCGCTCCGTCCGATACATTGTCGACCGCCGTCGGCACTGTGCTCGGCAACTATATCCGCGGCTCGCTCGACCAGCTCGTCACCCTCGGTGTGCCGGTCGACAACGACGTGTTCATAGCCACACTGGCACAGGTAGTGAAAGGACAGCCCACCGGCCTCAGCGCCGAGGAGGCCGACAAGTGGATCGACCGCTATATCAGCGCAACGCGTCCCGGCGACCTGCCCGACAGCTTCACTCCCGAATCGCAGCAGGCATTTCTCGACTCCGTGGCATCGCTTCCGGGCGCTGTGCGCCGGCCCTCGGGACTCGTGTTCATCGAGGAAAAGCCGGGCTCGGGCGACAAACCCACGGCCGACGATACTGTGGAAGTGAAATACACACTGCGCTTCTCCGACGGCACTGTGGCCGACGCAACGGGACGTCCGGTGCGATTCAAGGTAAACGAACTCACCCCGGGATTCTCGGAAGGACTGCTGCTGATGCAGCCGGGTGGCCGCTACCGCATAGCCATGCCGGCATCGCTCGGCTATGGTCCGGAGGGCATCACGGGTGCTGTCCCCGGCAATGCGGCGCTCGACTTTACCGTCGAACTCATAGATGTTATAAAATAAACTAATCAAAAATAGGACAATGAAAAAATTTATCTACGGAGCATGTGCAGCCATGATGATTATGGCCGCTTCGTGCTCGAAGGGCGATGACGCCAACAAGGAAAGCCTCGTGCCCAAGCAACTCTCCGACTCGATCTCGATCTGCTATGGCAGCGCTATCGGCGGCTACGTGCTCAACGACTTCCAGCGCTTTGACAGCACAATGCAGAACGAGAAGACAAAGAAAGACATCCTCAAGGGCATACAGCTGGCATTTGCCAACGCCGACGACGAGGCCGTGATCATGGGTCTGCAGGTAGGCGGCCAAATGGTACGCGAACTCAAGTCATACGAGGAGCAGGGCATCCAGGTAAACCGCAACGAAATCATCGCAAACTTCCGCAAGGTATTCATGGCCGACACCATCGATTATGATGCAATGCGCGAATTCGGCATGAAGATGAACTCGCTCATGGCACAGGTTGAGCAGCTCAAGGCACAGAAGGAAGCCGAGCTCGCCGCCGAGGCTCCCGAAGCCAAGAAGAACGAGGCCGCAGGCAAGGAATATATTCAGAAGCTCAAGGCTGCCGATCCCGAAATCAAGACTTCGGACAGCGGCCTCAGCTACAAGATCATCGAAGCCGGCGAACCCGTCGAGATCAAGGACAACTCGATGGTTAAGGTCAACTATACCGGCAAGCTCATCGACGGCACTGTATTCGATCAGAGCCCTGAAGGTCAGCCCGCCACATTCTCGCCCCGCGGCGTAGTGCCCGGCTTCGGCGAAGGTCTCAAGATGCTCGGCAAGGGCGGCAAGGCTATTCTTTATATCCCCGCCGACCTCGCCTACGGCACGAAGGGTGTGCCTCAGGCAGGCATCGGTCCCAACGCCACCCTCGTCTTCGAGATCGAGGTACTCGACGTCAACAACAACGAATGAATTTAAAGGTTAAAGGGTTATTGGGTTAAGAGGTTAATCCTTAATTATATGGCCCTAATCTTTAGAACCAATATCGGCACATATACCCCTATCAGGTGTATGTGCCGACTTTTTAAATATGCCCTAAACCTGCTTAAATGACAGATATAGCACGGATACCCAATATAACAGGCCGTATGCTGCGGCGCTGCCCGGTAAGCGACGAGTCGCTCGCCGAGCTTGCCTCACTGCTCATGCCGTGCCGTTTTCCGAAACGCCACAGGCTTGTAAATGAAGGTGAGGCCCGCGGACTGGCTTACTTCATCGAAACAGGCATGACACGCAGCTACTGGATAGTCGACGGCGAAGAAATCACCACATCATTCTCGACCGAAGGCACACTGGTATTCAGCATGGACGAAGTATACTATGGCAAAGCATCGGAGGAATGTGTCGAAACCATCGAACCTGTGCTTGCTTACGGCATTGCCGTCGACAATCTGCGCCGTATCGTCACACAGCGGCTCGACATGGCGATATGGTGGAGCCTTATACATGAGGACGAATACCGCCGGCTGCACCAGTCACACAAGGAACGTCTCACGCTCGACGCCGGCGGACGCTATCGGGCTTTCGCCATTCAGCAGCCCGAAGCCTGCCGCCGCGCCCGCCTCACCGACATCGCCTCATATCTCGGCATCACCCTCTCCACCCTCAGCCGCATCCGCGCCGGCCGGATGTGATTTTTTGATGTAGGGCAAACGCATTCTGACCGCAAAGCCGTACCTTTGCAGAAAGTTTTGAACCGACCAATCTATCGCTATGAATCCTGATCCGCTGCCTGCCTCTCCATCGGCCAAACCGCGCTACGAACTGCTCGACGGCCTGCGCGGCGTCGCCGCCGTGCTTGTAATATGGTATCACTTCTTCGAGGGCTTCGCCACGTCGCCTACCGACCAGATGATGAATCACGGCTATCTTGCCGTCGACTTCTTCTTCGTGCTGTCGGGCTTCGTAATCGGATATGCATACGACGATCGCTGGCGCCGTGGGATGACTGCCGGCCGCTTCATGCTGCGGCGCGTCATACGCCTGCATCCCATGGTGATACTGGCAGTACTGCTCGGGGCAGTGTCGTATATTATACAGGGCAGCGTGCGCTGGGACGGCACACCGATGCCGATGTCGATGCTCGTGCTGTCGCTCGTGCTGGGGCTGTTCCTGATTCCTGTGATTCCCGGCACAGGGGCCGATGTGCGCGGCAATGGAGAGATGTTCCCGCTCAACGGCCCGTCGTGGTCACTGTTCTTTGAATATATAGGCAGCATACTCTATGCCATAGTGCTCCACCGCCTGTCGTCGCGCGCCCTGCGCGTCGTAGTAGTGTTGTCGGGCATCGGACTGGCGGCCTGCGCACTCGGCAATATGTCGGGATATTATCATACCGGAATGGGCTGGAGCCTGGCCGACTGGGGATTTGTAGGAGGATTCATGCGACTGAGTTTCTCATTCTCGGCCGGGTTGCTTATAAGCCGCGGATTCAGGCCGCGCCGCATACGTGGCGCCTTCTGGATATGCGCAGCCGCTATTGCCCTGGTGATGGCGTGCCCGTATGTCGGCGGCCCCGAGGCATCGTTGCTCAACGGTATCTATGACACGGTGTGCACACTGCTGATATTCCCCTTGCTGGTATATATAGGAGCCTGCGGCACCACCACAGATGCATTCTCGACCCGCACATGCAACTTCCTGGGCGAGATTTCCTACCCGGTATATATAATCCACTATCCGGTGATGTATATGTTCTATGCCTGGGTATGGGCTCACGGCTACACCTTCGGCGAGGCATGGCCGGTATGCGCCCTGCTCTTCCCGGGCATAATCCTGCTGGCCTGGGCGGCACTGCGCCTATACGACACCCCCGTGCGCCGCCATCTGAGCCGGCGTCTGCTTCAGCGACAGCCGTCGAGCAGCGCCTCAACGGCCAAAGCGTAGACACGTGTACCGAGCCCGGTGATGGTGCCGGCGCATACCGGACTGAGATATGACAGCCGGCGGAACGGCTCGCGCGCGTGTACATTACTGATATGCACTTCTATCACCGGCAGGGGCGCGATGGCGGCCACGGCATCGGCCAGGGCCACCGAGGTATGGGTGTAGCCGCCGGCGTTGAGCACTATGCCGTCGACGGGCGACGGGCCGTATGCGGCTTCGTGCAGGCGGTCGATAAGCGAGCCCTCGTGGTTTGACTGGAAATAGCTTATCTCGGCATCACCAAAGCGTGCACGCACATCGGCAATGATGTCGTCCATCGTGGCCGTGCCGTAGACTCCGGGCTCGCGACGTCCCAGCAGATTCAGATTGGGCCCGTTGATTATCAGTATCTTTTTCATTTTTTGGACACGTCTACCTTGGATGTCGGCGGCAATGACCGGTTGCGGCGGTCGACAGCGTCGATCACCTCGTGGGCGAGGTGCGCGAAGGCAAATGCGGTGGCTGTGTCGCCGAGAGCGATGGGTGCGCCGGCGTCGTTATGGTCGCCGACTGAAGCCACCAGGGGAATACGGGCAAGGATAGGCACATCATACACCGCTGCCATATTGTCGACAGACTCGTCGTTGCCGAATATATAGTAGCGCTCGTCGGGGTGCTTCTCGGGCGTGAACCATGCCATGTTGTCGACGATACCGAGCACAGGCACATTGATCTTGGGCTCGCGGAACATCGCCACCCCCTTGCGCGCATCGGCCAGGGCAACCTGCTGGGGTGTTGTTACGACAATAGCACCCGTTATACCGATAGTCTGCACCAGCGTGAGGTGAATGTCGCTCGTGCCCGGGGGCATGTCGATGAGGAAGTAGTCGAGTTCGCCCCAGTCGGCCTGCTCGATAAGCTGTTTCAGAGCGTTGGAGGCCATGGCCCCGCGCCACAGGGCTGCCTTGTCGGGGTCGATGACAAGACCGATCGACAGCAACTTCACGCCGAAGCGCTCTACGGGGATGATGAGATTATGACCGTCGACCTCGTGGATATAGAGCTGCTCGCCTTCTATGCCGAACATCTTGGGCATCGACGGGCCGAATATGTCGGCGTCGAGCAATCCCACCTTATATCCCTCGCGTGCGAGCGCCACGGCCAGGTTGGCGGCGACGGTGCTCTTGCCCACTCCGCCCTTGCCCGAGGATACGGCGATGATATTCTTCACGCCGGGCAATACGGGCGTGTGCGCCTCGGCGACGGGTGCTGCCGGAGTCTTGACGGCGATGTTGCCGATAATATCCACATCCGGACCTATATAGGTGAGGATAGCCTGCTCGGCGGCTTTCACCACCGATTTGATAAAGGGATCGGTCGACTTGGGGAAAACGAGCGAAAACGACACCTTGTTGCCGTCGATGCGCATGTCGTCCTCCACCATTTCCATTTCTACGATATTCTTGCCGGTGCCGGGATAGCGCACATTGCGCAGGGCATCGAGTATGAGCTTGGGATAGAGTGTCATTGCTGTGTTTTGTTTAGTATGCCTGTATCGATTGTGCCGCGCGAGTACGAGCGATAGGTGTCGCGCTCGAAGTCATCCTCGGGCTCGGCAAGATCGCCGTCGTGCGGCAGGGCGAATGCAAGATATTTGATAGTGAGGCCGCGGGCCAGCCACTGGCTCTCATAATGGGTGCGGATGGCGAGTATAGGATCGACGAGACCGGAGTGGTAGAGGTCGTCGGTATCGACCTCGCAGCGCAGACCGTTGAGCAGGGCCATCGCGCGGGTATAGGTGTACAGAAACGGGCTGTCGGTCTTCAGGCGCACAATGCCGCCATCGGCCATCACCTTGCGATAGAGTCCGAGAAAACGTGTGCCGGTAAGTCGCTTGGTGACCTTCTTCATCTGTGGATCGGGGAAGGTGATCCATAGCTCCGCTACCTCGCCGGGAGCGAAGAAATGCTCGATAAGCTCGATCTGTGTACGCAGAAAAGCCACATTGGGCATTTTCATGTCGCGGGCCTTCACGGCGCCGGCATGCATGCGGGCGCCCTTGATGTCGATGCCGATAAAATTCTTGTCGGAGAAGAGCTGTGCCATGCCCACGGTATACTCGCCCTTGCCGCAGCCGAGCTCAAGCACAATGGGCCGGTCGTTGCCAAAGAATTCGTGCCAGCGGCCTTTCATCGGAAAGGAGTCAAACCCCTCGGCACTGAGCCGCGAGAACGGATACTGGAAAACGAGGCCGATAGTATCCATCTCGGCGAATTTGCTAAGCTTGTTCTTACCCATCAGCGAGCGAGTTTGACAGCGGCCTCTGTGCCATCGGACAGGCGCACATAGACGATATACATACGTGTGGTGTGGGCCGAGCAGTCGACGTCGACGCTGTCGGCATCAGGGCTGAGCAATGCGAGGCAGTTGCCGGCAGGGTCGTATACGGCCAGCCCGGATATCGCCGAATTGGCTGAGCGCACCTGCAGCACATCGCCGACAAAACGGGCGCGCACGCCCGATGCACCGGCATCGGCCACGGCGTCGGCCGACAGGCTCTGCGATACGATATTAAAGTTCTGCCACTGCTCTGCATTCTTGTATTCGTCGGTCATGCCGCTGAGCACGTTGAGATTCACGGCCGGCTGATTCACACCGTGCCATACATCCTCGCCGAGCGCAGGCACTGTGTTACCGCTCACATTGATATTTTTGAGGCCCGTCATGTGCTCCATGGCGTGATCGTCGAGCTTCTCGAGCGACTCGGGCAGGTCTATGTCGGTAACACCGCTCATGCCGCTCATGGCATAGCGGCCCAGGGTGGTTGTTCCGGGTGCAAGGACACCGTCGTGGGCCGTATCGCCGGCAAAGGCGTAGTCGGGGACTTCGGTAGCATTGTAGCTTGCCGACTTGAGGGCCGCGCAGCCGAACAGCACGCCGCGACCTATCTTGGCGCAGTTGCCGAGGTCGACCTCGGTGAGCGAAGGCATCGAGGCAAAGGCCCACTCGCCGACACTGCTCAGACGCGTTGCCGGTGCAAGGTCAACAGCCGTAAGGCCGGCGCACCTGAAAGCCTCGTTGCCTATCGAGGTGAGCGACGCTCCCGGCACAAACTCGGCAAGGGCCGTGCAGCCGGCAAAGGCGCGATCTCCTATCGAAGTGATATTCTGCGAGCCTTTGACTTGCGCAAGAGCCGTGCAGCCCGCAAAGGCATGGTCGTCGATGGCCACAGGAGCGGTGAATTCGACACTCCGGAGTGCCTTGCAGTCGCTGAACATGCCGGCAGGCACTTCCTTGTAGGCAGCCGGAAGTGTGAACGATTCAATGGCCGAGGATGCGAACACGGCATCGCCGAGAAGCACTCCCGCGGCAGGGAGCGTCACTGATGTAATGGCGGCGCCGGCAAAGGCTCCGGCCGGCATATATGATGCGGGCCAGGCCGTAAGGCCGCCTACACGAGGCCCGGTATAGGCCGCAATGCTTGCCTCGCCAAGGTCGAGGGTGCGGAGCGACGGCATATTTTCGGTAATGAATACAATGTCGGGGACATTAATCGGCCCGCTGACGGTGAGATCGGTCACACCTCCCGGGCTGTCGACAAGCGCCGCCAGCTGCCCGGCAGCCTCGGGACGCACTACGAGCGCCTGAGCCGCCACAGTCGCAGCCATGAATATGGAGAATATATACTTGCGCATAGATATAAAAAACTTCGTATTTTACTGCAAAGTTACTAATTAATCCACTACCACGCAAATATGTGACAGATACTTGCCGCAAAAAAAGCCCGCGTCTTGGGGTATGGCGCGGGACATTGGGAAAACGGATTACTTCCATAATGTAATTCAGCTTTTTTAATGAAGCCAGTAAAATGCCGTTTCTTGTCTATTACAACGCCTCAGATCCAAAATTGTTTTCGACGGCAATGTCTGTCGGGGTGGGATGATTGCCGCCATAGATGGTAATTTCTGTCGCAGAAGCCCGTTTGACCTGTTTTTACAATTTTTGAATTGATTTTTCCTTATTGCATCCGCATTATCATGTAATTTTGCATACAAATGCTTAGAGCTTGTTTAAAAACAAATGTTAACGTCAGGGCGGTCAGTCGTCGAGCGCTGTTCAATACGCGATGAGGGAGCGATGGGACTCCATCGTGACCGAAGAGCGTGTTGAACAGCGTCGGCGAATGGCCGGGGCCGCAGCATCTGTTCAAACATCAGTTTATGATTATTAAAATTCTTGAAAAACATGATATATAAAAATAGTATCTCCTCAGATAAAAATTACCCAGCCATATGCGACCCTGACGTCAACATTTGTTTTTAAACAAGCTCTTATTCCATGAAAAGACTTCTGCCAATATTATTCGTAGCTTTTTACACGTTTTGCCAGGCCCGTGAATCGGGCGCCGGCGACCTGACACTGTGGTATGACAAACCTGCCGCCCACTGGGTGGAAGCCCTGCCGCTCGGCAACGGGCGCCTCGGCGCTATGGTGTATGGCATCACAACTCAGGATACCATTCAGCTAAATGAAGACACCTACTGGTCGGGCTCACCATACAACAATGCCAATCCCAATGCCCGCGAACATCTCGGCGAGATACGCCGGCTGATCGATGAAGGCGATTATGCCTCGGCACAAAAACTGTCATTGAAATACATCACGGCCGACCGCTCGGTTACAGGCCATGGCATGATATATGAATCTGTGGGCAACCTGCTGCTCGATTTCCCGCCCGAGCATGCCGCCGCAACCGGCTACCGGCGGCAACTCGACCTCAATGAGGCCGTGGTCCGTGTGACTTATACTGCCGGAGGTGTCGATTACACTCGCGAAGTATTCACCTCGCTGACCGACAACTTAATAATAGTGCGTCTCAAGGCATCGCGGCCAGGAGCGCTATCGTTCGGCACATCTTTTGCCGGGCCACTCAAGACCGCTCGTTCCATAGCCTCTGTAAACATTGTACCGGGCAGCGACAATATGCTCGAAGTGTACACACGCGGAGGTCAGGAGGCCGAGGAGAATATTCCCAACCTGCTGCATGCAACGACTCTGATTAAGGTAGTGCCCGAGGGCGGCACATGCAGGGCCGACACTACTTCCGGCTCCATTCAGGTGCGTGATGCCGACGCTGCCACCGTATACCTGTCGGTAGCCACAAATTTTGTGAATTACAATGATATATCGGGAGATAGCCGGGTCAGGGCCGCTGCATGGCTCGACAGATTCGACAAGACCTACGACCGTGCGCGGGCCGACCATGTGGCCCGCTACAGGGAGCAGTTCAGCCGCGTGAATCTCGACCTCGGCATCAACCCGGCGCAGGCTGTCAAACCCACCGATACGCGAATCAGAGAGTTCAAAGAGTCGTCTGACCCGTCGCTCGCCTCGATGTACTTCCAGTTTGGCCGCTACCTGCTCATCAGCAGCTCGCAGCCCGGCACCCAGCCGGCCAATCTGCAGGGGATATGGAACCCCAGCTCGGGACAGTATCCGGCCTGGGACAGCAAGTACACAACCAACATAAATGTGGAGATGAACTACTGGCCTGCCGAGGTGTGCAACCTCAGCGAGTGCCACGAACCTTTCCTGCAGATGGTGCGCGACCTCAGCACCACAGGCCGGCAATCGGCCGCCGACATGTATGGCTGCCGCGGCTGGACTCTTCACCACAACACCGACCTGTGGCGCTCGTCGGGAGCCGTCGACAACCATGCCTGCGGAATATGGCCCACGGGCAACGCATGGTTTTGCAACCACGTGTGGGAACACTATCTGTACACCGGCAACACGGCTTTTCTGCGCGATTACTATCCCATGCTGAAGTCGGCCTGCGAGTTCTATCTCGATTTCATGGTAAAAGATCCCAAGACAGGATATATGGTAGTGTCGCCGTCCAATTCGCCCGAAAATCATCCCGGCCTCGGCTCGTACACCGACGAAAACGGCAAGAAAAAGAATCTTGCGATATTCGGCGGTGTGACGATGGACAATCAGATGGTCTACGATCTACTGTACAACACCGCAGCTGCCGCACGCACACTCGGCAATGACGAGGTGTTTGCCGTATCGCTCGACAGCCTGCGCACACGCATATCACCCATGCGCATAGGCCGCTACGGCCAAATACAGGAATGGGCCGAAGACTGGGACCGTGAATATAGCGGCCACCGACACATATCGCACCTGTGGGGTCTCTTCCCGGGCAATCAGATATCGCCGTACACAAATCCGCAACTCTTCGGAGCCGCCGGAAAATCGCTCACGGGGCGCGGCGACGAGAGCCGCGGATGGGCGATGGGATGGAAGGTGTGCCTGTGGGCGCGCATGCACGACGGCAACCATGCCTACCGGCTGATACAGAATCAACTGCGGCTGAAGGACCCGGCAGTCACCATCGCCGATGCCAACGGCGGCACTTATGCCAATATGTTTGACGCTCATCCGCCATTCCAGATCGACGGCAACTTCGGCTGCACGGCCGGCATTGCCGAGATGCTTGTTCAGAGTCACGACGGAGCCATTCACCTGCTGCCGGCGCTGCCCGACGCATGGGCCTATGGACAAGTGAGCGGACTCAGGACGCGCGGAGGATTTGAAATCACCGATATGCAATGGACCGATGGACAACTTGTATCGCTCAGCATCAAGTCGCACATCGGCGGCAATCTGCGCCTGCGCACAGCCACACCGCTCGTCTGCGCCGACGGCACCACGCCGCCCCTTGCCACAGGGACCAATCCCAACGCCCTCACATCAGTGTACAGCATCCCCTCACCAATCATAAAGGACGCTGACCGCATCCCGGTGGCCGACATTCCCGCCACTATCCTCTACGACATCCCCACCCTCCGCGGCACCACCTACACCTTCACCGCCGGGAGGTGTAGGAAAATATCAGTCAAGCACTATATGAGGCGACAGTCCGGCAAAGTTTACAGCTGCCAGTGTTGTGGCCGACGGAGCGACAAGCACCCGGCGCACACCGGGCAGTGATAATAAAGGCAAATCATCAATGTGATCGGTTAAAACGGTATGTATTTTCATACCGTTTTTTTCGGCGTATTCGCTGACAGCGCTGGCTTTTACAGTTCCGCGGCACTCGATATGGTCGGGATTGTCATGTATCGGAGTGGCAATATAATCTTCATTCCATATCCACGGCACATATATATCTGCTGCTGCGGTAGCAAGCAATATTGTTGAGCCATCGCGACGGCAACGATCCAGTTCGTCACTTACCGAATGCCTGATCATCAGTTTTATAGTTCTGACAAACTCATCCTTGAAAAAATCATCAATATGAGCCATTCTCAACAGATCGAATTTCATTCGACGATGCGATATAATGTGCATTTTGCGCAAGACAGCCAGTGTACACAGTCGCATGGCAGAATACAACCGCTTTTGCCGTATCATGGCTTTTAATGCGCAACGCATGAATACGTGCAGAGTATTTCCGCGCACGAGTGTGCCGTCAAGATCTACTACAGTGAGAGTACCGGCAAGAGGCAAATCTATTTCGCGGCGTCCTTCGACCATGGGAATCTTATAAGTGTTCGGTTATGATAAATATAATAATCGGGAATTATAGCCGGAGCGGACGTTGTGACTGTAATTGCGGCCGTGCGGATTTCGACATCGGAGTCAAGTGACTCGATTGTTTCCTTCACAGCCATCAGAGTATTGCCACTATCAACGGCATCATCCACTACAAGTATATATTTCGATGCCTTTATGGCGTTGATGCATTCCTTATCAATATCCACTTGCGGCAAGCGCCTTGACTTATTGCATCCGAGCAACATGGCTTCGGCAATCCGCAATAAATTCCGGCACCATAAAGGCAGACATTGCACAATATTCATAAGAGTTTTATTGCTATCCTTAACCGCTGTAGAAGGGCGCTGACACGAAATTACAGCATGCGGCACACTTGGCATAATATGCCGTGACACATACACTCCACCCGTAGCGATTCCAACAATCAGATCGGGTAAATATCCATCTATCACCACCTTTCCTGCAAGATCGTGGCAGACTTCTTCAAAGGCTTTATTGTCAAGTGTAACTACTCGCATATTTGCAAAGTTACTAATATTTTTGTAATTTTGCGATGTATGTTTGAGCAACTTCGACTTTTCCTGTCCGACCATGTGGAATCGGTTTTGCTGCGCGAGGCTGTGATGCTGCTTGTCATCGCGGTTATCGCCGTGGCATCCTATTATCTGGCGCGAGCTGTGATGCTATGGGTCGAGAAACGTGTCGAGCGTTCCGAAACCAAGCTTGACGACATCGTATTCAACAAACCTCTGTGCAATGCAATCGCCCG
>JAGANS010000041.1 GCA_017624155.1 Muribaculaceae bacterium | reverse complement strand
GAACGCCAAGACGCGCCGCGTGAGCGTGTGCAATGCTCTCGACACTTTGCTCATTCATCGCGGTCGCCTCGCCGATCTGTCGGCGCTTGTTGAGCCGCTTGCCGCCCGCAAGGTGGAGCTGCATGCCGACACCGAGGCACTGGCTGCGCTCGCCGGCAAATATCCCGCCGGGCTGCTCGTGGAGGCCGATGAGGCTTCGGCCTGGGACACCGAGTGGATGGATTACAAGATGGGCGTGCGCACCGTCGGCTCGGTCGACGAGGCCATCGCGCACATCGCCGCCCACGGCTCGGGCCACAGCGAGAGCATCATCACCGGCAATGACGCCGCGGCCGACCGCTTCCGCGAGCTTGTCGATGCATCGTGCGTGTATGTGAATCTGCCGACAAGCTTCACCGACGGCGGCCAGTTTGGCCTCGGCGCCGAGATCGGCATATCCACTCAGAAACTCGGCCCCCGTGGCCCGATGGGGCTGCGCGAGATCACCACCACCCGCTATCTCCTCACCGGCCACGGCCAGACAAGGCCGTAAAGCCGGTCGGAACAGATGCCGCTGCTATGTAATTGTGAGTATCAAAACAACTTTGACTTGCAAATGTTATACAAATGTATTATCTTTGCACTACAAATATCAAAGCATATGAGTACAGCATCAATTCCAAGAAAACAGACTTCATTCCGTCTGAGCGAAGAGCTTCTTTCACGTCTTCAGGCAGAAGCGAAACGCCATAACCGCAGTCTCAACAATCTTGTGGAGAGTGTGCTGATGGCTTTTGTAGCTGATCGTCCCAATAAAACGACACTTGCTGCTATGAAAGAGGCCGAGACTTCCGAAAATCTTGAGACGCTTGATTTAAGCACGTTCCGCAGTTTTGTCGATTCGTTATGAATACCCTGAAACTCACTTCGCAGTTTAAAAAAGACCTTAAGCGTTACAAACACAAGATTGAGGTAATCGACAAACTGGAGGTGATTCTCAACCTGCTCGTAAATGGCCTTCCGATTCCGGAGGAAAACAGGCCACATTTGCTGACAGGCAATTACAGGGGCTATATGGAGTGCCATGTCGAAAGTGACACATTATTAATTTGGTGGGATAAAGATGAGGGTATCATCAAGCTCGTACGTTTCGGCACCCACTCCGAATTATTTTGACAAAAGATAGGGATCTTAACGAATTTACGGAGAGTATTGTTTGCAAATGAAGGCGATTCAGAAAGTGTCGATGGCATCCCAAAGGACCGAGTTGGCGGGGACGTAGCCGAGGGTGCCGTCGATTTTGACTTTGAACCAATTTCTATGCTTGCCGGCGCAGGGGTAGGTTTCGGGTACGTAGCCGTCTTCGTAGACCATTTGGCCGATTACTGCTGATTTTGTGGAGGGGACGGCATATACGTTTACACGTCCGGGATGTCTGCACCAGATTACGCCCTGGCCGTCTTTGGCACGGTATTTTATGACCTTGTGGCCGACTTTTGGGACATCAAAGATGTCCTGCACGCCGACAGTATACGTATCGGCATTGGTATGCATATATCGACCGATGACGGTACCGGCGGTATCGACCACCACCTTCATCGACTGTGAGAAAGCCGGGACGGCTACGGCCATAGCCAATATCGCAAGCAGATGTTTCATAATGTCACGGGTGATATGGACGGTGTTGCAAATTTAAAGATTTTTTCCGAGTGGAGAAAAGGAACTCACTAAAATATTTAGCTAATTAGGTCTGCAAATATTAAGCGGTGAGATAAGATCATCAATCGCCCCTGCTCGGCCAGTAGGCGTGCGAAGCCCGCCGATTTACTCGTAACCGGGTCCGTCGAGCCCCGAAGGCGAGACGTGCCCGGGTGGTCATCCACCCACGTACCGGCGCCCGTAGGTCGCCGATTTGAGCCACGATGCCAAATGGCTGCGCCGTTGATATAATCGGCGGCCTGCGGGCGCCTTTTACTGATGGGGCTTCTGTCCGCGTGCACCTCCGCCTGCGGCTCCGGTGAACGCGGCTACGAGTAAATCGGCGGGCTTCGCACGCCTCTTGGTGGGTTTATGGTTTGGGTTGAAGGTTTAAGTCATAGTCATATCTAAACCCAAACCATAAACCATTCAGGAGTGCTTCGCACGCCGCTGCCTCCACGTAATGCGGGGATATTTGGCGGCGGAACCAAACTTTTTGCTTATCTTTGCATCATGGCAAAATTTCAAATCGACATATTGGGCTGCGGGTCGGCGACGCCCACCGTGCGCCATCAGCCGTCGTGCCAGGTGATCGACTTCCGCGACCGCCTCATGATGGTCGACTGCGGCGAGGGTGCCCAGCTGCAGTTCCGCCGCATGAAGCTCAAGTTTGCGCGCCTCAACCACATATTCATATCCCACCTTCACGGCGATCACTTCCTGGGCCTCCCCGGGCTGCTGTCGACGCTTGCGCTGCACGACACCGGCGGCACTATCGTGGTGCATACATTCCGCGAAGGCATTGATATACTCAGGAGGATAATGGGGGTGTTTTGCCGTGAGACATCGTTCGACATCGTCTACGACGAGATCGAGCCGGCCCGTGCGGTGATTGTCGATGACAAGGCATTCACGGTGGAGACATTTCCGCTCTATCACAAGGTGCCGGCTGTGGGATTCCTGTTCAGGGAGAAGGCCAAGCCCCGGCATATCAACGGCGAGATGGTACGTTTCTTCAACGTACCCGTGTCGCAGATGCAGGCCATCAGGGCCGGAGCCGACTTCGTCACCGACGACGGCCGCGTGATTGCCAACGCCCGCCTCACCACCGACCCCGAGCCGGCAGTGAGCTATGCCTATTGCTCCGACACGATGTTCAATCCCCGGCTGGCCGAGGATATCGCAGGCGTCGACACCCTCTTTCACGAGGCTACATATCTCACCGACAACCTGCCGATGGCAGCCCCGCGCGGCCACTCCACCGCCGCCCAGGCGGGCGAGATTGCCACTATGGCCGATGCGAAGCGCCTGATACTCGGCCACTACTCGCAGCGCTACGACGACGATGCGCTCTTTGCCGCCGAAGCTGCCACGACCTTTGCCGGCGAAATAATTGCCGCCCGCGAAGGCATGAAAATAGATTTACTATGAACGAGGACGAAAAGTATATGAACATGGCCCTTGCCGAGGCGCGGAAGGCGGCTGCGGCGGGCGAGATTCCGGTCGGTGCCGTCGTGGTGGCCGGTGGCCGCATAGTGGGCCGCGGACACAACCTCACCGAAACCCTGCGCGATGTCACCGCCCATGCCGAGATGCAGGCCATAACGGCTGCCGCCAACGAGCGCGACGCCAAGTATCTCGACGATGCCACACTCTACGTCACCCTCGAGCCATGCCTGATGTGTGCCGGCGCCATAGGCTGGAGCCAGCTGCGCCGCATAGTCATAGGAGCCCGCGACCCGCGCCGCGGATTCTCGACTGTCACCAAGGTATCGCCGTTCCATCCCAGGGCCGAGGTAGTATGGGACGTGTGTGCCGACGAGTGCCGCGGCCTGATTATTGACTTTTTCAAGCGTCTGCGCCCATGAAATATATGCTTATCGCCGGCGAGGCCTCGGGCGACCTCCATGCCTCGCGTCTTATCGAAGCCCTGCGCGCCGCCGACCCGGCAGCGGAGTTCGTATTTCTCGGAGGCGACCTTATGGCCCGTGCCGCCGGCTGCCCGCCTGTGATTCATTACCGCGACATGGCCTATATGGGCTTCAGCGAGGTGCTCCGCCACCTGCCGTCGGTATTCTCCAACCTGCGCACGGCCAAGTCGGCACTCAGATCCCACAGACCCGACGCACTGATACTTGTCGATTACCCGAGCTTCAACCTCAAGGTGGCCAAGGAGGCCGCAGCGGCAGGTATACCGGTATATTACTTCATCTCGCCCAAGTTGTGGGCATGGAAACAGTGGCGTGTCAAGGCCATCAGGGCACAGGTGCGCAAGATGCTGTGCATACTGCCCTTCGAGCCCGAATGGTACTCTCAGCACGGCTACGCCGGCGCCACATACGTCGGCAATCCCTCGGTGGGCGAGATGCGCGATGCCATCGATGCCGCACCTCCCCGCAGCGAGTTCCTTAAGGAAAACCGTCTTCGCGACCACCGCATCATAGCCCTCCTGCCAGGCAGCCGCGCCGGCGAGATTCGCTGCAACCTGCCCGTGATGGATGCCGTAGCCCGTCAGTTTCCGCAATATACCATAGCCGTGGCCGGCGCTCCGGGCATCGCCGATGATTTCTACAAGGGCCTGACAAAATTTCAGGTGGTGCGCGACCATACACACGACCTTCTGGCCCACTCCCACGCCGCCCTCGTCACATCGGGCACCGCGACGCTCGAAGCCGCCCTGGCCAACGTGCCGCAGGTGGTGATGTACCGCTCCAACGGCTCGAAGATAGCCTACAACCTGATGAAGAGCGTGCTCCACGTGGAATATGTATCCTTGCCCAATCTGATTAACGCCGCGCTCACCATCCCCGAGATGCTGCTCCACAACTGCACCCCCGAGGCTGTGGCGGCTCAGCTTCGCCGCCTCACTCCCGACCAGTCCAACGACCGCATCGCCATGCTCGATGGCTATGCCGCCATGCGCCGCGTGCTCGGCGACAGCGATGCCGCCGCTAATTCGGCATGCATTATTATCAACGATCTGAACGACCTGAAGAAATGAACCGCAATCCCCACGATAAAGCCAAAAAGAAAGTATTGTTTGTATGCCTCGGCAATATATGCCGCTCGCCTGCTGCCGAAGGTATTTTACGGGCCATTGTGGCCGGGCATGGCGACGAGGCCCGATGGGAGATCGACTCGGCCGGCATCGGCGACTGGCACATTGGCCAGCTGCCCGACCAGCGCATGAGAGTACATGCCCGGCGCCGCGGCTACGACCTCACCCACCATGCACGTCAGGTGCGCGAGAGCGATTTTGACCGATTCGACCTGATTATAGGCATGGACAGCGCCAATATCGAGGATCTGCGCAGCCTTGCGCCCACCCCCGAGGCAATGGCAAAGATCAAGCCTATGGCACACTGGCTCCGCACCATCGCCACACGATACGACTACATCCCCGACCCATATTACGAAGGTGCTGAGGGCTTTGAGCTCGTTCTCGACCTCCTGCAGGACGCATGCGCCAACCTCTATGCCGACCTCACAGGCCGGTGATTCTCAACCCTCGATACACGGGGCGAGTGAGCGCAGGTAGGCCAGAAGCGATGCGGGAATGTCCATACCCGTCGACTGCATGAGCTGGCGGTTGGCGAGCAGGGCAGCCGTGGAGCCGTCGGCCACAACACGGCCACGGTCGAGCACGATGGCCCGCGGACATAGTTCAAGCGCCAGATCGAGATCATGGGTCGCCACGAGCATCGTGTGGCTGAATCCGTGCAATATGTCGAGCAGGCGTCGGCGCGCCCCGGTGTCGAGGTTGGCCGAGGGCTCGTCCATCACGAGTATGTCGGGCTCCATGGCTATGACAGTAGCTATGGCTACGGCGCGTTTCTGACCTCCTGACAGCTGAAACGAAGGCCTGTCGGCCAGCTCAGAGGCCCCGACGGCTGCAAGAGATGTCTCCACGCGCCGGCGCACCTCGCCCGGCGGCAGACCCATGTTGAGCGGCCCGAAAGCCACGTCATCGGCCACGGTGGGCATAAATAGTTGGTCATCCGGATTCTGAAATACCAGCCCTACGGTCTGACGAATCAGCTTAAGGGTGCTTTTACGGACGGGAACATCGCCCACATTCACTTCTCCCGATGTAGGCAGCAGCAGGCCGTCGGTGTGCAGCAGCAGAGTCGACTTACCGGCCCCGTTTTGTCCCAGCAGAGCGACTTTCTCGCCGTGGGTGACGCGGAAAGTGACGCCGCCGAGGGCCTCGACGCCGCCCGGATAGCGGTAATGCACGTCGCTGAACTGTATGTAGTGATGACTCATGACACAGGATTGATAAGGTTTCCTAAAATTTCCGAAATATCCACAAAACGCAGCAGGGCGAATACAGCCGTCCATCCCGCGAGATACAGCAGGTCGGTGGCTCTTATAGGCCGTGGGTCCGCCGCCGGGAGAACGCCGCTGAATCCCCGCGCCAACATGGCATTGTGAACACGGCGTGCCCGCTCCACCGAGCGCAGCAGCAACTGGCCCACCATCACGCCCCAGAGCTGCAGCGGGTAGTTCTTACGTCCGAATCCGCGTGCGGCCCGCGCCCGGCTCATGCTAAGGCTTTCCTGCAGAAGCACCGATATGTAGCGGTATACCATCAGCAGCTGTGTGGTGAGCACTGCGGGCAGCCCCATACGCTGCAGAGCCGTGCATAAGGCATAGAAGCCGGTGGAATATATCAGAACAAGGACAGCCTGCACAGCCAGCAGCCCGCGCAGACATATCGAAATGAAAGTCACCCATCCCGCTGACACTGTTACCGAGCCGATATGCCATGCAGGACTATTGTCGAGTATCGGATTGAAGATGCCTATGACGGCTGCCAATGGCAACACCCACAGCGATCGGAGAAGCACGCGGCCATAGCCCGTGCCCGATGCCTCGGCCATCACTATGGGATAGACAAACATCCACACAAGCATCCCGGGATCAGCGAGCGGCACACTCAGCACCGCCACCAGATAGAGCATGGTCACGGTGAGTTGGAAACGGCTGTCGACCGCAAGGCCGCGGGTACCGTTTTCAAGTGAATTGAGGGTTATGAGCGCACGTTGTATCGACATGGCTTAGCGGTATTATTTGATTCTCCGGCTCACGGTCTGCCTGCGGTGGCGAAACATCAGCATAGTCACCGCCCACAGGGTTATCATCACCAGCACTCCGCCTACGATGCCGGCAAAGTGCGACTCATAATCTGGCATGAAGGCAGTAGCCGGAACGGATGCCGGAGCAAGCTCGGCCACGCCGGCCACTTTCTCGATCGACCACTCGAGTCCGTCGGGATTGGCCGATGCAATCCATGTGAAGGCCACGGCAAGCACAAGAGCCGCGATGCCGAATCCCCACAGCACACGCCGGCGCCCGGCGGATGTCCCGGCAGCGGTCGTGCCCGCGCTGTCGGTCAGCAGCGGAGCGTTATAGCGCTGCACGAAGGCTACGACAAGCCCGGTGGCCACGCCCTCGCAGATACCGATGGCAAGGTGTATCGGCAGCATGAACATAAGGAACTTGCCCAGCGGCAGGGCAGTGATGCCCGAGGCCACGGTCTCGGCCGACACAAGCAGTGCCCCGGCTTCGAGCGACAGCACGCACGCCAGTACCGATGCGCACATTATACGCCCTGTCGATGACGGATACTTTATCAACGGACGGTAGATCAACGGATAGCCGACAAGAGTCGACATCGCCGCCATGTTTATCATGTTACAGCCGAGAGCCATCAGACCGCCGTCGGCAAATACCAGACATTGCACTATCAGCACCGAACATAGCGTGAGGTAGGCCGCCCAGGGGCCGAGGAAAGCCGCCAGCAGTACGCCGCCGATAATATGGCCGCTCGAACCCGTACCCGGGATGGAGAAATTAATCATCTGCGCGGCAAACACAAAGGCTCCCATCACGCCCATCATAGGGATGATGTCGCTTCGTCGCGACCGGGCTACTTTGCGTGTTGCTATCACTAATAAGGAGGCTGCCGCCACACCGGCCACTGCTGCTACCGGAGGCGACACAAGGGCATCGGCCATGTGCATAGTCAGTTCTTTTTAAGAGTTACATATATCAAACAAACGAGCGGGCCTGTTTGCTCACAGTCCCGCCCGAATATGGTATAAAAGATATCCCGATCAGACCATGCGGCCATAGATGGCCGAGATGGCGGCCCCGAATAGCATTGTGGCGCCGGTGAATATGAGTGCGAGGGTCATACCGCCCCAGTGGAGCAGTAGAGGCATGAAGAACACTCCCAGCACCGCACCGACCTTGCCGAGCATCGAGGCTATGCCTGTGCCTGTGCCACGATCCTCAATCGGGAATATCTTGGCCGGGATAATGAAGGTGATGAGGTGCGGACCGCCGTTGAGGAATAGCTCGAAGATTATGAAGCCCACAAGCGAGACCCATACCGGCCAATGCAGCAGGTAAGCCGCCAGCAGGATAGCCAGGCCTATGGCGCAGGCCACAAATCCCGAGGTGAGCATGCGCTTGTTATTGCAATTTTTGGCTACCATCCATAGCCCGACGGCAAAACCCGGAAGAATGAAAAAGTTGACAGCGGCGGTGATCATCACCGAGTCTGCTATCTTGTGGATGCCTACCGTTGAGGCGCTCTCTATGCCCAGAGCCATGACGAGCACGGGCAGAAAGACTCCGATACCATATACACCCACGCCCTCGCAGGCCCATGGAATGCCACTGTATATCACCCGCCTGAGATTCATGCCGTGAAACATCCGCGATATGGGCTGTGCCTGTGGCTGCTGTGCTGTCGCAGTGTTGACGGTGACACCGGGGCCGAAGAAGCGCCGGGCCGCCTTAAGGGCATCGGATGTGCGGCCATGCGCCACAAGCCATACGGGACTCTCGATCCAGTATATGCGCAGCAGCAGCGCGACGGCGCCGCTCACTCCGAGTATCAGCGCCATGCGCGGCCATATCTGCGGCTCGGGCGAGTGGCGCAGCATGAGCCAGCATACCCCGGCAGCTCCGATAAATCCTACGGCACACGCGGCCTTGGCAACACCCACCATGAATGAGCCCCAGCGCTGTGGCATCAGCTCGGAGATATAGGCCGAGTCGAGGCTGTAGCCGCCGCCCACCCCGATGCCGCAGATAAAGAATCCAAGGGTAAGCATCCACGGCGACGGCAGCAGATACACGATGGCGGAGCCTGCCATTATTATTACAGGGCACAATCTGAACCACAGAAGATAGCCGTACCGGTCGCTGAGACGTCCTATGATTACCGATCCTGTGCCGATACCTACCAGTCCGGCGGCGCCAATCACGCCCTGCATGAGGGCAGACAGGCCCGGATGCAGGATAAGCTGCATCATAGGGATGATGACGCCGACCAGGGTCGACAGCGCGGCGCCTATCATCTGCTCCATCGAGGCAGATACCAGTATATAGTAGTGTATCGGCCTCAGTTTCAGTTGCGATATGGTATTCATAGGACGGAATTTGGCAAGTCAGAGTTTTTTCTCTACCTCATCGGCGCCCTTGAGTAGCTCGTTGTCTATGATACCTGCTGCGCGGCGTGCCTCGTCGGTCCACTCGCTGTAATCGGGGGCGGTGTGGCCGCGGAACTTATACAGCGGAAGCAGGAACAGCCATGTAGCCACGCAGAACGGGCCGGTGAGAGCCGGCAGCCCCCAGGGCGTCAGCATCACATCCATGGCCGCCTGAATGAACACTGTGGCTACTATTGCGGCAACAGTCCACACAGCCGAGCGCACGTTCACCTTGTTGAAGGTACAGCCTATGGCGATACCTGTCAGTACGGGGCTGTAACCGAACAGACCGTTGGTGATGTCAGCTCCGTCAGCGCCGAACAGTATCGCCACTCCGAGACCGATGGCGCTCCCGACGGCTGCCCAGATGGCCGCCCAGCGCGAGCACAGCCACAGACCGACGAGGAAGAGGATGCCGGTGACCCAGTTGTTGATCAGAAATACCTGGGCCACGCCCTTGAGCCAGTATTCTACGATGTGACCGATGCCGCCGTCATACAGGTCGGAGAACGCATGCGGCAATTCGGGCTCGGGCAGCGTGGTGACATCCACGCCGTCGAGTATGCGGGTGGAAAACAGCATCACCCATGTAAGGAATACAAAGGGGAACGTGAGCGAGTTGACCTTCCATGGCCGCATCACGTTATTGAAACCCGTACGCACCCATGTGGTGAGCATCGAGAAGAATATCAGGCACAGCCACATGAGCCATGTATTCTCCATGAAAGTAGGGAAGGCGCAGCCGATAAGGATGCCGTTGAAGCCCCACAGGCCCGAATCCCCGTCGGCCTTTGGCAACCCGACTATATAGCCGGCAACGGTGGCGGCAACGGTACCGACTACGGCACCCCAGGCGACGGCCGGTGTATGCGAGGCATACGCACCCCAGAATATGCCGATGAAAAATAACAGTCCGGTCCACGAGCTGCACTGGAACATCACCTGTCCGGCACCACGCAATGTTGTGCGGACTGCAAGTTGCCACTGCGACGGCTGTGGCGCGGATGCTTGTTGCGTTTTGGTTATCATATTCTTTTGTTTTTATATTTATCTCCATGGGAACTCGGGAGGCAGAGGCCTGCCTTTCACAGCCATGCGTACTGTGGAGCAGAATTCGCGTACCGCGGCCTTGACCGGCCCGGTTTCTTTGCCGAGCACCTTGAAGAGCAGCCCGGCGCCGTTGGGCAGGTGGGTGATGCCGGCGGCAACGTGCCGCTCCCGGTCGATATAGGGTGTGGTGGCGTTGTAGATTTTTGCCGCGGTATCCTCGGGTGTCACCACTATCACGTTGGCGAATATATCATAGTCGGCCATCATACCGGTGTCACGGATGCCGCTGCGTGCCGGATCTATGATAAATTTCTCGCGGAACAGCTGGCGTCCGTCGGGCCGCTCGGCATGGGTGGCTACCGACAGTATGTCGAATACAAACAGCTCGCCGTCCTTGTAATACTTGCGGCCGCCCATGTACACCTCCGAGTAGAACAGCGTGGCTGTCGGATCGGCCACTATGCATGTGTCGCAGATAAAGCGTGTGTGGCGGCATGGAATCACCGGTTCGGGCAGATATTCGAGATACGCGCCCTCCTCGAGCACGATGCGCTGCGTCATGCCCGAGTAGTTGCGCTTCATCTCGGCGAGTTTGGTCGCCGCGCCTGTCGATATGTGGGCGAAGGCATTGCGGTGTACCGTAAAATTCTGCACATAACGGTCGCCGTCAACATTGGGACCTCCCGACGACAGTATGTACACACAGGGCATCTCGGGCATCGCCTCGTCGAAATACAGCTCCTGCTGCACTATCAGCGGAGCGCGGCGGTCAAGCTCGCGCAGTATCGACTTGCCCGACGCATCGAGTTCAAAACCTAAGTTGAGGTAACCGTGCTTGCCGGGGCAGCCTACATACATGGCGTCGGGCTGTGCGGTGTACGGAGCCATCTCGGCCGCACTGTCGAAGTCGACCTTGGGAGAATCGGAGTAATATCGTTCGAGCATATCGATAATGGAAAATTCAGGATTGTTTTACTTTGTCGAACAGCGCCATTTTGAAAATCATGTCCACCAGTTCGTCGACATTTTCGCCGGTGAGCGAGTTGGTGAAGATGAAGGGCTTGCCCGGGCGCATAAGCCGCGAGTCGTGGTCCATCACCTCGAGCGACGCGTGCACATAGGGAGCGAGGTCGATCTTGTTTATGACGAGTATATCGCTCTGCGATATGCCCGGGCCGTCCTTGCGGGGAATCTTGTCGCCGGCGGCTACGTCGATCACATAGATGAAAAAGTCGACGAGAGCGGGCGAGAAGGTGAGGGTGAGATTGTCGCCGCCCGATTCAATGAGAACGACGTCGGCATCGGGAAACTTGGCCTCCATCTCCTCCACGGCGGCGATATTCATCGACGGATCCTCGCGCACTGCCGTGTGAGGGCACGCGCCGGTTTCGACGCCTATGATGCGGTCTTCCATCAGCACCCCTTTGAGGGTTTTGCGCACGTGCTTGGCGTCCTCGGTGGTGACGATGTCGTTGGTGATGATGAGCACGCTCATGCCGCGCTCCATCAGCTTGGGGGTGATGGCTTCGATAAGGGCGGTTTTGCCCGATCCTACGGGGCCGCCGATTCCTATTCTGCAGGTTGACATAATATCTTGATTTAGTGTGATGAGTGTTAAATATTGTATTTCAGTTCATGAACATGCGCATGTTGCCCTTCTCGTGCAGCGAGGCCATGATGTCCATTTCAGGCACAAACGAGTTCATGTCCTCGAATGTCATGTCGCGGGCGCGTTCGTACAGCTCGGGCACTGTGGCCGACAGCCTGAACAGGATTTCCTGCGTGTCGTAGTGAGACACACGCACACACCGCAGGGCTGCTGACAGCACCATGTTTATGACGCCGTACTGATGCGAAGCGTATAGCCGCTCCTCGTCGATGTCTGCCAGAGCAAATACTATCCCCTGTGCTACAGGATATGAGCCCGGCGTAGTGCCGGCCTCTATATCGGCCAGCCAGCGGGTGATGAGTTCGTTGCCCTTGAAAAGACGCACGCCCAGTTCGGCAAGCTTCTTGCCCATGCGGCCAAGCATCAGCCGCGCCTCATCGTTCATCTTGAACAGCATTATACGGCTGTCGGTGCGGCATAATTCGTCATAGTCGCCGGCGAGTGTGGCGCGGTGAGCCAGCAGCGCGGCCACGCCGTCGCTGAATGCGGCCTGAAGTGCCACCGCGCGGGTATAGGATTCGAGAGTGGCTGCGTCATGCACCACGCGCTCGTAGGCCGCGGTTTCCAGTCCGTTGGAGAACGAGAATGTCCCCACAGGAAATGTCGAGTCGGTGAATTGAAGCAGGTGCATTATACTGTTCATGACGGTATGATTGAAGTGTTAGCGTATATTCAGTGTACGATATGCGCGTCGGCATGTACGTGGTCGTGGTGGTCGGTATGGAGGCTGTTGCCGTGCGAGGCTCCGCCAAACAGTGCGCGTATCTCGTGAGGCGCCATATAGGGAATTACTTCCTTGCCTTCCTCAAACTTGTACGTGATGTCGTCGATATTGTGCGTTTCCATTACACTGAGCATCACTTTGCGGTCGACTGTAAGGGGAACATAGACTTTGGTGCCTTTGACCACGGCCGGCCAGTGCTGGTTGCCGATAGCGTGTCCGAGCTCCACCGAGATGCGGATTATCTCGTCGGGAGTCTTACTCTCGAGCTTCGACAGGTCGATAACCAGTACAGGGTTGAGGTCGAGCCTCAGCACTACGGCTTTGCGGGCTTCGGGGTCGTAATACAATATATCGCCGTCGGATATCTGCGATTTGCGCTTCAGCGCCACGGGATATTCGGTGCCGGCATCGCTTTTGGCCAGGAAACGGCTCTTCTGAGCGGTCCACTGGTCGAGAAAGATCGATTCGATCTCTGCGTCGTGGAGCCGGTGCTGCCATTCGTGGTCGTGCATATTGCCGATTATTTCAGTGAAAATTTCCATAATAAACAGTTGAACGTTATAGGGTTAATGAGATGAATGTTGTGAAGTGTCCGCCTGAGAGAGGTGGGAAAGCCGGGCGGTGCGGATCGTCCGCCCGGCTGTATATTGTTTAGCTGAACCAGTAGAGCTGGCCGAGGGCCACTTTCTTTACCGGTGGAACGTATGCCAGTGTACCGTCAACATATACATCGAATGTTTCCGGGTTGACCTCGATCTTGGGCATATTGCCGTTAAGCACCATGTCGGCTTTGGTGAGCTGACGTACGCCATGTACGGGGTAGATGATCGACTCCAGTCCCAGACGCTCCTTTATACCGGCCTGATATGCCGCTGTCGATACAAAGCGTGCGCAGGTAAGTGGCATCGCCTTGCCGAATGCGCCGAACATCGGGCGCATCATCACCGGCTGCGGGGTAGGCAGCGAGGCATTGGGGTCGCCCATATTGGCCCAGTTGATAAGGCCGCCCTTTATCACCATCTTGGGCTTTGTGCCAAAGAAAGCAGGCTCCCACAATACGAGGTCGGCCATCTTTCCCGGGGCTATCGAACCCAGGATATCGCTGATACCGTAGGTGATGGCCGGATTGAGCGTAATCTGCGCCAGATAACGCAGCACGCGGAAGTTATCGTTGCTCTCCGAATCCTCGGGCAGTTTGCCGCGGGCGTCCTTCATGTAGGAGGCCACCTGGAAGGTGCGCATGAACGATTCGCCTACACGGCCCATGGCCTGCGAGTCGCTCGATACCATCGAGATCACACCGAGATCGTGCAGGATATTCTCGGCCGACTGCGTTTCGGGGCGCACGCGGCTTTCGGCGAATGCCACGTCCGACGGGATTGTCGGGTTGAGGTTGTGGCACACCATGATCATGTCGAAGAGCTCGCTCTCCGAGTTGATGCCGAAAGGCAGGGTGGGGTTGGTCGACGATGGCAGCACATTGGACATCGATGCCACTTTCAGCAGGTCGGGTGCGTGGCCGCCGCCGGCTCCTTCGGTGTGGTAGGTGTGGATCGTGCGGCCGTCGATAGCGGCGATGGAGTCCTCCACATAGCCGCCCTCGTTGAGGGTATCGGTGTGGATGGCCACCTGCACGTCATAGCGGTCGGCACTCGACATGCACGAGCGTATGGCTGCCGGGGTCGAACCCCAGTCCTCGTGGATCTTGAAGCCGCAGGCGCCGGCCTCGATCTGCTCGTCGAGGGTCTGACGCATACTCGAGTTGCCCTTGGCCAGGAAGCCCATGTTGATGGGAAGGCCTTCGGCCGATTCGAGCATCTTCTCTATATTCCATCGGCCCGAGGTGATTGTAGTGCCGTTGGTGCCGTCGGTGGGGCCTATGCCGCCGCCGATGAGCGTCGTGATACCGTTGCTCAGACAGTTGTATGCCTGCTGCGGCGATATGAAGTGCACATGGCCGTCAATGCCGGCCGCGGTAAGGATAAGGTGCTCGCCCGATATGGCGTCGGTCGACGGACCGGTACACAGCTTCGGATCCACGCCCTGCATTATGTTGGGGTTGCCAGCCTTGCCTATGCCGGCTATCTTGCCGTCCTTCACGCCTACATCAGCTTTGATGACGCCGAGCAGCGGGTCGAGGATAGTCACGTTGGTGATTACGAGGTCGAGTGAGCCGGCTTCCGAGGTCACCTCATTGGCCGTACCCATGCCGTCGCGGATAGTTTTGCCGCCGCCGTATACCACTTCGTCGCCGTACACGCGCAGGTCTTTCTCGATCTCCACATAGAGGTTCGTGTCGGCCAGGCGGATCTTGTCACCTACGGTCGGACCGAACAGATTGTTGTTTTCTTGTCTTGATATCTTAGCCATGACTTTTACTTTTTAGGTGTGGTACCCGGAGCGGGCTGTGATGTGAACTCGGCATCAGCCTCTGCCTCGCTGATATCCTTGAACCCGTATTCGCGCATACGGCGGAATGCCTCGGTGCGTTTGGGATAATACGACGGTGTGTCCTCACCGCCGGTATAGCCGTTCACAAGGTCGTTGAAGCCTATCACGCGGCGCTTGCCGTAATATGTGCACAGCTCTACCTCCTTTTCCTCGCCCGGCTCGAAGCGTACCGCGGTAGTGGCAGGAATATTGAGGTGATAGCCGAAGGCTGCCTCGCGGTCGAATTCAAGATAACGGTTTACCTCGAAGAAATGGAAGTGCGAGCCCACCTGTATGGGCCGGTCGCCCGTGTTGCGGACTTTCAGGGTCACGGTGTCGCGGTTGGTATTGTACTCGATGTCATCGGACGCAAGTATTACGCCGCCTACCGGAACGGGTGTAGTCGGAGTGAATCCGGCCGTTTTCGGATAATTGATGTCGGGAGTGCCTTCCACCGGCCCCTCGGGCGTCTGGAATGTCTTATTCGTGTTGTCGGTACTCATGATCGTTTGATAAAGGGTGAAACACTATTGATTGCCCGGAGGCTCACTTGATGGGATGATGGATCGATACCAGTCGCGAGCCGTCGGTGAACACCGCCTCGACCTGCAGTAGAGTTATCATGTCGGCTACGCCGTCCATCACCTTGTCCTTAGTCAGGATATTGGCGGCGTCGTGCATCACCTCCTCGACAGTCTTGCCTTCGCGGGCGCCTTCCAGGGCGCATGAGGTGATATAAGCCACCGACTCCGGGTAGTTGAGCTTAAGGCCTTTGTTGAGGCGCCGCTCGGCGATCAGGCCCAGCGTCAGCAGGTTGAGCTTGTCGATTTCTTTCGGGGTTAAGTGCATAAATTTGTGTGTTTAGAGTTAGCGTATTGGCAAAGGTCCACGGGGAGGCCTCCGTCGGTTGTATCATAGTTTCAACAATATTCGTATGTCGATGGTTCGCTTTTGAACCATATTTTATATGTCTTTGTTTGGAATGTATATCCCTCCCTTGAAAATCTTGATCCAATATGAAAAAAACGCTTACAGCCATTGTCGTCGTGACAGCACTTCCGGCTTTGGCACACGACCCTTCCACGCTCGCCGACACCATAATAGGCCTTCATGAAATATCCACGGTTGCACCCAAGGTGCGTCATCTCAACGATGCCGTGAATCTCGACCTCAAGGTCAACCCCGTGCGCTCGTCGCAGGAGGTGCTCCGTCTTGTACCCGGCCTGTTCATAGCACAGCACGCCGGCGGCGGCAAGGCCGAGCAGATGTTCCTGCGCGGATTCGACCTTGACCACGGCACCGACATCAACATTGCTGTCGACGGCATGCCCGTCAACATGGTGAGCCACGCACATGGCCAGGGATATGCCGATCTGCACTTCCTCATGCCCGAAGTCATCGAGCAAGTCGACTTCGACAAGGGCCCCTACAACGTGGCCAAGGGCGACCTCGCAAACGCCGGTTACGTGGAGTTCAAGACCCGCGACCGCATGGCTACCGGTGCCTCGGTCGAGATAGGCATGCATAACTATCAGCGCTACCGCGCCACCGCCTCGCTCATCGACAATTCCCGGCAGAGCCTCTACGCCACAGCATCCTTCCTGAGCGACGACGGATTCTTCGATGCCGACCAGAATTTCAAGCGCTTCAACGCCATGGTCAAGTATACCGGCTGGAGCGACAATTCCAAGTTCTCGCTCATCGCATCCCACTTCAACAGCTCATGGAACGCCTCCGGCCAGATACCGCAGCGCGCTGTCGACCGGGGCCTCATCGACTGGTGGGGATCACTCGATCCCAGCGAGGGCGGCTCCACGACCCGTACCAGCGCACAGGCCCTCCACCACCTCCATGTGGCCGACGGGCACGGACAGCTCAATACCACCCTGTATGCCTCCTACTATACATTCAATCTCTTCAGCAACTTCACCTTCTTCCTCCACGACCCCGTGAACGGCGACGAGATCAACCAGCACGAGCGCCGCTTCATTGGCGGCGGCAACACACAATACACCCATACATTCAAGGTGCGCGACAACACATGGAAGGCCCTCGGCGGAGTTGGCGCACGCTACGACTGCGTGAAGGATCTGTGGCTGTATCACACCGTCGGCCGCAACAAGATCGGCACCTACGCCCTCGGCGATGTCGGCGAGTCGTCATTATGGGCGTATGCCGGCGCCGAGATGAACTTCGGCCGGCTTATGATAAACCCCGCCCTCCGCGTCGACTGGTTCAAGATGGACTATCTCGACCGCACAGCCCTCGAATTCACCAATCCACACAAATCCCAGGCCATCGTATCGCCCAAGCTCAACATCGCCTACGACATCAGCGACGACTTCCGCCTCATCCTCAAGGCCGGCAAAGGCTTCCACAGCAACGACGCCCGCGTAGTAGTCATCGAGAAGGACAAGCCCACCCTGCCGCACACCTGGGGCGTCGACTTCGGATTCAAATGGCATCCCGTCAAGGACATGACACTCGCCGCCACCGGATGGTACCTCTATTCATCACAGGAAATGGTATACGTAGGCGATGAGGCCGTGGTGGAACCGGGAGGACGCACACGCCGCTTCGGACTCGACCTGAGCGCACGCTACGAATTCCTCAGGGACTTCTACTTCCAGTGCGACTACACCTACTCCCATGCCCGCAGCATCGACGATCCGCGCGGACAGAATTACGTTCCCCTCGCCCCCGTCAGCACCCTCGTCGCCGGTCTCACATGGCAACACCGCGGATTCGTGGCCAACGCCAAGGCCCGATGGCTCAGCGACCGCCCCGCCAACGAAGACTACTCCCTCACAGCCGACGGCTACTGCATCGTCGACCTCACCGCAGCCTACACATTCAAGCGCTTCACCTTCGGCATGGCCATCGACAACCTCTTCGATACCAAGTGGAAAGAAGCACAGTTCGAGACAGAGACCCTCATCCCCGGCGACCGCGAGCCCGTCACCGACATCTGCTTCACCCCCGGCACCCCCTTCACCCTCCGCGGCTACATCGCTATCAAATTCTGACACTTGCCATTAAAAGTCCTCTCAAACTTTTTCGGATTGCATACCGTTAATTTCACGAAAATTAGTTAACTTTGCAATCTAAGCATCGTATGCGAAATGACCTCATCGCCTTGCCCCCGACGAAGAACGCCTCGAACATCTTTTCAAACTCTACGCTAAAATGACCAAGAAATGAATGGATTTCTGAAAATCTCGGGAGATTATACATCATGGAATGTGTATCGCAAGTCTGTGATAATTTGCGATGTTACGGAGATGTTCATTAACCGGGCTCTTCCGCGCGGCTCACGTACCATCGATCAGATGCGTCAGGCGGCGCGTTCCTGCAAACAGAATATTGTAGAGGGTACGAGTGACGGTACGGTATCGGCTGAAATGTGCATAAAGCTCATCGGTGTGGCCCGCGGATCGGTCATGGAACTGCGCGAAGATTATGCCGACTTCCTGCGCCAGCAAAAATATGAAATATGGCCAAAAGAGGATCCGCGAACAATCGCCACCCGCAACTATTGCCGCGATCATTATGATCCCCGCGATTTTGTGGATAAGTGTGAAAAACGTACCGACGAGACGGTAGCCAATATAATGCTTACCTTGATTCGTCAGATGGAAGCTATGCTCGCAAAAGTACTCAAATCACTTGAGACACAATTTATTGAGACCGGCGGCCTAAAAGAAGCCATGAGCCGTGAGAGGCGCAAACAGCGGGGATACTGAATATGAATGGTATGTAGCTAATGTGACGTATGTAATTTATGTATTGAACATAAGCGACATAAGAAACATAAAAAACATTACAGACAATGACCAATCTCGTTGAAGTACAATATGCTCAGACGGGCAAATCAAGCAATACCGATGAGCTCGGTATGCGTGAAATGCAAGCTATGGTGTACGCACAGCGTAATCGCCAACGCCTCCAGGCCCGGAAGTAGGTCGAGTATGTCGGCAGACGTCGCCCCTGCGAAGATCAACGATAATGACGTTGAAAGCGGTACAATCTATGTGCTGCGTTCCAAATCAACCCGTCCGGAAATAGCGGCAATCAAAGACCTCTATAAAATCGGCTTCACAGTTACGTCGGTTGAAAGCCGGATCGCCAACGCAAAGAATGAGCCTACATATCTTTGCGCTGATGTCGAGGTAGTGGCTACTTGGAAAGTATATAATGTGAAATCATCGACTTTCGAAGCTCTTATCCACAAACTGTTTGCTTCGGTTCTGTTACAGGTTACTGTCGACGGACACCGCCCCAAAGAATGGTTTATAGTTCCGTTTAGGGCGGTTGAAGAGGCTGTTAATGCGGTTATATCGGGCAAATCGATTGAATATAATCCACAACTCCAACATATTGTTTATCTTTAGATATGAGAATTATTGCGGCCGGGAATATTGAAGCATAAAAAAACGGAGCGCGGTGGGTCGCGCTCCGTTTTTTTATGGTTGGTGGAGGGGATTACTTGATTTCTTCAAAGTCGACGTCGCTCACGTGATCGTCGGGGCCGGGGGCTCCTGCGCCGGGGTTGGCTCCGGGATTGGCTCCTGCACCGGGGTTGGCCTGGGCCTGTGCCTGTGCCTGGGCGTTGAGGATATCCTGCTGTGCCTGGCCGAATACGGTCTCTATTTCCTTGATGGCCGGTTCGATGGCTGCGATGTCCTGATTCTTGTGAGCTTCTTTCAACTTGGCTACGGCTGCTTCAATGGCTGCCTTGCGGTCGGCGGGAAGCTTGTCGCCGAGTTCGGCCAGCTGCTTTTCGGTCTGGAAGATGATGGCATCAGCCTTGTTGAGGGTGTCGATGCGTTCCTTTTCCTTGGCGTCGGCGGCGGCGTTGGCGGCTGCTTCGTCCTTCATGCGCTTGATTTCGGCGTCGGTGAGGCCGCTCGATGCCTCGATGCGGATGCTCTGTTCCTTACCGGTGGCTTTATCTTTGGCCGAAACGTTGAGGATACCGTTGGCGTCGATCTCGAATGTAACCTCGATCTGCGGGATGCCGCGTGGAGCGGGTGCGATGCCGTCGAGGTGGAACTTGCCCAGGAGCTTGTCGTCCTTGGCCATGGGGCGTTCGCCCTGGAGGACGTTGATTTCAACCGAAGGCTGATTGTCGGCTGCGGTCGAGAATGTCTCGCTCTTGCGGGTAGGAATGGTGGTGTTGGCCTCGATGAGCTTGGTCATCACGCCGCCAAGGGTTTCGATACCTACCGACAGGGGCACTACATCGAGCAGCAATACGTCCTTGACGTCGCCCGAGAGTACGCCGCCCTGAATGGCTGCGCCTACGGCTACCACTTCGTCGGGGTTGACGCCCTTGGAAGGAGCCTTGCCGAAGAATTTCTCTACGATGGCCTGGATGGCGGGGATACGGGTCGAGCCGCCCACGAGGATCACTTCGTCAATGTCCGATGCCTTGAGGCCGGCGTCGCGCAGGGCGTCTTCGCAGGGCTTGAGGGTGCGGTTGATGAGGCTGTCGGCCAGCTGCTCGAATTTAGCGCGGGTAAGAGTCTTCACGAGGTGCTTCGGAATACCGTTCACGGGCATGATGTACGGCAGGTTGATTTCGGTCGAGGTTGTCGACGAAAGTTCGATCTTGGCCTTTTCGGCAGCTTCCTTGAGGCGCTGCAGAGCCATAGGATCCTGACGGAGATCGACCCCTTCTTCCTTGAGGAATTCGTCGGCGAGCCAATCGATGATCACGTGGTCGAAGTCATCGCCGCCGAGGTGTGTGTCACCGTTGGTCGACTTAACCTCGAATACGCCGTCGCCCAGTTCGAGGATAGATATATCGAATGTGCCGCCGCCGAGGTCGAATACGGCGATCTTCTGATCCTTGTTGGTCTTGTCAAGGCCGTATGCAAGGGCAGCTGCGGTAGGCTCGTTGACGAT
>JAGANS010000040.1 GCA_017624155.1 Muribaculaceae bacterium | reverse complement strand
GTTGTCATTTTTGGCATCGGGACACGTCTTATTATTGAATCACATTTCAAACAAGATCTAAGATAAAGTGTAAATGATCATTACTCTCCGCGACATCAACAAGACATATCCGGGCATTGTGCCGCTGCACGTGCTTAAAGATATAAATCTCGACATCGAGAAAGGCGAACTTGTGTCGATAATGGGCGCCTCGGGTTCGGGCAAATCCACCCTTCTCAATATTCTCGGCATACTCGACAACTACGATAGCGGCGAATACCTGCTCGACGGTGTGCTGATCAAGAATCTGAGCGAGAATCGCGCCGCCGAGCTCCGCAACCGCATGATCGGCTTCGTGTTCCAGTCATTCAATCTCATTAATTATAAGAACGCACTCGAGAACGTGGCCCTGCCGCTCTTCTATCAGGGCATAGGACGCAAGAAGCGCAATGCCCTGGCCATGGAACAGCTCGAACGCATGGGGCTCGCCGACCGAGCGCATCACCTGCCGGGCGAGCTTTCCGGCGGTCAGAAACAGCGTGTGGCCATCGCCCGCGCTCTTGTCACAAATCCGTCTATTATCCTTGCCGACGAGCCCACCGGCGCACTCGACTCGCATACATCCAAGGAAGTGATGCAGGTGTTCCGCCGGCTCAATGACGAGGGCATGACTGTGGTGATCGTGACGCACGACCCCGCGGTAGGCGCCGCAACAAACCGTATCATACGTATTGCCGACGGCGAAATTGTAAACAGCGATGATTGACCTGCTGCGAGAGATAGGACAGACATTGCGCAACAACCGCCTGCGTACTGTCCTCACAGGCATATCGGTGGCCTGGGGCATATTCATGCTCATAGTGCTGCTGGGCGCGTCGCGTGGTGTGGCAAATGCCTTCCGTGCCAATATGGACGGACAGAGCGACAATGTGATATCCTTCTGGAACGGTGTCACCACCAAGCCCTACAAGGGCTTTAAGGACGGACGCCGGATACGGCTCAAAGGAGCTGATGTGAGCGCCATAGAGCACGACAACCATAGCATTGTGAGTCATGCAGGAGCCTATGCCTCGGTAGATACCGCCAGAATATCCACTTCGCTCGACGTACTTACCGACGGTTTCGAGGCCGTATATCCCGATGCGCTGAAATCCAACCGCATTGAGATGGTCCATGGACGTTTCATCAACGGGCGCGACATCGACGATGCGCGTCGCGTCATAGTGCTGTCGGATAAGAATGCCCGCATACTGTTCGGCGACGATGCCGATGCCGTGGGCAAGACTGTGAACAGCCTCGGCCTGGCATGGACTGTAGCCGGAGTATACACTCATCGCTGGCGCTCGCAGTCGATGGTACCGTATACCGCCTACAAGGCTGTGACCGGTAATTCGGATGACGCATATCAGATTGATGTTACCGTCGAGGGCCTCAAGACCGAGGCCGACGGCGACCGTGCCGAGCAGGAGATCCGCAACACTCTGTCGCGCCGCCATCTTTTCGACCCCGACGACAACAGTGCCGTGTGGGTATGGAACCGTTTCAACTCCTATCTTACCAACGCTGCGGCAATGGGTTATCTCGACCTTGGAGTGTGGATAATTGGCCTGTTCACATTGCTGTCGGGTATCGTGGGTGTGAGCAACATAATGTTTGTGTCGGTGCGGGAGCGTACCCATGAGATAGGCATCCGCCGCGCTATCGGCGCCAAGCCACGTTCGATCCTCACACAGATTCTGTCCGAAAGCGTGGCTGTGACAGCGCTCTTCGGCTATATCGGCATAGTCCTCGGCACTATAGTGCTCCAGATAATAGCCACCGTGCAGGGCGAGAGCGAGGGATTCAAGGATCCCACCGTCGACCTTGCAATAGCTGCCAAAGTGACTGTCGCTCTGATTATCTGCGGCGCACTGGCCGGGCTGTTTCCGGCGCTCAAGGCAATTAAAGTGAAACCTGTTGAAGCTCTGAGGGACGAATGAAAACATCAATACTTGACATAGAAAACTGGCGCGAGATCGTCGCCACTCTGTCGCGCAACAAGACGCGCACCTTCCTTACAGCCTTCGGTATATTCTGGGGCACGGCCATGCTCGCCATGCTTTGGGGCGGTGTTCACGGCTTCGAGGGCATCATGCGGCGCAACTTCGCCGGATTCGCCACCAATACCGGCGCAGTATTCTCGGGCGTGCGCGGCATGAACTACAAGGGCTTCAACAAGGGCTCCTGGTGGACACTTACCGAGCAGGATGTCGCCGACATACGCCGACTCGCGCCATACATGCAGTACTCGTCGGAGGTGAACCGCAAATATGTGTCCGCCAGCTATAATGATAAGTCGAAAAGCGCCAATGCACTGGGCGTGGACGCCGACTTCAGCCGGATTCAGGTGCCGGTGATATACGAGGGACGATTCATCAATGATACAGATGTGCGCAGCTCGGCCAAGGTGACTGTGATAGGCAAGAACCTGTCCAATGAACTCTTTGGCGGCGAGTCGCCGATCGGCAGATATGTGAGCCTTAACGGAATATATTTCAAGGTCGTGGGCGTGGCCGGCCAAAAAGGCGAGGCAAGCATCATGAGCCGCGTCGACGACAGCTTCGTATTGCCGTCGGCGACTATGCGTGTTGCGTTCAATCGCGGCACGATGGTAGAAGGCCTTATCTACACAGCTCCTGACGGTCACAAGCCTTCCGACAACGAAAAAGCCATACGCCGTATAATCTCCGCCGCACATTATATTCATCCCGACGACGAGCGCGCCGTTAACTTCATGGATGTGTCGGAGATGTTCGAGATGATCGACACAATGTTCCTCGGTCTCAGCATTCTGGCCCTGTTTATCGGTGCGAGTTCGCTGATGGCCGGCGTGATAGGTGTCGGCAATATAATGTGGATAATAGTGAAGGAGCGCACACACGAGTTCGGTATCCGCCGCGCAATCGGCGCTAAACCGGCCGATATCACCGTGCAGGTATTGTCGGAGAGTGTGCTGCTTACCATTGTCGCAGGTATTGCCGGCGTGTGCTTTGCCAGCCTTGTGCTGGGTCTCGTCGACAAAGGCACGATGTCGCCTACACTCGGCGCCGCCGGCTTCCAGTTGCCGTTCTCCACGGCTGCCACCATAGTGGCGGTGTTCTTTGTGCTGGGTTCGCTTGCCGGCACACTCCCGGCTGTCGAGGCCATGAGAATCAGGCCAATCGAGGCAATCCGCGATAAATAATCAACACGAAATATAACAGAAAACACCATAAAACAGCAATGAAAAAATTCTTTCGCATTCTCCTCTGGACAATCGTCGCCCTTGTGTTTGTGGGGACTTTTGTCTATCTCTACCTCAATTCAAAGGAAGAACAGGCCCGGTTTGCCACCGTGCAGCCCGACCGTGTCACCATCGAGCGTACCACCGTGCTCACCGGCAAGATAGAGCCCCGTGACGAAATTCTTATAAAGCCCCAGATTTCGGGTATAATTTCCGAAATCAAGGTAGAGGCCGGTGATCAGGTGCATGCCGGCGACGTGATCGCTACAATCAAGGTGATTCCTGATGCTTCGCAGCTGTCATCGGCCCAGAATCGTGTGAACGTTGCCGAGATTGACCTTGCCGATGCCAAGGTGAAATATGAACGCGACAAGGCTCTGTACGAAAAGAAAGTGATATCGCGCGAGGAATATGAGAACACCGCGAAGACCTACAGCCGCGCTAAATCGGAGTTCGATGCCGCCCGCGACGCATACCGCATCGTGCGCGAGGGCGTATCACAGTACAACGCATCGGAAAGCAACACCCAGGTGCGCGCCACAATCGACGGCCTGGTACTTGATGTACCCGTCAAGGTGGGTTCTTCGGTGATACAGTCCAATACATTCAACGACGGCACCACAATCGCCACAATCGCCGATATGTCCAACCTTATCTTCCGTGGTAATGTCGACGAGACAGAGGTCGGCCGCCTCAGTCTGGGCCTGCCGATGCAGATCTCCATCGGTGCAATGCCCGACCTCAAGCCTACCGCCGTGATCGAATACATATCGCCCAAAGGCACTGACTCAAGCGGCGCCAATACATTCGAGATTAAGGCCGCGCTCAAACTTGACAATTACGAGGGCCTGCGCGCCGGATACAGCGCCAACGCTTCGGTAAGCCTTGAGAAGGCCATCGATATCCTTGCCGTGCCCGAGTCGGTTGTGGAATTCTCGGGCGACTCGGCATACGTCTATATACTTACCGACACTGTGCCTCAGCAGGCATTTACCCGCAAAGCTATTTCCACAGGCATAAGCGACGGTATCAATATAGAGGTGAAAGAAGGCATTGACTCAACTGCCGTGCTCCGCGGCGAAAAAATCCAGTGACCGTGATGAAAGCACTTGCTGTTACTCTCCTTATCGCTGCCGCGGCCATATCGGGCCGGGCGCAGGACACCTGGACACTCGACCGCTGTGTGTCCTATGCCATCGATAACAATATTGGCGTCAAGCGCCAGGCCCTGCAGGCCACTCAGGGCGAGCTTGCCATTACCGAGGCCAAGGACCGCTTCCTGCCACAGATGAGCGGCTATGCATCGCAGAGCTTCAACTTCGGCCGCGGCCTTACCGCCGACAATACCTATGCCAATCGCAACACCTCGTCCTTCTCGGCCGGCGCACAGCTCTCACTGCCGATATTTCAGGGGCTTTCGGCCATTCGGCGTCTCGATTATGCCAAGGCCGACCTCCGCGCCCTCGTCGAGCAGACCGAGGCTGCCAAGGACGATGTGGAACTCAATGTCATCGGCCAGTATCTCCAGGCCTTGTACACGGCCGAGATGGTGCAGGTGGCCCGCATACGTCTCGATATTTCCCGCGACGAGCTCGCGCGCCGCGGTGTTCTCCTTGATGCAGGCAAGATTCCTGAACTTGACATATATCAGGCTCAGGCACAGGTGAGTCAGGACGAGCTATACCTTGTGAACTGCGTCAACGACAGCGCAATGGCAATGCTCGACCTGCGTCAGTTGCTCAACCTTCCTGCCGAGGCCGACTTCGCTATCGAGGCTTTGCCCGATACTCTGATGCCACTGCTCGATCCTGTCGAGGTGTATGCCAACGCTCTTGCCAACAACCATTCCATGAAGGCCGGGCGTCTGGCAACCGAGGCGGCCGAAAAGAATGTGTCGCTCGCCAAGTCGGGATATATCCCCACACTGTCGTTCAACGCTGGCCTCGGTTCCAACTACTATACTGTATCTGGTATGAAATCCGAAGGCTTCGGCCCGCAGATGCGCCACAACTTTGCCAAGCAGATCGGCTTCTCGCTGTCGGTGCCCATTTTCGACGCCTTCTCGACCCGCAACTCGGTGCGCCGTGCCCGCATTCAGGCCGACAATGCGCGTCTGCAACTCGACGACTCGCGTCAGCGGCTATACAAGTCGATCATGATTGCATACACCCAGGCGACTGCCGCACACAAGAAGCGCGATGCCGCTCTTGTGGCTGTGGAGTCAGCCGCGAAGGCATTCGATGCCATGCGCATCAAATATGACAATGGCAAGGCCAACGCTACCGAGTACGAAAAATCGCGCAGCGACTATACATCGTCGCTCGCCGAGTCGGTGCAGGCACGATACGAAGCCCTGCTCCGCGCCCGTATCCTCGGATTCTACAACCGCTGACCCCACACCTCCACAATACTTTTGGTTATCAAAAAAGCCGGGCTGTCCCCGGCTTTTCTGCGTTCATAACATTCCTGCCATATAAATCGGCAAATATCAGGTAAATGCTAAAACTTTTTGCACCTTTTCAAGGGTATGGAGTGCTGCTTATTCACACCTTTTCAAGGGCAAAAACTTGGTGTTCATGTCAGAGTGTGTTGATTATATGGAATGTGTCGCAGGCGACGAGGGCGGCGGTCTCGGTGCGCAGGCGGTTGTCGCCAAGCGTGGCCGGTATCCAGCCGCTGTCGAGGGCCATGTGTATTTCCTCGGGCGAGAAGTCGCCTTCGGGGCCGATGAGCACCGTCACGTCGCTATCCCGGGTGAGTTCACGTGCCAGTTGACGGCGGGGTATTGTGGGGTCGCAGTAGGCTATGAAGCGTTGCTGCGATGTGCATGCGCCGATAAAGTCGCGGTAGGGAGTCATCTCGTCGATTTGCGGCAATATGGCTTTGAGCGACTGCTTCATAGCCGATACGGCAATCTTTGTCAGGCGCTCGGTGTTGATGTCCTTGCGCTCGGAGTGGCGGCAGCGCAGCGGCACTATACGGTCTACTCCGATCTCGACAAGTTTCTCTACAAGCCATTCCATGCGGTCGTTGTGCTTGGTCGGCGCGATCGCTATTGTGATGTTGCCCGGCCATACCTTTGGCAGTGCGACAGTCTCGGTGATGTCGACAGTGGCTCTGCGGGGATTGGCGTCGCGCAGAATGCAGCTGTAGAGCAATCCCTTGCCGTCGACAACCTCGATGCTGTCGCCGGGCTGCATCCTGAGCACGCGCACACAATGCCCCGAATCGCTCTCGGGCAGAGTGAGTGTCTCGGCTATGTCAGGGGCGTAGAAGCGTATCATTTATCATCGACGAATCCGCCGGCACCGGAGGGAGTTTCCTCGGCCTGTTTCACGCTCTCGTCACCGGCATGATGTTTGGGCTGCTTGAATATGAAGAAGAAGAGAACGCCTACTATGAGTGCATAGCCGGCGAATATGAACCATGATTCGCGCCATCCGGCCAGTTGCTGCACGGCGTCAAGGCCCGCGGCGAATACATTCTTGTTGATTACAAGAGTGCCGGCCAGGAATGTGCCGATCGAGGCACCGATGCCGTTGGTCATGATCATGAACAGGCCCTGGGCCGACGAGCGCATCTCGGGCGAGGTCTGACGGTCGACAAACAGGCCGCCCGATACATTGAAGAAGTCGAAGGCCACGCCGTAGACGATACACGAGAGCATCAGAAGCCATACGCCCGACGGACTGGTGTTGCCGAGGCCGAAGAAGCCGAAACGGAGCGTCCATGCAAACATCGCCATGAGCATCACACCCTTGATGCCGAATTTGCGCAGGCATACAGGGATGAGAAGGATGCACAGCGCCTCGCTGGCCTGTGAGAGCGAAATCAAGAAGGTGGGATTGGCGGCGAAGAAGTCGTTGGCATACTGCTCTACCTTGCCGAAGTGCTCGATAAACATGGTGCCGTACGAGTTGGTGATCTGAAGCGATACACCGAGCAGCATACTGAATATGAAGAATATCGCCATCTCCTTGCGCTTGAAGAGCTTGAAGGCGCTCAGCCCGAGGACGTCGGCGAGAGAGCCGTGCGAATTGCGGTTGGTGTCGCAGGCGGGCATCGTCAGGGCGTAGACTGCCAGTATTAAGCTGATTATGCCGCAGGTGAAGAACTGGTAGTAGGTGAACTGTATTGCCTGGCCTCCTATCGATACGAAATTGACAAGCAGCTCGGCGCATATAAAGCCTATCGTGCCGAAACAGCGTATAGCAGGAAATTCCTTTACGGTATCCATGCCGGCCTTGGTCATGGCGCTGAATGCGACTGAGTTGTTAAGGCCGATCGTAGGCATGAAGAAGGCCACCGACAGAGTATAGAGTGTGAACAGAGGGCCAAAGTGCACGTCATTGCCGGCGCTCATAGCATAGCAGCCGGCAGCAATCATAAACGCGCCTGCCAGCACATGGCAGAGGCTCATCATCTTCTGTGCGGGGATATAACGGTCGGCTATCACGCCTATAAGGCCGGGCATGAAGAGCGATACAAGGCCCTGCACGGTGTAGAACCAGAATACATAATCGCCGAGACCGGCGCTGCCGAGATACATGCCCAGCGATACGAGGTACGAGCCCCATACGGCAAATTCAAGGAAGCCGAGGGCTGCCAGGCGTACTTTAAGACTTTTCATTTTGATTATTCAGTTTTTCAGGTTTATCAGTAATGACGGATGCGCAAGGTGCTATTGCTGAGCCTTCTTGCGCTTGATTATTTCGCTGATGCGGGCGGCCTCCTCATAGTTTTCGTCCTCGATGAGTCGGGCGAGCATCTTTTCGAGCTCCTCGATGGCCAGGCGCTCGGGGGACGGTTCGGGCGATATGTCGGTCACCGGGGCCTCGGCGCCATCGCCGGGCTTGGACGGTTCATCCTCGATGATGAATCCTGTCTCCTCAAGTATGGCGCGGGTGGTCCATATCGGCGCCTTGCAGCGCATGGCTATGGCTATGGCGTCGGATGTGCGGGCGTCGAGCACTATCTGGCGCTCACCGTCGGTAAATGTGAGTTCCGAGGAAAATATACCGTCTTCAAAGCGGTAGATAAATACTTCGCGGAGTCTGACGCCAAATGCCTGCGCAAAGCTCATGAACAGGTCGTGGGTGAGAGGTCTCGGCGGCGTTATGCCTTCGAGGCGGATGGCGATCGACTGGGCCTCGGCGGCTCCGATCACCACGGGTATGCGGTATGGTCCGTCCTCCTGTGCCAGCAGCAATGCGAAAGCTCCGCTTTGCAGCTGGTTGTACGACAGCCCCATTACATTGAGTTTTATTCGGTCTTCCATAAGTAGCTTGGAATTGTCAGGAAATATTAGTGCTTACACGCTTATGATGCCCGAACCCAAACAGCGGTGGCCATTGCTGTCGTATAGCACGGCAAACTGACCCGGTGCTATGCCCTGCACCTTGCGTTCCGATTCAATGGTATATTCACCGGATACTGTGCCGCGTGTGAGGGTGCCGGTGAGAAATTCGGGCATGTGGCGGTTCTTGAATTTTATCAGTACATTCTCGCAGGCTGTATCTTTCCAGGGATCAAGAGTGATGAAGCGGGTCTCGGCGAGGTGCAGCGTATGTCCATATTGCTGCTCGGTGCCGTAGCCGCCCGACACGTATATGATGTTGCGCTCCACGTCCTTGCGTACCACATACCACGGGCCGCCGCTCAGCCCAAGCCCTTTGCGCTGGCCTATAGTGTGAAACCAGAAGCCGCGGTGCTCGCCCAGCACACGCCCGGTCTCAATCTCCACGATCGGGCCGGGCATCTCTCCGAGATGACGGCGTATGAAGTCGTTGTAATTAATCTTGCCCAGGAAGCAAATGCCCTGCGAGTCCTTGCGGGTGGCATTGGGCAGTCGCGTCTCCATCGCTATGCGGCGCACTTCGGATTTGGGCAGATTGCCGATCGGAAACATTATATGCCTGAGCTGGTCGTATGTGATCCGCGCCAGAAAATCGGTTTGGTCCTTTACCGGATCGACCGCTGTAGTGAGCCATTTGTAGCCGTCGGCGTCGGTCTCGGTCGAGGCATAGTGCCCTGAGGCGGTAATGTCGAATTCATGTCCCCAGCGCTGCTCGAAGTATCCGAACTTGATTATGAGATTGCACATCATGTCGGGATTAGGCGTGAGGCCGCTGCGCACCGTGTCGAGGGCATACTGCATCACATGCTCCCAGTACTCGTCGTGCAGCTCCACAACATCGAATGGCAGGCCGTAGCGGGCGGCTATCAGTGTGCACATCTCGATGTCCTCGTCGGCGCTGCAGTCGCCGGTACCGTCGTCGCGGCCTATGCGTATGTAGAACAGGTGCACGTCGTGGCCCTGTTCTACGAGTCTGTGTACGGCGACAGCCGAGTCGACGCCGCCCGATATCAGTGCGGCTACCTTCATATACCGGTATTCTGACGCAGGGTGGTGAGGGCGGCGAGCATGCCGTCAACGGGGACTTCCTTCAGGAGAATTTTATGGCGTGCATCCAGCAGATAGATTGCCGGTGATGTGCGCAGCGGGAAATATTCGCGGGCATCGGGAGCAGCGCCTATGGTCCATTCCTCGGGATAACCGGCCGCCGCAGCCTTCCATTCCTCGGTAGCATCGCCCGGCTGCAGATAGATTACGGTGAGCAGACCTGCCTTGATGAGCGTGTTGGCATTGATGTCGGCCGACAGACGCACGCGCGCCAGGTTGGCGGCATCACTGTCATAGCGGCCGAATACAACGAGTATCATCTGGGTATGCAGATCGTCAAAATTTTTTGTCTCACCCTCGGGTGTGACATATTCAAGGTGGCGCATTGGCTTGCCCTGCTGTGTATTTTCCATTATCTGCACCTGAGTGGCAAAGTGCTTGCGGTCGTCGGCCTTGATTTTCTTATGGCCGGCGGCAGCCTTGGCAAAGGGCAGGAATATCTCGTCGCTGTATATGTCGGCCGAGTCCGAATGAGCCCATGCTTCGGCCATGCGGGCCATTTCAAGAGTGTGTGGACCCGACTTGGCCACTGTTGCCAGCAGATGGTCGATGGCGCTGTGCACCGTGTCGGCGCTTGCAAAGGGCATGAAGGATATCCAGTCGCCAAACGTCGAGTTGAGAGCTTCCTTCTTGGACATCGCGCTCTTGAAGTCGCAGCGTTTCCAGAACTCGCTTACCAGATAGTCGCAGCGCTCCACCAGTGTGGTCATGTCGTCGGTGGGTTTGGGGTAGGGGAAAAGGTCGCCGTCAGCAGCGCGCATGCCTACGGCTGAAATAGCACAGATGATATAGATAATAATGCGTTTCATTGAAGGTATATTTTTCATTATGATGCAAATTTACTGCTTTTGTGTCAATCATCCAACTTTCGGTGTATAAAAAAGAGAGCCACTTGTGCGGTGGCTCTCCTGTATTGCGGTTTGCGGATGGATTACATATTCATACCGCCGTCGACCTGGATCACCTGACCCGATACATACGACGAGAGGTCGGATGCGAGGAAGAGGGCCACCGAGGCGATGTCCTCGACTTTGCCGCCGCGGCGCAGGGGAATCTTTTTGATCCACTCGGCGCGGATGTCGTCGGGAAGCTGGGCTGTCATGGCAGTCTCGATGAAGCCGGGGGCGATGGCGTTGGCACGGATGCCGCGCGAGCCTACTTCCTGAGCGATCGACTTGGCCAGTGCGATAAGGCCGGCCTTCGATGCGGCATAGTTGGCCTGGCCGGCATTGCCGTGAACGCCTACCACCGATGCCATGTTGATGATCGAGCCGCTACGCTGACGCAGCATGACGGGCAGCACGGCGTTGATGAAGTTGAACGCGCTTTTGAGGTTTACGGCGATGACGGCGTCCCACTGCTGTTCGGTCATGCGCATCATGAGGCCGTCCTTGGTGATACCGGCGTTGTTGACGAGAATGTCGATTGAGCCGAAATCCTTCTTCACCTGATCGACTACTTCCTTGGTCTGGGCGAAGTCGGCGGCGTTTGATGCATATCCTTTGGCTTTTACGCCGAATGCTGCTATTTCTGCTTCGGTCTGCTTGCCGTTTTCATCTATTACGAGGTCGGTGAAAGCGATGTTTGCGCCTTCCTGGGCGAAACGCAGGGCAAGGGCCTTGCCTATGCCGCGGGCGGCGCCTGTGATAAGGGCTGTTTTTCCTTCGAGAAGTTTCATGTCTTTATGTTGGTTTTAATTCCGATGCAAAGTTAATGATTTTTTGTCAATTAGAGAAATCGTATGATTCTTCTGGCGAGAATCTGCGCAATATGTCGCTGAAATCGGCCGCAGGAAGTGCTTCGGAAGGGATGATTATGAAATCCTCGGTATGCTGTCCTGTTGCGAGTCGCAGCATGCCGCGGGTGTGAGAGGCCGATATTATTCGGGCCTCTGCAACACACGTCGGCGGCGTGTCATCACCCGTGTGGCGGTAGAGCCTCACTGTGTCGCCGTCGATATCGGCCATTGTTGCCGAGGCCCGCGCCGCAAGTTGCGGCAGCGTGGCGTAGCGGAGGATAGTGAAGCTCATTGCCAGGGGGTATATGATGAATATCAGCATGAGTCCCACCACGGCCCATCGCCAGTCGGCTACGGCGCCCCATACTATCAGTGCGGCCGGCGCAAGGCCCAGCCACCACCTGCGCGTTATGAGCACGCGGGTGATGGCTGTCATATAGGTCGCCGGTGATAATCTGAATGGGGCGCTGTGAATCATCAGTCGCGGGTATCCGGTTTGTCGAGGCTGCTGGTACGGGGCAGGATACCGTCGCGGCGCAGCAGGGCGTCGATTGTGGGATCCTGGCCGCGGAAGCGGCGGTAAAGCTCGTCGGGAGCTTCCGAGCCGCCGCGCTCAAGCACATTGGTGCGGAACGACCGGGCTGTGGCCGGGTCGAAGATGCCGTTCTGCTTGAAGTAGTCGAAAGCATCGGCGTCGAGCACCTCGGCCCACTTGTAGCTGTAATAGCCGGCTGCATAGCCGCCCGCGAAGATATGCGAGAACTGGGGTGATGTGAGCGCGCCTTCCACCGGAGCGAATATCTGTACCGGCTCAACGGCGGCGGCCTCGAAGGCTGAGGCATCGCTCACGGGCTCCTTGGCGGTGTGCCATGCCATGTCGAGATAACCGAACATCAGCTGGCGCATGCAGGCATAGGCTGCGCCATATTGCTGGGCAGCCACGAGGCGGTCGACAAGCTGTGCCGGAATTGGTTCGCCGGTCTTATAGTGGCGGGCAAAGGTATCCAGGAATTCTTTCTCGTTGAGATAGTTCTCGTTGAACTGCGAGGGCAGCTCCACGAAATCGCGGTATACGTTGGTGCCCGATATTGATGCATAATTGCCCTTGGCGAGAAGGCCGTGGAGCGAATGCCCGAATTCGTGCAGGAATGTCTCCACCTCGTATGGCGTGAGCAGCGAGGGTGTGCCCTCGGTAGGCTTGGTGAAATTCATCACTATCGACACGATGGGGCGGTGGTCCTTGCCATCGGCGTCGACATATTGCTCGGCGATGTTTGTCATCCAGGCTCCCGGGCGCTTGCTGGCGCGGGGGAAGAAATCTGTGTAGAGCACGCCGATAAAGTTGTTGTCGGCGTCGGTCACGTCGTATGCCTTCACATCAGGGTGATATACCTCTATGTCGGGGTTCTGGGTGAACTTGAGTCCGTAAAGGCGTGTTGCGAGCCCGAACACACCGTCGATCACGTTGTTGAGCTCGAAGTAGGGGCGCATGGCTTCCTCGTCGAATGCATACTTGGAGGCCTTGAGCTTGTTGGAGTAGTAGCTGTAGTCCCAGGGCATGATGACAAAGGGCTTGCCCTCGAGTGTCGAGGCAAACTCGGTGAGCTCGGCCATCTCGGCCTTCAGTGGCTCGGAATAGGCGGCGCGCAACTGGTCGAGCAGGTTGTAGACACCCTGTGGAGTCTTGGCCATGGTGCGCTTGAGCGAGTGGGTGGCATAGTCGTCCGATCCAAGCAGATTGGCTATCTGGCGGCGCACCTCGGCGATGCGGGCCATGATCTCGAGATTTGAATACTCGCCCTTGGTGTTGCGGCCCGAGTAGAGGCGCCACATACGCTCGCGCAGGTCGCGGCGTGCCGAGTTTTTCATGAATGCCATGTACACCGGTGCGTCGAGTGTGAACAGATACTCGCCATCGCGGCCCTTGGCCTTGGCGGCCTCGGCTGCGGCTACAACTGAGCTTTCAGGCAGCCCGGCCAGGTCGTCGGCGGTAAGCCATATCTCGTAGGTCGAAAGTTCCTTGAGTACGTTCTGCCCGAATTTTGTGGTAAGTTCCGACAGCTCGGCCGACAGCTTGCGGTACTTGTCGCGGTCCTCGCCCTCGAGGTTGGCTCCCGACTGTGCGAAGGAGTCGTAAGTCTTCTGCAGCAGGGTCTTCTGCTCGGGAGTCAGGTTAAAGCGCTCGCGGTTTTCATACACCTGCTTCACCTTGTTCCACAGGCCCTCTTTGAGGATGATAGATGTCGAGTAGTCACTGAGTTTCTGTGATGTGCGCATTGCGATGTCCATCATCTCGTCGTCGGCATTGGCTTCGAGCAGGGGATAGAACACGCCGAGCACACGGTCGAGGTCGGCGCCCGAGCGCTCCATGGCCACGATGGTGTTGTCGAAGTCGGGCACAGCGCGGTTGTTCACGATGGCGTCGATTTCCTGTTGTGCCAGGTTTATGCCCCGGTCGATGGCTTCCTCGTAGTGGCTGTTTTCGATCGCCGAGAACGGAGGTGTGCCGTGAGGCTTATTGAATTCGTGCAGGAAGGGATTGGCTGCTTGTGTTGTCATAAATGAGATTGCAAGTAAAATCGGAAGAATGAATTTTCGCATATATTGAAGTGTTAATGATTGTCGGTGGCCGAGGTGAGGGCAAACCGCACCAGCAGCGGATAATGGTCGGAGGCGAGGCTCGACCCGCGGCGCATCCGCAGCGGCATTAGCGCCCCGCGGTAGAGCACATGGTCGATACGGAAGTAGAAGCGGTCGCGGTTGAAGGTAATCATCGGCCCGAAGCCCAGCTCACTGTACACCTGCCTGAGATTGAATTCTGCCAGATGGCGCAGCGTGTAGCAGCCCGGCACATCGTTGAAGTCGCCGGCTACAATCACATTGGGGCCGCCGTAGCGGTCGATGAGGTGCCCCAGCCGTATGGCGTCAAGCTCGCGGTCCTCGGCGGCCCGCTGCACCTTGCCGAGAAGCTGCGACTTTACGTCAAACATCGTACCCTTGATCGAGTGGATGTCTTTTATGTCGTTTTTCACGTCCTTTATGTTGGTGACATCCCTGTACAGTTCCTTATCGTCCTGGGTAAGGAAGTACGATTTCAGATGCACGTCGAATAGTGTCACCGTCTCCCCCTCTATATTGAGCCGGAACACGGCTATTTCGCCGCGCTGCTTCTCGTTATATCCTACATGGATGGCTTCTGCCGGATATTTCGACATCAGCATCTGGCTACGGCCATACATGATGATGTAGGGATAGGTATGGTAGAGCGAGTCGATCTGTTCCTGTCCGAGATGTATCTTCTCCGAGGGGGTGAGCACCACCGCTTCCTGCAGGTTCACCACATCGGCGTTAATCTTCAGTATATTGGATATGGTAGGATTGATGTCGCCGGGATATTTGTCGGTGAGGTCGGAGAAGTTGGTGATATTGTAGGTGAGAAACGTGAACTGCGGATACCCTGCGGCCTTGTCGAGCGACGGACGCCGCAGATTCAGAGGCATGAACTCCCATATCCCCGCTGCACATGCTATGAACACAAGCAGGCACAGCGGCAATATCCTCCGGCACCATATCAGGTCGAGAATCGTGAACAGCACCATCAGGATGAGCCATGCCGGCAATGTCATCACCATCAGGCAGATGCCGCGATACTGAGCCGGCGACAGATTGCCTCCGAAACATGCCGTGACAAGGCCGGCGGCGCTGACAAGTGTGCCGATGCACAGCAGCACGCTTGCGATGCGGCGCCATATCGACGGCTTGGGGCGTACCGGTGCTTTCGCTGCGCGTTGGGGTGCTTTCACTGCGCGGCGCGGCGCTTTCACTACCGGTTTCAGCTCTTCAGGCATCTTGCTGTTGCTTTTTCCCGCCATAAGTCATTGATGGTTGAATAGTTTGCTGCGTTCGTCGGCGGTAAGCCCCGAGTAGCCCGAGCGCTCGAATTTGTCGATGATGTCGCGGTGTGCCTTGTCGCTGCCGGTGCGTTTGCTGCGCGATACATAGCCGCCTATAGCCCAGCCCGCGAGGATGCCGGCGAGGTGGGCGAGATTGCCGCCGGGGTTGTCGCCCCACAGCTCAAACACCGAGTTTACGAAAATTATACACAGCGGCAATGCCGGCGACCATTGGCCCAATACACCCGGCGACACCTTCCCGAGCCTGCGCCCGTATACTGCCGTAATTGCCGCATACACAGCAAGCACAGCCGCCGACGATCCCGACAGCGTCGCCCCGGGGGTGCCGGCAATGGCCGTCAGTGCCTCGAAGGCCAGCGCGCCGGCCAGTCCCCCGGCCACGTATGTCGCCGCAAGGACGACGCCCCGGAGACGTGTCTGAAACCATGCGCCCGCTATTATCAGGCCGATGATGTTGATGGCGAAGTGGGCCGGCTGGGTCTGTGCGAACATATAGGTGAGCGGACTCCAGGGCCGCGCGGCAAGGGCCTCAGCGCCCGCCCCGAGATACAGCGGCGCCAGCGATACGCCCAGGCACGATGCTATGAACAGAGCGGCGTTGATACCCGCTATTATCCACATCGCACCTGCGCGCGACAATATGCCGAGGATCGATTTCATTCAGAAAAACCAATGATTGTTGAATACACCTTTCTTTTTCCAGTACAGAATCAGTATCACACCGGCGATCATGCCGCCCAGATGGGCGAAGTGTGCTACATTGTCGGTCATCGAGCCGAGGCCGTACGACAACTCAAGTATGCCGTAGCCGAGCACCAGCCATTTGGCCTTGATGGGAATTGCAAAATAGAGATAGATAGGCTGATTGGGGTACAGCATACCGAATGCCAGAATGATGCCGTAGATGGCTCCCGAAGCGCCCACCATCGGACCGTTGACAAGGCTGTTGATGGCGTTGAGGGTCGGATCGGTGTATGTATAGCCGGTATTGATCAGATTCCAGCCGTGGTCTACGATTTCTCTGAACTCGGCCGGTGTGAACATGTTCTGATACTTGGTGAGCACCAGCGCGTAGGCTCCCATCTGCACCAGTGCTGCAAACAGGCCGCACGATACATAATAAAACAGAAAACGCTTCGACCCCATCGACCGCTCGATGATGCCGCCAAACATCACCAGAGCGAACATGTTGAAAAACAGATGCATGAAGCCTCCGTGCATGAACATATAGGTAATCAGCTGGGCCACATTGAAGCCCGGCGACGAGAAGTAGTGCAGGGCGCACCACTGGGTCAGGCGTGTGTCGATTGTCGGTACAAGCGCCATCGCCGCCCAGATGATCGTGTTGATTATCAAGAGATTCTTGGTAACCGGCGGCATATTTGTAAACATTCGTTGGAGATACATCATAGCTGTAGTATTAACGTACAAAATAGCTGTAGTATTAACGTGCAAAGTTACAAAAAAATTGCTTGCTGACCGTGGTTGCAATGTTATAAATCCAAAAAAATCCCCGCCGGAGGCGGGGATGTGGGTTGCGGGAATTATTCCTCTTCTGATCTTGGTGGGGGCGGAAGCGCCGGCAGCATATTGTCAGCGGCGGCTTCCGGAGTGGATGTTTTGGCCCGTGGCCGCGGCTGGCGTGGCGGACGTTGGGGCTTGGGCGTCTTGTCAGCTGTCTCTGCGTTGGCCGGAGTTTCGGGCGTGGTGGCAGCGGGCGCCGGTGTGGCATCCTCTGCCCCGGTGGCAGTTGCCGCTTCAGGGACGGCGCATTCTGTGCCTGCTGCGGCATCGGTTGCCTCAGCCGGTTTTTTCTTGCGCTTGCGGCGCTTGGATTTGGCCTTTTCGGCTGCCGGTGCGTTGGCATCGTCGCCTTCTTTTGTGGCCTGAGCCGGTGACTGGGCGTTATTGTCGGCATCGTCGTCGCCGCCGCGCTTCTTAGCCTTGGTCGAGCGCTTTTCGGCCGATGATGCGTCCATGTCTTTTTCTTCCTTGAGGTCGATTTCGTTGCGGTCCTTGTCGAGCACACGGTATTGCAGATATGCGAGCGACTGATCCGGCAATATCTTGAAACAACGGCCCAGCGAGCGGCGCCAGCGGCCATACAGCGATGTGAACAGGCCGCGCTTGATATATGCGTCCACAAAGGGATGCACATACATGATGAATCCCTTCACGCCGAGGGTGTTGACAAGGTATTCGAGTTTCTCATACAACGTGTCGGTGAATAGCAGCGAGGGCTGTACCTCGCCCTTCCCGAAGCACGACGGACACTTCTCGGCCGTGGTGATGTCGAGGGCCGGACGCACACGCTGACGGGTTATCTGCATAAGCCCGAATTTACTGAGAGGCAGTATGTTGTGCCGTGCACGGTCGTTGGCCATGATTTCGCGCATGTGCTCATATAGCTGCTGGCGGTGTTCACCCTTGGCCATATCGATGAAGTCGACCACTATGATGCCGCCCATATCGCGGAGGCGCAACTGGCGCGCTATTTCGTCGGCGGCGCGCAGATTGACCTCCAGAGCGTTCGTTTCCTGATCGTTGGCGGCCTTGGACCGGTTGCCCGAGTTTACGTCGACTACGTGCAGGGCCTCGGTGCTCTCGATGATGATATAGGCGCCCGAGCGGAACGATACAGTCTTGCCGAAAGAAGATTTTATCTGGCGTGTGATGCCGAAATGGTCGAATATAGGCTCGTCGCGGTCATAGATCTTCACGATCTCCTTGCGCTCGGGAGCTATCAGGCTCACGTATTTGTCGATCTGGGCATGGATGTCGGCGTCGTTGACGTGTATCGCCTCAAATGAGGGGCTGAATACATCGCGCAGCATGCCTACGACACGGTTTTCTTCTTCAAAAATCAAGGCCGGTGCTGTGGCTTTCTGTGCCTTGGCCACCGTGGTGTTCCAGCAGTTGACGAGGGTCTTGAGTTCATTGATGAGTTCGGCCACACGCTTGCCCTCGGCCGATGTGCGTACTATCACGCCGAAGTTGCGCGGCTTGATGCTTTCGATCAGCTGGCGCAGGCGCATCTTTTCCTCAGTCGACTTTATTTTCTGAGATATCGATATTTTGTCGCTGAAGGGGATCAGCACCATAAACCGGCCTGTGAAAGTGATTTCGGTGGTGAGGCGCGGACCCTTGCTCGATATAGGCTCTTTTACGATCTGCACCAGCAACTCGCGGCCCTGTTCGAGGGTCTGTGCTATGGTGCCGTCCTTATCGATATCGGGCAGTAGTTTCATTTTCTCGATGGCGGGGACGCGCCTGCGGTCATCGCCAAGGAGCTGTGAGAGGTAGGCTTCGTATGATGCGAAGTGGGGACCAAGATCCAGATAATGGAGGAATGCATCCTTTTCGTAACCCACGTTGACAAATGCGGCGTTCAGGCCCGGCATGATCTTCTTGACCTTTGCCAGGTAGATGTCGCCCACCGCGTATGCGATGTTTCGGGCCTCTTTCTGGAGCGACACCAGTCGCGAGTCCTCCAGCAGGGCGATCGAGACATCGGCGGGCTGAACGTCGACGATGAGTTCGCTTTTCATTGTGAGTACTAAGGATTGTGGGCTTGTTTAATAATGACAAAGGACACATGATGGAACCGTGGTTGAAAAACTAAGCCGCATCAAAATGTCCTTTGTATAAACGTTCTATCGGATAGCGATGAGCCGCCCGGAGCAGCCGCTGCGCGGCTTACTTCTTCTTATGACGGTTCTTGCGAAGACGTTTTTTACGCTTGTGTGTAGCCATCTTATGGCCTTTACGTTTTTTTCCGCTTGGCATAGGGCAATAGGTTTATATTATTGGGTTAATTGTATTTGATTGCGATTGCAGTCCCGAAGCTTAGTCCTTCTTCACCTCTTCCATGAACACCTTGGCGGGCTTGAACGCGGGGATCTTGTGCTCAGGAATTACGATGGTGGTGTTCTTCGAGATGTTGCGGGCGGTCTTTTCGGAGCGAACCTTGATGATGAAGCTGCCGAAGCCACGGAGGTATACGTTCTCACCTGCCGAGAGCGAGTCCTTCACAACTTCCATGAATTTCTCAACGGTTGCGAGTACGAGAGCCTTGTCGATACCGGTCGACTTCGAGATTTCGCTTACGATGTCTGCTTTAGTCATTGCTGTATTATATTATCGATTTATAAATATAACTTTGTGGGTATGATCGTTGTCAGGGCAAAGGCATCACGGGGGCATCGCGGCTGCCCCTGCGCTTTTGCAGGTGCAAATATCGTAACTTTTTTTCAAACGGCAATAATAAAACGTTGAATTATTGCGATTTTTTTTGAAATTTCGGCAAAAACCTCCCCTCCCGGGGGTAAAATCGCCTCCTGCACCCCGGTCATTCGGTCTTGTCGGTGCTGTCCTCGGTGCCCGTCTCGTCGAGCGGCCTTAGGCTTTCTTCCTGTGCCGGAGTACTGGCTCCGGCGCTCTTTGTCTCTTGCCTGGCGCGCCGGTGCATGGTCCCCAGTGCTATGCCCTCGCCGAAGGTGGCGAGGCCGAAGAAGGCAAGCGCAATTCCCGTCGTCAGCATTATGGTTGCATCGTTGAGCACCGGCTTCTGCACGAACAGATATACGGCTCCTCCCGCCAGCGCCAGCGGCACGATATACAGCCACCCCGGCAGCATCACAGGCCGCGTGCCGTAGGCCAGCAGATACAGCTGATAGAATGCCGCGAACGCGATGAGCACACCAAAGATAAACGGTATCAGAGCCACAAACGTATCCTTGAATATAAGCATACACACGCCCAGTATCACCGCGCCCGCGCAGGCAAGCCAGTTGAGCGTGGACGCGAACATGCCCCGGCCGCGGCCGCCCGCACGCTCGGCGCGACGCCGCTCATATCCAGCCGCCAGCACATTGAATATACCCGCCAGGATAAAGAGTATGCCTCCCGTCATCACTACACCCGTCGAGCGAATGCCGCTGTAGGTGAACACAAGTATCAGGCCCGCGCCAAGCGCCAGCAGCCCCATGATTATGAGATTTCTTCCTTTCATATATAAATAGTGTCTGTTACTTATTATAACGCTTCTATGGATACAAAAGTATGGCCCTACGGGGTAAAAAAATTGTATGAAAGTAAAAAATGTCGTACCTTTGCGAAAATTTTACTTCTCCGAATGAAACAAGTCACATACGAAGGGCTCACCTTCGAGCCTTATATCACCCGTGAAACTATTGAAGCCCGCATCAAAGAGCTGGGCAAGGATATAATGCGCGACTGCGCCGGCAAGACGCCCCTGTTCCTCTGTGTGCTGAACGGGGCGTTTGCGTTTGCGGCCGACCTCTTCCGTGCCTGCGAGGATATCGATGCCGAGATCTCATTCATCCGTCTCAAGAGCTACGAAGGCACCGGCTCCACCGGAGTGGTGAAGGAAGTGCTCGGCCTACACGAGAACATCGAGGGCCGCACAGTGATCATTGTCGAGGACATCGTCGACACCGGCAATACCATCGCTCGCCTCGTCAACGACCTCAAGGCCAAGAATCCCGCCGAAATCAAGATCGCTACACTGCTTTTCAAGCCCGAAGCACTCCAGTGTGATGTCCGCCCCGACTATGTCGGTTTCAGCATACCCAAGAAATTCATACTTGGTTTCGGTCTCGACCTCAACGGCATGGCCCGAAACCTCGGCGACATTTATATGCTCAAAGAAGATTGATCTCACGATTTATAACTTGTTTTTAAACAAGTCCATACACTTCCAATAGACTACATAACTATCTAAGAATGCTTAATATCGTAATCTTCGGTGCCCCCGGAAGCGGTAAAGGCACCCAAAGCGACCGGCTTATATCAAAGTACGGCCTGCACCATATCTCCACCGGCGAGGTGCTCCGCGATCATATCGCGCGCGGCACCGAACTCGGCAAGATTGCCGACTCTTACATCTCCAAAGGGCAGCTTATCCCCGACGACCTCATGATACGTGTGCTTGAGCACGTGCTCGACTCCGATCCCGAAAACACCTCCAAGGGCGTGATTTTCGACGGTTTTCCCCGTACTATCGATCAGGCAAAAGCCCTCAAGAAGATGCTCGCCTCGCGCGGCTCCAAGGTCCATGCCGTTGTCGGGCTCGAAGTCCCCGAGGACGAGCTCATTCGCCGCATGATCAACCGAGGCAAGGAAACCGGCCGTGCCGACGACAACCTCGACACCATCAAAAATCGTCTCAGCGTCTATCACAGCCAGACGTCCCCCCTGCGCGAATACTATATCAGCGAGGGCAAATACCACGGCATCGACGGTGCCGGCGACGTCGACGAGATATTCTCGCGCATCAAGGAATCCCTTCACTCGCGCGTACCCGGACTCGACGGCGATTCGTCCAAATAAACCATACCGCGGCGTCGCGCGTTTAACTTTTAATTCAGCTATTTATTATGGAAAAGCCTCATTGCTCAACGCGCGGCACCGACCTTGTCAACATATATCAGCAGGCATTCAGCGACAACTTCCCGCTGCCGGCTGTTACCGACTTCGTGTCGGGCAAGACGCTTACATACGGCGAGCTTGCCCGACGCATTGTCCGTATTCACATGCTCTTTGAAGAGGCGGGCATTCTCCCCGGCGACAAGGTGGCTCTTCTCGGCAAGAACACCTCCACCTGGATAGTCACCTTCATGGCGTCGCTCACCTACGGCACCACCATTGTGCCGATACTCAACGATTTCAATCCGGTCGACGCCGCCAATATCATACGCCACAGCGACACACGCGTGCTCTTTGTCGCAAATTCAATCTGGGAACATCTCGACCTTGCCGACCTGCCTCAGGTCGAAGTCGTGGTGTCGCTCGACACCCGCAAGGTGCTCGCCGAGCGCGACAGCCGATTCTCGCGCATCGTGAGAGGCCTCACACGCAAATTCAACCGCCGCTATCCCGGAGGCTTCAGCCGCGACAACATCCTTTATGCCCCGCGCGACAACGACGACCTTGCCATAATCAACTACACATCAGGCACCACCGGCTTCTCCAAGGGCGTGATGCTCACCTACGACAATATCGCCGGCAATGTAGCCTTCGGTATAACATCGCGGCTGCACTATCAAGGCTCGAGAGCACTCTCATTCCTGCCCCTGGCCCATGCCTACGGCTGCGCATTCGATATGCTCGTGCCTCTTGCCGTTGGCTCGCATGTCACCGTGCTGGGCAAGACTCCCACGCCTTCGCTGCTCGTCAGGGCCATGGCGCAGGTGCGTCCCAATCTCGTGGTGTGCGTGCCCCTCATCCTTGAGAAGATATACCGCAAGATGATCGTGCCGATGATCACCAGGCGACGCATGCGCTGGGTACTCGCAGTGCCGATGCTCGACCGCGCTGTATATGCCATGATCCGTTCAAAACTTGTCGAGGCATTCGGCGGCCGGTTTGAGGAAGTGATCATCGGCGGTGCTCCCCTCAACCCCGAGGTCGAGGAATTTCTATACCATATCAAATTCCCCTTCACGGTCGGATACGGCATGACCGAATGCGGGCCACTGATAAGCTATACACCGTGGCGCGAGTTCATCCCGGGCAGCTCGGGCAGACTGCTCCCGGGCATTATGGCAGGCCGTATCCTTAAGGAGGACGGTGCCGGAGGGCAGGGCGAAATCATGGTTTACGGGCAGAATGTGATGGCCGGATATTACAAGAATCCCGATGCCACCGAGAGCGCTGTCGAGGAAGACGGATGGCTGCACACAGGCGACATGGGACACCTCGGCGGCCCCGACGGCAGGACTATATTTATCCGCGGCCGCTACAAGACAATGATTCTTAGCGCCAACGGACAGAACGTCTACCCCGAGGAGATCGAGGCCAAGCTCAACAATATGCCCCTCGTATCCGAGAGCCTCGTTATTGAGCGCGAAGGCGGTCGCCTTGTGGCGCTCGTTTATCCCGATACCGAGGCTGTCGAGGCCCAGCGCCTCAGTGATGCCGACATTGCCGCCCTTATGGAGCAGAACCGTCGCGAGCTCAATCGCCTCGTAGCTCCCTACGAACAGATCGCAGCCATCGAGCTTATCTCCGAAGAGTTTGTCAAGACCCCCAAGCGCTCCATCAAGCGCTACCTCTACAAATAATAAGATAATAAGAGCCAAAAGCTGGGCTTAGGGTTTGGGTTTAATTCTTAATGCCTAAACCCTAAACCCTAAACCATACCCCCTATAACCTCATAACCCCATAAACATCTAACATGACAACGGCTTGCCTCAGGCAAGCCGTTGTCATGTTAGATTCCGAAACTCAGTGTGGTATAGTACCGCACGTCACCATAATCGTTGTATTGCGGAGAATACGTCAGCCTGATGAACTGGTTGCCTGTCCCCCACCATGTGGTTTCCATACCCGATGAGGTATTCTGTATGCTCGCTGGCGCGCCATAGCTGTTCACAAGCGAGGTATAAGCCATGTTATAGCGAGTCATGTCATAGAAGCCCGTCGAGTACATGAACCGCGAGCCGCACAGGCCGCCGATGTCGTTATAGAACAATATGGCGTCAGGCCACATCATATTGAGCATCGGCACATTGTTGACAAATACCGAATTGGTGTTGTACGAACTTACGGTATATCCGTTATTTATAAGGGCGTTCACCGACAGGTTGATCGCCGTGCCGAAAGCTATCCCCAGCACCGAGTGGAACGGACGCCAGTAATGCGGCGGACGCCACTGTGGAGGTGGTGCCGGCCGATACCAGCCGTGGCGCGGAGGCATCGGACGCATCGGCCCGTGATGATGGGGCGGAGGCGGAGGCGCCGGACGATAATCAGGGCGGTGCGATCCTATAGGGCCGCCGGGGCCGAAATGATTGCCGTTGCCCGGACGGTCGTGATTTCCTCCGGGCCGGTTATGATTGTTGCCCGGACGGTTATGATTTCCGCCCTGATTGTGCCCCGGCCGGTTGTCGGGGCGCTGGCCCGGATTGCCCGGACGCTGTCCCGGCCGGTTGCCGTTGTTGCCCGGGCGTCCCTGCCCGTTGTTGCCCGGACGGGATGAAGGACGGTCGGTACGCGACGGTTCGCGTCCGCGTTCGTTACGTCCGCGGCCTTCGGCCATCGGGCACATCAGCGCTCCGCATACCAGAGCTATTCCTGCGATTCTGAGAATTCTGTTCATAAGCCTCATGATTTTATATCTTTGATACAAAAACATGACGAAGGTTTAGCCTGCTCATGACATTTTTTCAACAAACTCTTAATGAGAGAGCCTGATCACCTTATACTGCGTATGGGAACCATTTGAGGGCTAAGTCAGTGATCCATATCCACAGCGGGCAGAAGCCCATGAACAGCAGGGTGGACAGGGCCAGCGACGAGGTGCCCGTGGCCACATAGCAGTTGTAGCGGCTCGCGATGATGATGCCCGAGAAGGCCGGCGGCAGGGCACCGCACACTACAAGCATCTTCAGGTTGACGGGTTCCATATGGCAGAGCATACCCACCACGAGCAGGGCCAGAGGCATTATTATGAGTTTCAGGAACGAACCCATTATTGCCTGGCCGTTGATGCTGATCTTGACCGCCGAAAGAGTGACGCCTGCGGCAAACACGGCCACCGATGCATTGGCTCCTGCGATGAGCTGGAACGACGGGTCGAGATATGACGGCCATTTAAGTCCGAACAGAACCAGTATTACCGCCAGGATAGGGGCCCACGCCACGGGCTGTTTTATGGCATCGATAACAGGCTTCCATGGATTGGGCTTGCTCTTGTCGCCCGAGGCGGCTGCCGCAGCCTTGGCATTACCTGCATTGAGCAGAGCGAGGCCGATAGGAATGCCGAGGGCATTCACCTCGATGGCCACAATAGCAATTACAAGACCCACGCTGGGAGTATCGCCGAAAATAGGCTGCAGAACGGCGAAGCCGAGAAATCCGATGGTCGGCGACCCGCTGATCAGAGCCGACACCGCCGACTCCGCGATGCTGTCCTTGTACATGTAGCGGAATACAAAGTATACAAGGAAGAAGCACGCCATAAGCACCACAAACGATATTATGGTGAGCTTCACATCGACACTGAGCATGTGCCGGTTGGCCTTGATGATCGATATGAACAATGCGGCCGGCAGCGCATAGTTGAGAACCAGTTTATTGAGCGTACGGGCATTCTCGCCTGTAAAGGCGCCCGACTTTCCCGAGTAGTATCCGAGCAGCATTATTACAAGGATAGGTACTATCGCATATAATATGATATGTAGCATATTGAATAACTGTTACTGATAAATAAATAATTGCAACGTCTGCATCCGCCGGGCCATGCCGCCCCGGCGGATGCAGGGCGTAGTGTCATACTGTTATATTCTGCAGCGGGGCCGGATTAAGATATCCGATATGTCCCGATTCCTTGCCCGAGTCTGCTCCGAGCTGCACGTCGATGATTGTCGGACGCTTCGATGCTATGGCCGCCTTGAGCGCCGCATCGAGTTCCTGAGGAGTCTTCACATAGTAGCTGTCGGCGCCGAACGCCTCGCCTATCTTGTCATAGCGGGCATTGATGTCGAGTGTTGTGGGAGCCGGATCACCGTTCTTGCTCATGTTCACGCCTATGCCGTTGTAGATGCCCCCGTTGTTGAATATCACTACGGTCACAGGAAGCCCGAACCGGCATGCCGTGGAGAAATCCATGCCCGAGAAGCCAAACGCGCTGTCGCCCTCGATGGCCACCACGCTCTTGCCCGTAGATGCGGCTGCACCGACACACGAGCCCATGCCCATGCCCATGATGGCCCAGGTAGCGCAGTCAATGCGGTGGCGCGGCAGCGACATGTCTATGGTGTCGCGTGTATCATCGAGCGTATTGGCTCCCTCGTTGACAAGTATTACATCGGGATTGCTCTCGATTATAGGCTTGATTACACCGAGTGCAGTCCAGTGAGTCATAGGCATCGCATTGGCTGCATCCTTGAGGCGTTGGGCAAATTTGGCATTCTTCGTCCTTGTTTCGTCTTGCAGCGATTTCACCCAGGCCGGGTCCATGCTCATCTTATACGAGGGCAGGGCGGCAAGCATTGCGTCGAGCGAACTCTTCAGATCGCCCACTACAGGGGCGGCTATAGGCACATTGCTGTCGATTTCCTGCGGGTCAATGTCCAGCTGTACGAATTTTACGTCAGGATTCTTGGCCCACTTGCCCTTGCCGCGCGACAGCAGCCAGTTGAGCCGGGCGCCCACAAGAACTACGACGTCGGCCTGCTCCATGATGGTGCTTCGGCACGACAGTGCGCTCAGCGGATCGGTATCAGGCAGGAAACCCTTGGCCATCGACATGCAGTAGAACGGGATACCGGTCTTGTCCACGAGTTGCCGCATCTCGGCTTCTACACGGGCGTATGCCGCGCCTTTGCCGATAAGGAATGCCGGCCGGCGCGCGCCTGCGATAAGCTGCATCGCACGGGCCACAGCCTCCTTGGCCGGCGGCATCGCCGGGGCTATATCCACCGGCTTGTAGATCAGTTTCTCGGCGACATCCATATCGAGAATCTGGCCCAGAGCCGGAGTGGTGATGTCGAGATATACACCGCCCGGTCGTCCGCTCATGGCCGCACGGAATGCTCGTACCACACCTGTAGGAATATCCTCCACCTTGTTGACACGATATGCGGCCTTGACAAGCGGTTTGGCCACGGCGAGCTGGTCAAGGCCCTCATAGGTGCCTTGCTGCAGGTCGATAGGCTCGCGCACGCTCGACCCGGATATCTGCACCATAGGATAGCAGTTTACGGTAGCGTTTGCGGTGGCTGTGAGTCCGTTGAGAAAGCCGAGCGACGATACCGTGAGCAGTACGCCCGGCGTACCTGTGAGGAATCCGTGAGTGGCCGCAGCCATGCCGGCCTGCTGTTCGTGCCGGAAACCGAAGAAGCGTATCCCCTGTTCCTGACATATATACGCGGCTTCGGTCACAGGGATGCCCACAAGGCCGTACATCTCCTTTACGCCCATCATCACAAGCGAGCGAGCCAGCACCCACATGCCCGTCACCTGATTGGGATACGACGGGGCCGCCGGAGCGGCGGTATTTTGTGTTGTAGTCATATTGAATCATTTTTTTCTGCAAAAGCGGACCGCAGTCGGTGGTCCGCTTTTGCAATTAAGTATGTTGAAACCTTATTTTGCTGCTTGTGTCTTGGGCAGCGGGGCCGTCGTGCCGTTGGCTTTGAACTGAGCCTGTTGCTCGGCGGTGAATCCCAGCGATGTAAGCACCTCCTCGGTATTGCCGCCAAGCGTCGGGCACGGACCGTACACAGGCTGATAGTTCGACATAGTGAACGGCACGCCCACAGTGACAAACTCGCCTATCTTGCCCCCCTGGTTGATCTTCACCAGTGTGTTGCCGTCATAAAGGCTCTGGTCGTCCATTATCTCCTTGGTCGACAATACAGGGGCACACGGCACACCAAACGGTGCGAGAGCCTTTACCACCTCAAATTTGTCCTTATCGATGCAGAACTGCTGTATGCGGGCCCATATCTGCTGTTTGTGGCGGTCGCGCGCATCGGCTGTGTTGAAGTCGGGGTCGGTGAGCCAGTCTTCGAATCCCAAAGCCTTGCAGGCCTTCTCAAAGTCCTTGGCGCCGCGTTGCAGGATAACGTATGCATAAGCGTTGGGATCTGTTTCCCAGCCCTTGCACTTGTATGTCCAGCCCAATACACCCGAGCCTTCCTGATTGCCCGAGCGCGGAACGAAATCGCCGAATTTGCCGTCGGGATACTGCGGGAACTGAGTCAGATAGCCGATACGGTCCAGTGTGAGCTGGTCGCGTGTCTTGATACGGCACAGGTTGAGGCAGGCATTGTGCATCGACTGATATACATACACACCCTCGCCGGTCTTTTCACGTTGCATCAGAGCTGCCAGCAGGCCTATCGTTATATGCATGCCGGTGTTGGAGTCGCCCAGGGCCGCGCCGCTCTGTGTCGGCACATCGTTGTCGCCCTCCCACCAGCCGGTGGTCGAGGCCGCCCCGGCAGTCACCTGTGCCACCGGTTCGTATGCCTTCAGATTGGCGAAGCGCGAGCTTACCGGGAAGCCCTTTATGGTGCCGTATATGCACCGCGGGTTAATCTTGTGTACCTCCTCCCAGCTGAAGCCCAGCTTGTCCATGGCTCCCGGATGGAGGTTCTCGATAAAGATGTCCGCCTCCTTGATAAGGCGGGTCAGGATTTCCTTGCCGTCGGGTGTAGCGGCGTCAAGAGCCAGTGATTTCTTGTCGGAATTGAGCTGAAGGAAGTAGTAGCTCGGTTCATCAGGATCAAACTGAAGCTCCTTGCGGGTGGCGTCGCCCGTACCCGGACGTTCGATTTTTATAACTTCTGCTCCCAGCCAGGCGAGGAGCTGTGTACATGAAGGGCCCGACTGCACATTCGTGAAGTCGACTACTTTGATGCCCTGAAGAGGTGCGTAGTTCATAAATTTCAGTGAGTTAGAATAATTATGTGTGTTTCTTATAATTCGTCTTTTTCAGATTAATTACAATAATACAACAACATGATGCCGCTAAAAGTTATGAATAACAAAAAAATAAAAAAAGGTCACGTCCCGAAGGGCATGACCTTTTAAGGCTTACGATAGATATGCGTTTACTTCACCACGCGCTTGCGGGCGGTGCCGTCGGTGTACACCTCTATATACACACCGGCGGGCAGCCCCTCGGCGTCCACCTTGGAGCCGTTAAGGTTATAATAGCCTGCAACGGTTTTCTCGCCTTCCGCAACGATTCCGTTAATCGACGATACATTCAGTTCCTCTACGTTGGCGGTGTCGAATTTGAACCACTTGCGGGCCTTGTACGAATTGAGTGAACTTGCCGGTATAGTTACCTTGGCGTTCTCAAAAACCTCATTCGAGAAGAAGTTTGCGTTCTCCTCTGTCCTCGTCGGATCACCATAATTGTACATTTTGGGTGCGGCGGTGCACTTAAACTCTATTTCGGTGATGGCCGGGCTGTCATAAAAACACGTTACGCCCATTTCTTTCACGCCGCTGCCGATTACCACTTTCCTGAGACTTTGGCAGTTCCACGCCACTTCAAAACCAAGGAGCTCCACCTTGTCAGGAATTACAAGCGTTTCCATGCCTGAGCATCCCATGAGGGCGCCGCGTCCCACCGTAGTGGCGTTGACCGGCAATGTTACATTGACGAGCGACGTGCAATACGCAAAACAATATTGCGGCACCTCTGTCATGCCGAGCAGAGCAGGCACTTCTTTCAGTTTTGAGCAGTTTTTAAAACTGATGTTTGTCACCCAGTCGGGAATATATATTGTTTCAACTCCCGATTGCACCAGTGTCTCGGTAAGATCGGTGAGCGATTCGGGTATGACAAGCTCCGATATGGGACAGTCTTTGAATGGGGCGCACGAGCCCGGTACATAGAATTTGTTCATACCGTCGCCAAAGATCACCTTGGTAAGGTTGCTGCACCCTGCAAACATATTTGCACCGGCGAGATCCTTATTTGTCAACGGTGTTCCGGCGATTTTATACTGTTCCCATTTTTGAGGAAAAGTTTTCGGGATGCTTACCGATGTGATATACTGATTGCCCTCAAAGGCCTTAGCCTCGATACCGACAACTCTCACGTCCGAGCCATTGTATTTGACTGTTTCAGGGATGACCAGTTCACTGCCCGTATAGTCGGGATTGGCGGCCACGATGCATACATTGCCTTCCTTGGGAACGTTTATCATCTCTGTGCCGGTCCAGGTCATATAGCCGCCGATCCAGTAATTGGTGCCGTCGAAGTACTGGTATTTTATGCCGTCGGCTTCGAAGTACGTGGGTTCGGGCACGTCGGCCGCCATGACAGGCAGCACTGCAAGAAGTGATAATAAAAGTAAAAAATGCTTCATAGAATTTAAGATTATTAACGTTGATTATCTTTGGTTAGATTCTGAATGACATGTAGTTCATAGAAATTGTCGCAAAGATAAGCATAAAATTACCCCCCCCAATTATTTAACACAAATTAACCAACATTAATAACTGTATACATAAAAAGAGTGCCGCAGTGCAAAAAAACTGCGGCACTCTTTTTAGAGTCTTATGAATGTTTATGCGTTTACTTCACCACGCGCTTGCGGGCGGTGCCGTCGGTGTACACCTCGATGTAGACACCCGCGGGCAGCCCCTCGGCGTTCACCCTGACGCCGTCGATGGTGTAGACTGCCTCAATTTCGGCGTCGGTACCGGCTACGGCATCATCGATGCCGCTCTGGCGGCGTGTCACCTTTATGGTCTTCGACATCCCGTCGGCGGCGACGGTGACGAATCCCTCCTCATCCTCGGTGCCGGGTACCGTTGTTATCACCAGCTTTGTGTCGCGGTAGCGGCCCGTCGCACTCGCCTTGATCCACGGCGAGCTTTCTATTGTCAGAGCCGACGCATCGTTATAGCTGTCGAGCGATATCTCGGCAGTGTTGGCATCGCCGAGGTCCACGCTTTCCTTCTCGCTCTCGAGCCACGGATAATAGCCGGTCAGGCAGATGGCAAACGCACAGTACATATCGCCGAATTCATTGGCATAGTATCCCAGTGCATGCTGTGCCGTGCCTTGGCGGCCGTTGATGTTCATTTCTTTCTCGACCCATCCGAAGCATAGATAATTCGGGTCGGGCTGCCACTGCTGGACGGGTGCGAAGAATTGAACTTCGTCGCTGCGGAACCCCGATATCATCGCGCAGTAGGCGGCATGGCTGTCGTCGAGCACTACTTTCTTGTCGAACGTGAACGGCAGGATGAGAGCCGTCTGGATAGTCGGGTCACGGTTCAGAATATCGGAGCCTTTGCAGGTTGCAGTGGCTATTGGCTTGTCGCCGCGTACCTGCCCCAGCAGTTCGCCGTCTTCATAGTAATCCACATACGGGTATATCTCGCATTTGAATTCTGCATTATCGCCCACCAGAGCCCATGCCAGGGCGTTCACGCCATCTATCACCAGTGGCGACTCGCCCGGATATATCATATTGTAGTATGCGGTGAGGTGGCAGTAGTCGCCCGGCATTGATTCTCCCTGGGTGGTATAATACGTCCAGTACTCGTCAGTGTCGCGGTTGTAGCCGAATGCAGGTACGGCCATTTTGCCTATCGGGTCACAGTCCACCGAGTAGTAGCCTATGTCGTAAGTCTTTTCCTCGAATGGCAACAGTCCGTAGGTCTTGGTAAGGCCGTTGGACAGCTTGATACGTGGTGCGCCGCCTATCTGTATCATGTCGGCGTCACCCCAGGGGTTCTGTACCGTCTTGTAGCCCTCTCCCTCTGCTACGAGCACCGGCGGGTTCACAAAACTTGCGGCAGTGCCGGTCGCAGGATCGATGTCGTGGCCGTATGTCACCTCGATGCTCTCAGGGTCGGCATCGGCTACCATCTCGCCGGTAGCCGGATCCTGATACAGCCACGAATATATTACGTCGTCATACGACATGTTGGTGAAACGTATCGGGCGGTATGCCGGATACACAGCGATGCGCTGTACGAGCGATTTCCATCCCGGATCGTCCGAGAAGCCGTAATACATCGTGTGGTAGTCGGGCGCGATTATTGCCTCGGGCGACGGCAGCGTTACCTTCACATCGTCGATGAAGATGAAATTGCCGTCATAGCCCAGCAGGCGCAGCGCGATGCGGATCTTCTTGCCGGCATACTTCGACATGTCGGTGGAGTAGGGGCTCATGACCATACTCATTCCTACTTCCATGGCCAGATCCTTGTATTCTGTGCCCATGGCTTCCTCGGCCATGTCGCGGAGCACCTCCCATTCGCCTCCTTCAGGCTGCACGAGTATCTGCAGGGTATTTTTTATCTCCTGCTTCTTCCACTTCATGTTGTCCACATCCACATGCTCATTGTCGATTGCAAAGAAGTGGGCGCGGCTGATGTAACCCATGAAGGTAAGTTCATACTTAGCCGCCCCGAGCTCGAATTCAGGACTGATGAGCCATTCATCCTGCCTGAGGTCGCTTTTCGACGGATAGCTGATCCCGGCATAGTACTCGCCGTCGCTCGGCGCAGGCATGTAGGGCGACAGCTGCGGGTTGACAAACCAGCGGGCCATGCCATCAAGTTCTGCGTCACCCTTCGATTCCACGCTCCAGCCCGTCGGCAGCTGGCCGCCGTTTTCAAAACTCTCCGCAAGCGGAGTCTCGCTTATTCCCTGATTGGCAGCCTTGCGCATACCCGGGCGCATAATCGGATTCACGACATTGTTGAATGTCGCTGTGTGCCTGATTTGCTTGAGCGCGCGGCCGGCCTTCGGCGCCTCCATGCGGTACGGCGCCCTTGATATCCGGGATTCGGATTTGTCGGCGCTCCCTGCCGCAAGCGCGGCCACACTCATGGCCGCACAGATTGTTGTGAGTAAAAAATGTTTCATGAAGATTGGCTTATTAAGAGCTTGTTTAAAAATAAATGTTGACGCCCGTGATATGCGATGCCAAGGTAATTTTTATCTGAGGAGAAACTGCTATTATATGTCATGTTTTTCAAAAAAGAATAACAATTTTACACTGATGTTTAAACAGATGCTGCGGCCCCGGCCATTCGCCGGCGCTTTTCAACACGCTCTTCGGTCACGATGGAGCCCTATCGCTCCCTTATCGCGTATTGATCATCGGCTTGCCGCTTTCGAGCTTGCTGAGAAAGACTTCGCTCGACGACTGACCGCCCTGACGTTAACATTTATTTTTAAACAAGCTCTAAGTTAATTTTACAAAGGTAGCAAAATTATTAGGTTAATTCACTATGCTTTGCACGATTGTGCGCGATTGTTGTCACGTTTTTGCCATTTCAAAGTTTTTATGTAACTTTGCAAGCTGAAACTTTCAATGTTATAGAATTTACATTATGGAATTTAAAGCAGGCCAGATAGCAGCCCTGATTGGGGGCGAAGTCGATGGCGATCCCGAAGTTTGCGTTAACACATTCGCGAAGATCGAGGAGGCCCGCACCGGCGCGCTCACCTTTTTGGCCAATCCCAAATATACACATTATATATACACCACAGATGCCTCCATTGTGCTTGTGAGGCGCGATTTTGTCCCCGCACAGCCCGTCAGGGCCACTCTCGTCCGCGTCGACGACCCCTATGCCGTGCTGTCCAATCTGCTCGAATATGCCTCTCAGGCAATGACACCCTCGCCTGTCGGCATTGAGCAGCCCTCGTTCGTCGCCCCCGGTGTCGAGATCCCCGGCGACGCATATATAGGCGCATTTGCCTACGTAGCCGATGGTGTGCGGCTCGGATCCGGCGTGAAGATATTCCCACAGGCCTACGTCGGCCACGGCGTGGAGATAGGCGAGGGTACAGTAATATATCCCGGCGCTAAAATATATCATGGCTGCCGCATCGGCGCCCGCTGCATCATACATGCCGGCGCGGTCATCGGCGCCGACGGCTTCGGTTTCGCTCCCCTCCCCGACGGTTCATATCACAAGATCCCACAGATCGGCATCGTCACCATCGGCGACGATGTCGAGATCGGCGCCAATACCACCGTCGACCGCGCCACTATGGGCAGCACCGTCATTGGCCGCGGCACCAAGCTCGACAACCTCATCCAGGCCGCTCACAACACCGAGATCGGATGCAACACCGTTATCGCTGCCCAGACCGGTATCGCCGGCTCCACACGCATCGGCGATTATTGCATGATTGGCGGCCAGGTAGGATTCGCCGGCCACATTCAGGTCGGCGACCGCGTCAAGATCGGCGCCCAGAGCGGCATCCCCAACAATGTCCCCGACGGCGCCCGCCTCATGGGCTATCCCGCCGTCCCCGAGATGGACTTCGCCCGCCAGGCCGCCTACATCAAGCGCCTCGGCGAGCTCTTTACACGAGTGAAAGCGCTCGAAAAATCAGAAAAACAATAAACCAGCCATAATGAAGCAATTAACCCTCAGCAACCCGTTCAAATCCTCGGGCAAAGGCCTCCACACAGGCCGTCAGCTTACGGCGGAGTTCTGCCCCGCCGCCGATAATCACGGTTATAAGATTCAGCGCGTCGACCTCGAGGATGCACCCGTCATTGATTGTCTTGCCGATTATGTTGTCGCCACCAACCGCGGCACCGTTCTCGGCCGCGGCGACGTTACCGTAAGCACCGTCGAGCACGCCCTTGCCGCCCTCTACGCATCAGGCATCGACAACTGCCTTATCAAGGTCGACGGCCCCGAGCTCCCCATTCTCGACGGCTCTGCCCAGCCCTTCATGGAAGCCATCGCCGCTGCCGGTACAGTCGAGCAGAAGTCCGACAAGGACTACTACGTCGTTAAGCACAAGATCGAGGTCTCCGATCCCGATTCCGGCTCCAAGATCATGATTCTGCCCGACGACGAATTCAGCGTGGAGGTGAAGGTTAATTTCAATTCACCCGTTCTCGCCAACCAGTATGCCTCGATGGAGCATGTCGATGAGTTCGCCCGCGAGATTGCCCCCGCACGCACATTCGTCTTCGTCCGCGAGATCGAACCCCTGCTGGCCGCCGGACTTATCAAGGGCGGCGACCTCGACAATGCCATCGTCATATACGACAGCCCCATGGACGACGCCCGTCTCGCCGAGATCGCCGCAGTGGTCGGTGTCGACGTCCCTCATGTCGAGTCATACGGATACATCAACCCCAAGCCCCTTCAGTTCGAGAACGAACCCGCCCGTCACAAGCTCCTCGATGTCATCGGCGACATCGCCCTCATCGGTCGGCCACTCAAGGGAAAGGTTATCGCCACAAAGCCCGGCCACGGCATCAACACACGCATCGCCAAGGACATCCGCCGCGACATCAAGCGTCAGGAAGTGCAGGCGCCCGTCTACGACCCCAACAAGGAGCCCGTATTCGACAACAACGCCATCCGCACAATGCTCCCCCACCGATACCCCTTCCTGCTCGTCGACAAGGTCATCGACATGGGCGGCTCATATATCGTCGGCGTCAAGAACGTCACCACCAACGAGCCCTTCTTCCTCGGCCACTTCCCCCAGGAACCCGTCATGCCCGGCGTTCTCCTCGTCGAGGCCATGGCACAGACCGGCGGTATGCTCGTCCTCTCCACTGTCGACGAGCCCGACCGCTACTCCACATATTTCATGAAGATCGACAACGTGAAGTTCCGTCAGAAAGTAATCCCCGGCGACACACTGCTCTTCCATGTATCCTTCCTCACCCCCCTGCGCCGCGGCTGCGCTGTGATGAAGGGTCTTGCCTTCGTCGGCGAGAAGATCGTCTGCGAATGTGAGTTCATGGCGCAGATTATCAAAAACAAGTAACGTATTGTTCATAATCCGAGATTCATGAAACAACCCTTAGCTTACATACATCCCGCCGCCAAGATCGCCTCGAGCGTCGTTATCGACCCATTCGTCACAATCGATGCCAACGTCGAGATAGGCGAGGGCACCCGGATACTCTCGGGAGCTACTATCCTCGAAGGCTCCCGCATCGGCAAAAACGTCACGATTTTCCCCAACGCCGTCATCGGCGCCATCCCACAGGACCTCAAGTTCGTCGGTGAAGAGACTCTCGCCGTTATCGGCGACAACACCGTCCTGCGCGAATGTGTCACCGTCAACCGCGGCACCGCTGCCCGAGGCAAGACTGTCGTCGGGAGCAACTGCCTCATTATGGCCTACTCACATGTCGCTCACGACTGCCTTGTAGGCGACAATGTCATTATATCCAACTCCACACAGCTCGCCGGCGAGGTGGTGGTCGACAACTTCGCCGTCATCGGCGGCGGCACCCTCGTCCATCAGTTCTGCCACCTCGGCGCACACGTCATGATACAGGGAGGTGCCCTTATCAACAAGGACATTCCACCATTCGTCAAGGCCGCCCGCGAGCCTATAGCATACACCGGCGTTAACTCCGTGGGCCTCCGCCGCCGAGGCTTCACATCCGAGCAGATCCGCGAGATTCAGGAAGTCTACCGCTACATCTACATGTCCAATCTCAACGTCTCCGACGCCGTCGAGCGCGTAGAGGCCGAGCTCCCCGCCACCAAGGAGCGCGACGAGATTCTACAGTTTATCCGCAATGCCAAGCGTGGCATCATTCGCGGCTATTTCAACTGATACACTGTTTCCGGGGCGGAGAGTTCGTCGCGCGGCCTTCCTGTATAGGCCGTGAGGAAAGTCCGGGCAACACAGAGCGCCATGCTCCCCTCGGGGAGGCGGCCGAAAGGTCGCGGCAAGGGTGACAGAAAATTACCGCCGGCCATACACGGCCGGTAAGGGTGAAAAGGCGGGGTAAGAGCCCACCGGGCACGATAGCGATATTGTGTGCCGCACCTCCCATGGGTTGCAAGGTCAAGTATACCGGCATTCAAGGGCTGCTCGTCCATTGTCGGGGGGTAGACTGCGAAGATAAATGACGAACGGTAAGGCACACGTCGGCTAATGCCGATACTGCGCCCCCACATAACCCGGCTTACACTCCGCCCCCGGAAACTTTTTTATTTCTTCCCACAACCGCTATGGAAAACGACAACTGGTGGACCGCGCCCGCCGAAACTGACGACGGCCGCCTCATTATGGTCACAGGCCGCGCCGATGTTGCGCGATTCCGCAAGAATCCCAAATTCTCAATCCGCATCGAGATAGAATGGCCCTACGACACAGCCCCGGGCGCCACTATGCCATCTCTCGCTGATGCCGACACTATGGGCGAGGCGACCGACCGCCTCAACGCCATCCTCGACCGCGACCCCGTCGCCGTCATGACAGGCATATTCACCGGTGCAGGCACCCGCACATGGGTATTCTACACCCTCTCCACACACATATTCCAGAACAAGCTCAACGAAGCCCTTGCCGACCTCCCCACACTCCCCCTTCACATCATCGCCGAGAACGACCCCCGCTGGGAAGCCTACGACGAAATGCAGCAATTCGAGGTAAAATAACCCCCGCCATACCGGCATCGCCCCATACCGCCATCGCCACCTGTAGGATGGTGCTGGGCTTGCCCCGCCAATACTTTTTTGTAAATTTCGTAAGCTTTACCAAATTCGCGACGACCCCTCGCGAATCGGCATTAACTTTGCACAAAAACAACAGCTATGCAAAGAATGCCACAATACAGATTATGCCGCGGATACCGCATCGATATCCTCCTCGGGAGCATCACACAGATCGCTCCGGGCATTTATCATAGTGGCAACGGTGATATAATGATGGCCGACTCTCTCGATGAAGTCCGGGATTTTATAATTGCCGATATAATGCGGCCCCCTCCATGCGCCGCTGCCCTTTACATGGCTACACCCCTCAGCAACGAATCACACAACCGGCCTCGACAGCCGTCTCTACTTGAGGCGTCGGCACACGACCCTCCACACTTATGACTTCTGCGGGAGCTATACCGCCGCCCAAAGCCAAAATGTAGCAAAGAGATCATCGACAACACGACAAACACATGGGAAAAGCGGCAATGCAAAAGCATTGACGAGCCCTCGCTCAAGTGATATGCCCAGCTGGGCATATCCTGCCACAGACCTTGGCGAGAGGGATCGCCGGCATCGCCCCAGGGGTCGGAGACCCCCTCCGGCATCACCTCCCGTCCTGCATTGCCCCTATCCGGATGGCGCGGGCCCCCGTCCCGCCGATCCCCTCTCGTCGTGTTGCACACATCGCTGGAAGTCCGTAGCGGAAGATTACGGCATTGCACGGCCTGGCTTTTGAGTAGAACCTGATTAGTCGCGTCCCGCAATAGCAGTCCTGCTGCTGTCCAATCCGCCAATGTTGCCCCTCCTTGCGCAGGCTGTCGAGTGCTCGGAGGGGCGTCTCGTTTTTTTGCTTTGGTTAATCTTAGTTAACATAGAGTTTTACTCCACCGAATCAGCGAAAAAATTGCTAATTTTGTAGTATGAAATGCATATTACGTTTTTTTAAAATAATGACCTGCTGCGCTGTCGCTTGCGCGATGACCGCCTGTCATGACGACGGTCCCGACCGGCCCGTCGATAAAGACTCCCGCACAGTGCTCGTCTACATTGTCGCCACAAATAATCTCGGCAGCAGCGGCTACGACGCCGCCGACATCGCCGAAATGAAGCAGGCAATCCGCAATGGAGACCTTAGCAATGGACGCTGGATTGTATACCATGCCTCTGTCGACGGCTCCGCTCCAACCCTTACCGAATTTACTGCCGACGGCGACAAGATTCTCAAGACATATTCCACTGACGTATCATCTGTGGCAACTTCCCGTATGTCCGAAGTAATAGACGATATGAAGAGCATGTCCCCGTCCGACAAATACGGCCTCGTGCTCTGGAGCCACGGCTCCGGCTGGCAGCAGGACGGTATCGACGAAGACGATGCCTCTGATAAGATCCGCCCCCTCTCCTACGGCTCCGACTTCGGTAAGAAAATGAATGTAACTACCCTTGCCTCGGTGCTGAATGGCCGCGGCATCGATTACGTTTACTTCGACTGCTGCTATATGTCCACTGTCGAGGTCGCCTACGAGCTCCGACATGCCGTGAAATATGTCGTCGGCAGTCCCTCCGAGCTCCCCACCGACGGTACCCGCTACGACCTCAACATGCGCTATATGCTCGACGGTTCGGAATCGGCACTCATTACCGCCGCCACCAATACATTCAACCACTACAACTCGCAGACCGCCGCTGCCGACCGCACATGTACGATGGGTGTTATCCGCACCGACCGTCTCGACGAACTCGCCGCAGCCACTGCCGCCGTCTACGACCTTACGCCTCTCCCACATCCAGGAGTCAACGTCACCAACTACCGCAGCCGTTACTCCCGGCAGGGCAAGTCGATCGACTTCGGCGAATACGTCTCTTCGTTGGCTTCGGCACAAGGTATCGATGCCGCCATCGTCAGCCGCTTCGACAAGGCCCTCGACGCCGCAGTGCTCTATAAGGCTGCCACCGAGAAAATTTGGGACGAATACCCGGTATATTCTACCTCCGGCCTCGCTACTTATGTGTTCAACAACCCCGACGATTTTGATGTCAACGGTTATCCCGAATTGCAGTGGGCTGCCGATGTCGTAGGTCCCCATCACGTCAGATAAGTCATGAACCTGCTCAGTCTGTTATACCGCATTCAGGATGCCATTCCGGCTATACCCGATTCCGTTCCTTCCGTCGGGCAGGAATCACGCATGCTCAAGTCGCTTACCTTCGACGAGTTTATCAACCACCTCGTCAACGGCATCGTCAAGCTCGCCATCAACGTCGCCATCGCAGTGGTGGTCTTCTATGTCGGCAAGTTCATTATCCGCAAGCTCTACAACCTCGTGCGCGGCATCATGCTCCGGCGCAATGTCGACTCGTCACTGTCGACATTCGTCCTCAGTTTCGTGCGCATAGTATTGTACTTCATACTCATAGTCACCGTCATCGGTATCCTCGGCATCGAGACATCCTCCTTCCTTGCCCTCTTCGCTTCAGCAGGCGTTGCCATCGGTATGGCCTTGAGCGGCACATTGCAGAATTTTGCCGGCGGCGTCCTCATCCTGCTTCTCAAGCCCTACAAGGTCGGCGATTATATCGAGGCCCAGGGTTATGCCGGCACGGTCAAGGAAATCCAGATATTCCACACCCTCATCATCACGCCCGACAACAAGTCGATTATCATACCCAACGGCGGCCTTTCCACCGGTTCAATCAACAACTGGTCGCGAGAGGCATACCGCCGCATCGACTGGACTGTCGGAATATCCTATGGCGAGAATGTGCAGCAGGCCCGCGAGGAAATTCTCGCCATCTTTGCCGCCGACAACCGTATCGTCAAGACGACCCTCGAGGCTCATACATCCGAGATCCGCGCCGCCGCTGCCGCTGCCGGAGAGGATGATCCCGCTCCCTCCGAGCCCGACGAAGCCACATCCGAGGCCGGTGATGACTCTGACGATACACGCGATGAGAAGCCACGGCGTATCCTCGGCATATTCAAGTCCGGCAAAGCACGCATCGAGCAGCGCCGCGAGCAGCGCCGACGCAAGATCGAAATGATGCTTAAGCCTCGCGACTGCAGCCCCTCCGTACTCCTCGAGGACCTCGGCGACAGTGCCGTTGTGCTCAAGGTCCGCGCCTGGGCGCTCAGCGGCGACTACTGGGCCGTGTACTACGGTATGCTCGAGCGAATTTACGACCGCTTCAACGACATAGGAATCAGTTTCCCATTCCCTCAGCTCGATGTTCACATGATACCGCAACCTGCAAATAACGAAGCCGGCAATGACAAGTAAATGGAATTACCTCCCCCTTACCACCGAGGAACAGAAACTCGAGTCGGAACTCGCACGCCGATATGCCAACTGCACACCCGTGAGCGAGCTGCTCGTGCAGCGCGGAATCACCTCGATTGCCGAGGCTGAGAAATTCTTCCATCCATCCCTGCGCGACCTTCATGACCCATTCCTGATGCCCGACATGGACAAGGCCGTCGATCGGCTCAACCGTGCCATGGGGTCAAAGGAAAAGATCCTCGTGTACGGCGATTATGATGTCGACGGCACCACTGCCGTCGCTCTCGTTTACCGCTATCTGCAGAACTTCTACTCCGAGATCGACTTCTACATCCCCACACGATACGACGAGGGCTACGGCATCTCACAGGCCGTCATTGACAAGGCTGCCGACGAGGATGTCAAGCTCATTATTATTCTCGATTGCGGCATCAAGGCCATCAACGAGATAAAGTATGCCGCCGGCCGTGGCATCGACTTCATCATCTGCGACCACCATGTGCCCGACGCCGAGCTCCCCCCCGCAGCCGCCATCCTCAACCCCAAGCTCGAAGGCTCCACTTATCCCTGCCGGCACCTGTCGGGCTGCGGCGTGGGCTACAAGCTCATGCAGGCCTTCTCAATCTCAAACGGTATCGGCACCGCCGAGCTCGAGTGTATGCTCGACCTTGTCGCAGTCAGCATCGCCGCCGACATCGTTCCGATGATCGACGAGAACCGCGTCATGGCCTACATGGGCCTCAAGCGCCTTAATACCAACCCCAACCTCGGTCTGCGCGCCATTATCCGCACATGCGGCCTCGGCGGCAAGGAAATAACGATTTCCGACGTCATTTTCAAGATTGGTCCGCGTATCAACGCTTCGGGCCGCATGCAGTGCGGCAGCGAGGCCGTGGAGCTCCTCGTCGCCCGCGATTCCAAGGAGGCCGCACGCCGCAGTCTCGCTATCGACCAGTACAACAAGGACCGCAAGGAACTCGACAAACGCATCACCGAGGAGGCAAACGCCATCCTCGAGCAGCGCGGCGAAATGTATTCGCCCAAAAAGTCCATAGTTATCTACAACAAAGACTGGCACAAGGGCATTATCGGCATCGTCGCTTCGCGTCTCACCGAGCTGTATTACAAGCCATCGGTCGTACTCACGTTCTCCAACGGCCTCGCAACAGGCTCATCGCGTTCCGTTCAGGGCTTCGATATCTACAAAGCTGTCGATTCCGTCCGCGACCTGCTCGAGAATTTCGGCGGTCACCCCTATGCCGTGGGCCTTTCGCTCAAGGAAGAAAATATCCCCGAGTTCACCCGCCGTTTCGAGGAATATGTGGCCTCCCACATATTGCCCGAGCAGCAGACGCCCGTGATCGACATCGACGCTTTCCTCAACTTCGCCCAGATTACCCCCGAGCTCGTGTCGACCTTACGGCTGTTCAATCCCTTCGGTCCCGGAAACCAGAAACCTACTTTCTGTACCCGCGGCGTCAAGGATTTCGGCACCTCCATGCTCGTTGGCAAGCACCTCGAGCATATCAAGCTCGAACTCGTCGACGACACATCCGGCAAGGTCATCAACGGCATCGCTTTCAATATGGCACGTTATTTCGACTACATACATGCCGGCAAGCCGTTCAATATCTGCTATACGATCGAGGAAAATACACATCACAATGCCACATCTCCCGTGCAGCTGCTCGTGAAGCAGATACGCACATCGGGCGATGCCGAATGATGACGTCGCTGCTTTGACTCCTCTTGATATTCTTTCGCGATACTGGGGCTACTCAGCCTTCCGCGAGTGCCAGCTCGAAATTATCGAATCGGTGCTCGCCGGATACGATACTGTCGGCCTGCTTCCCACCGGCGGAGGAAAATCAATAACATTCCAGGTGCCTGCGATGCTCCTCGATGGCCTCACACTCGTTGTCACGCCTCTTATATCCCTGATGAAAGACCAGGTCGACAACCTGCGTGATGCCGGTATCCGCGCCGCCTGCCTCCATTCGGGCATGTCGCGGCCCGAGCGCCGCCTCACCGAGGATCGGCTCAATCTCGGCAAAATCAAGATTCTCTATATTTCGCCCGAAAAGCTTGCCCGCAAGGAATTTCATGCCGACCTGCGCCGATGGAACGTCTGTCTCATAGTTGTCGACGAGGCTCACTGCATTTCACAGTGGGGCTACGACTTCAGGCCGTCATATCTCGGGATTCCCGTGCTCCGTCGACTATTCCCCGATGCCCCCGTGTTGGCTCTTACAGCCACAGCCACTCCTGCTGTGGTCGCCGATATTGCCGACAAGCTCGATATGCGCCCCGGATACCATACATTCTCGCGCAGCTTCACCAGGCCAAATATAAGCTATATAGTGCGCCTCGACGAGGATAAGCCATCGCGTATGCTGCGTGTGTTGCTCAACACCACCGGATCGGCGATAGTATATGCCCGCTCGCGACGGCGTACCGTGCAGCTCGCTCAGCTGCTTATCGACGCCGGCATATCGGCCGACTTCTATCATGCCGGCCTTGATACGCACGACAAGACCGAGAAACAGGACCGCTGGAAAAACGACGAAATACGTGTGATGGTGGCCACAAACGCCTTCGGCATGGGGATCGATAAGCCCGATGTACGCGTCGTTATACACTACGATCTGCCACCCTCGCTCGAGGAATACTATCAGGAGGCGGGTCGTGCCGGCCGCGACGGCCGCGAATCATACGCCGTTCTTATAGCCGCTACGCCCGACAAAGCATTGCTTACGCGACGGCTCAATGACAGTTTCCCGGGCCGTGAGTATATACTTATGGTATACGAGCGGGTATGCAATTATCTCGGTGTAGCCCTCGGCGAGGGGTATGACAAGGTATTCGAGTTCAACCTTACCGGTTTCCTCGCCACCTTCGGCCTTAAGCCCGCACCCACCGTAGCCGCCCTGCAGACTCTTACACGCGCCGGAGCCCTGGAGTTTGATGAGAACTTCAACTCACGCTCGCGCATCTCTATCGTGATGCAGCGGCACGAATTATATGAACTCGACCTTGATACCCTTACTGACAATGTGTTGCAGCACATCCTGCGCCGTTATACCGGGCTATTTGCCGACTATGTCCCCATAGATGAGGTTTCGATCGCGGCCGGTGTCCGCTGCACGCCTCAACAGGTTTACGATTCACTGCTGCTCCTGTCGCGCATGAAGGTGATCAGCTATATTCCCAAGAGCAATATGCCCTTCATCTACTTCCCCACCTCGCGCGATCTTCCCCGCCACGTCGAGATACCCCGCTCGGTATATGAGGATCTGCTTGAGCGCGCCCGCAAGCGCATGGAGGCCATGCGCTCTTATGTATTCGACAATCCCCGCTGCCGCGTGCAGACGATGCTCGCATATTTCGGCGAACACGATTCGGCGCCTTGCGGCAAGTGTGACTGCTGTCGCGAGATTTCTGCCGGCCGCCGGCGCCGGGATACCGCCGCATCGGTCGACGATGCCATAGACACTCTTTTGGCCGAAAACGACGGGGTGATAAGTCTCGGTCGCCTGCGCTCCGCTTTCCCCGCTCATCTCGATGAAGCCCTCGACAATCTGCGCCGGCGTGTCGACAACGGCTCAATGAGCGTCACAGGCTCGGAATTTAGGCTTTCTTAGCGATTTTAACACCACTTTTCACACATGTGCGGTGTTATAGTCTTGTACCTTAAAGCGAAAGCCGGGGTACAATTTCCCGACCTTTTTTTCGAGTAGTGATACTGGATTGAAGGCTCTCATAAATAAATAGTTGAAACGTCGAGTAGCGTCCGGCATCCGCCGGGCGCTACTTTGCTTTCCTTATATCATGCGGCAAAAGAAAAAGAGGCGCTCTCACGAGTACCTCCCTTCCCATTCATCACATTATGCTTAAGTTAAAGTGCTATCGATAATGTCTTTTATAGTTTTTGAAGCGGTAAGTATATTTAATCAGAATCTGCTTTCCACCACGTCCCAGTCCACAATGTCCCACAGGGCCTTGAGGGCGTCGGCGCGGCGGTTCTGGTAGTCAAGGTAGTATGCGTGCTCCCATACGTCGAATGTCAGCAGGGGAGTGAGACCGTCGGTGAGTGGATTCTGTGCGTTGGATCCCTGGGTGATAAGCAGTTTGCCGTCATCATCACGGCAAAGCCATACCCAGCCTGAGCCGAACAGACCTACGCCGGCATCTACAAAGGCTTCCTTGAATTTATCAAACGAGCCGAAGTCCCGATCGATAGCTTTGCGCAGGTCGCCACCGGGTTCTCGGCTTCCGTCGGGAGAAAAAGTGAAAAAGTAGAATATATGGTTCCAGGCTTGCGACGCATTGTTGAACAGTGCGCCCTTGGCATTCACGATCACCTCTTCGAGGTCCATGTCCTCGAATTCGGTGCCTTTGATAAGGCGGTTGAGGTTGTCGATGTATGCTTTTTCGTGTTTGCCGTAATGATAGTCAATCGTTTCTGGGCTGATCGAAGGTGCGAGGGCATCGCGTTTGTAGGGTAATTCGGGCTGTTCGTATTTCATTTTATAAGTGTCTTTAGGTTTGAATATGTATACTTACAACGCCTGTGGCCCTGAATTGTTCGTGTTTTCTCGCCAAAATTCCGTAAATTTGCAGTGATATGAGACTCACGATTAAAAATATGGTGTGCCGCCACTGTGCGCAGACTGTGCGCCACATTCTGGCCGATGTGCTGGGACTGAAAGTCATAGCTGTGGAGCTTGGCATGGCCGAGGTCGATGCCGAGCCGTCAGAGACTCTCCTTACAGGCATCGGCAAGGCTTTGGCTGACGAAGGATTCGAGCTGATTCAGAGCCGCGAGGCCGAGATTGTCGAGGATGTGAAGCATACCTTGATCGAGCTTGTTCGCTCGGATGCCGGCGACCGACCGGGCAATCTGCCCGAGATGCTTGCCCACAGATACAATCTTTCGTATGCGTCGATCAGCCGTTTGTTCTCCTCAGTCGAGGGACGCACTGTCGAGAGCTACTATATGGCACTGCGTATCGAACGTGTGAAGGAACTTATCAAGTATCGGCGCCTGTCTCTGTCGGAGATAGCCTACGTTACCGGCTTCTCGTCGGTGGCGCATCTGTCGCGGCAGTTCAAGCAGTTGACGGGTATGACCCCGACGCAGTTCCGCGACATGGGGCATCGCACGGCCCTCCCCGAAATATAGTTATTTGTATCGGTCGGCGAAGTCGAATATCGCCTGGAACAGACGGCAGTGCGCATCGCTCAGTTCGACGCCGCGGCGTGCCATCACGCGGCGCGCTATTGCAAAAAAATCATTGAGGTTTACATTGTCAAATCCGGCAGTGCCGCCCTTGAGGAACGACGGGATGAATACCCTTGGCATGCCCTCGCTGATGATGTTGCAGCCCACTCCCACTACGGTAGCGGTATTGAACGAGGTGTTGATGGCGCTCTTAGAATGGTCGCCCATGATAAGGCCGCAGAATTGCAGACCGGTGCGCAGGAATCGGTGAGCGGTGTAGTTCCACAGTTTTATCTCTGTATAATCGTTTTTGAGGTTTGAGGCTACCGTGCCGCCGCCGAGATTGCACCACTCGCCAATCACGGCATTGCCAAGAAAACCGTCGTGGGCTTTGTTGGCGTATCCGAGCATCACCACATTGTTGAGTTCGCCGCCCACTTTGCAGTATGGACCGAGTGTGGTGGCTCCATATATCAGTGTGCCCATATTGGCGGTAGCATGGCTGCATAGGGCGATGGGACCGCGCAGGTGACATCCTTCCATCACGGAGGCGTCGCGCCCGATGTATATCGGTCCCTGTCGGGTGTTGAGTGTGGCTGCCTCGACTGTGGCGCCGTCCTCGATAAAGATGAGCGAGCTGTCGCCGAGCACAATGTTGCTGGTGTCGACCGGTTGTGATTTGCGCCCGGCTGTGATTCGGTCAAAGTCCATGCGGAGCACTTCCCCGTTTTTTACGAATATGTCGTATACATGATCGAGCGCTATTACGTTGCCGGTATAAGCGACCTGCTCGCCGCCACAGCCGCGATGTGCTATCTCGCGGCCGTCATCGGCAAGGAGAGTCTGTCCCGGCCGCAGGGCGCACACAGCCTCGGCAAGTCGGGCATCGGCGACAATATTGCCGGCTATGTAAAGGTCGGTATCGGAGGTATCCGGAGCTCCAGGAAACAGCTCGGTTAGGTAATCTTCAGTGAGCCAGTAATATTCACCGTTTATGAACGACTTCCAGCGCTCGGCCATTGTATCTATGCCAAGGCGAATGGCGCCTACTGGGCGTGTATAAGTTATGGGAAGAAGGTTGGCCCGTACCTCGGCCGGGTCGTATATTATTACTGTCATGATGTCGACTTATTCTGATTTTATTGCAAAGGTACAAAAAATTCTTTAAAAATACGATAGCAATTTGCAATGAGGATATGCATTCGACTGTCCTTTTGACTTGGTTGTGCTTACATATTGGCAAATTGTAATGTTATTAACATTAATTAACTATAAAAGTCTTGCAGAACGCAAATAATGCTTTACCTTTGCATCGTTAGGTAGTTTTTTCTATTTCCAATAGTTGTCGTTTCTAAGTAAAAATGTTCCAAGCGCTTTCAGCCCCGTCCGGGGGCTGAAAATGTCTTGGATTTTTTATGTGTCTATTGTCGTGTGTTATTGATTGCGTCGTAGCACGGCGGCTATAAGTTCGGGCTCGAAACCTCGCGAGGCTGCGAAGCGATAAAGTTTTGTGCGTCCGTCGTATGTATCGGGCTCGTCGATTGTACGTCGCTTGGCAGCAATGATTTCGGAGAGGATGGAGATGTAGCGTTCCTCATCGAGATTGTCCAGCGCCTCGTTGATAAGTTCGCGAGGTACACGCTTCTGATACAGCGCGAGTGCAATCTTACGGCGTCCCCAGCGGGCGTATTCCATCTTGTCGCGTGCGAAGGCCCGGGCAAAGCGGCCATCGTCGATAAACCGTCGCCCGGTCATCGAGCGGACTATAGTGGTCGCATCGGTGGCTGATATACCCATACGCAGCAGTTTCTGCATGATTTCGCCTGACGAATGCTCGGCGCGGGCGCAGAGTTCTTCCATTCGGGCCATCGCTTGCTCGGGGGTGACGGGTCGGCGTGTTCTCATTGCTTGTCACGCGTGGCTATGGCAAAGCGTTTTTTGCCGGCCGAGTCGAGTCGTATCTCGCAGGTGAATCCCTTGTTGCTCAACATCCGTGCAAGTTGAGCGGCAAACAGCGGATTGATTTCGAGGTATAAAGTGCCGTCCGGAGCGAGGTTTTCGGTGGCGAAATCGGCAATCGCTTTGTAGAACTCAAGCGGGTCGCTGTCGGGTACAAACAGTGCCGAGGCCGGTTCGTGGTCTTTGACCCTTGCTTCCATAGATGATTTCTCGCTCTGGGCTATATAGGGCGGGTTGGACACAATCACATTGTAGGGATCGAAAGCTTTGTGTGCCGGAGCGAGAATGTCGAGGTGGCGGAAGTCGATATCTGCCATGAGCGAGCGGGCATTCTCCCGGGCTACGGCCAAAGCGGCGTCGCTGATGTCGATTGCTTCGATGTGTGGAAAGCGTAGCGCGCGGGCCAGCGCGATGGCGATGCACCCCGAACCTGTGCCGATGTCAATCACATTGAGGTCGGTGTGGCCGCCTTCCCGGTCGGTGATGATGTCTACAAGCTCGGCTGTCTCTGGCCGGGGAATCAGCACTGCCGGTGTCACCTTGAGGTCCATGCCCATGAACCTGGCCGTCCCGATGACATATTGTGGCGGCTCGCCGGCTATGATGCGGGCGAGATAGCGGTCAAACATTTGCACTGTCTCAGGAATCAGCTCCCGGTCGCCGGTCATTACCAGCTTCTCGGGCGACACTTTCAGTACGTCTTCGAGCATAAGGCGCGCGGTGGCCTTGGCCTCGCCTGCGCCGAGTGAAGGCGTGAGTGAGGTGATTATATGCCGGTTGAGTTCATCGAGTGTCATTCTTAGTTCTCTTTTTCGTCGGAATCGCCGCTATCTTCCTCATCTTCGGGAATCACGTCCTCGTCCCATGCAAATTCCTCGCCCCATGCCTCGGGTGAAATCTGCTGCAGGTCTTCGCCCTCGAATTCCTCGTCATCTTCGTCGAATTCGCCGGGTTCGTAGCTGAAGATAAATTCGTCCTCTTCCTTGACACGGTGCTGCTCGTCAAGATCGTGACGTGCGGCGTCGGATGCGGCAAGGCGGTTGTCATCGTCGGTGATGGCGCCCCAAAGAAGGTCCTTAAGCTTGGAGATACCCTGACCCGTTACGGCCGAGATAAATACCGAGGGGATGCCTTCGGGCAGGGTCTTGGCGAGTTCCTCGGTGAGTTCGTCGTCGAGCATGTCGCACTTGGATATTGCCAGCACGCGGTGCTTGTCGAGCAGCTGGGGGTTGAATGTGCGCAGCTCGTTGAGCAGGATTTCATATTGGGCAGAGATATCGTCGGCGTCGGCAGGAATCATGAACAGCAGTACGGCATTGCGCTCGATATGGCGCAGGAAACGCAGTCCCAGGCCCTTGCCCTCGCTCGCGCCCTCGATGATACCCGGGATGTCGGCCATTACAAACGAGCGGTCGCCGCGGTAGCTCACGATGCCGAGCTGCGGCTCCATGGTTGTGAATGGATAGTCGGCAATCTTTGGGCGGGCAGCCGATACAGCTGACAGCAGGGTCGACTTGCCGGCATTGGGGAAGCCTACGAGGCCAACATCGGCGAGAACCTTCAGCTCAAGGATAATGCTTTTTTCAATAGACGGCTCTCCCGGCTGTGCATAACGCGGAGTACGGTTGGTCGATGACTTGAAGTGCCAGTTTCCCAGACCGCCGCGGCCGCCCTTGAGCAGTTTGATTTCCTGGCCGTCGTATGTGACCTCGGTGAGGAACTGACCGGTTTCGGCATCGAAGACAGCCGTGCCGCAGGGGACATCGATTATCACGTCCTCTCCGTCCTTGCCGAATGAACGTCCTCCTGAACCGCTTTGACCGTTACCGGCGAAGATATGGCGGCGGTATTTGAGCGGGAGCAGTGTCCACATGTGCATGTTGCCGCGCAGGATGATGTGACCGCCTCGGCCACCGTCGCCACCGTCGGGACCGCCTTTGGGTACGTATTTGGCGCGGTAGAAATGGCGCGAGCCGGCGCCGCCCTTGCCCGAGCGGCACAATATCTTTACGTAATCTATGAAGTTGGAATCTGCCATTGTACAGGGTGTTATAGGAGAGTGTTGGATATAGTAAGTGTGTTGTGGTGGCGCATCAGCTCGGCTGCCTGGCGGAAGTCGGTGGGCGAGCCCACGTCGATCCATGTGCCCTTTATGGGATAGTAGGCCACTTTGCCTCCGGCGGCTATCGTGCGTTCGATAAGGTCGGTGGCGTCGGTACGTGTATCCGGTGTGAGGGTGCGGAGAATACGGTTGGCGAATATGTATATCCCGGCATTGGCGTAGTAGGAATATAAGGGCTTTTCGGCCAGGCCGGTGACGCGGTCGCCGTCGAGAGTCAGTATGGCATACGGCACTGCTACCTGGTAGGGCACGACGGCTATGGTGATGTCGGCGCGCGAGTCGCGGTGCTTGAGATATAGCTCCTCGAAAGAGATAGTGGTGAGGAGGTCGGAGTTCATCACCAGAGTGTCGCCGTCGACAGGAAGGTTGATGAGGGTAGCTGCGCCTATGGTGCCGAGCGGAGATTTCTCTTCCACGCATTTCACCTTCACACCGGCGACGGGAGTGGCGAAGTGTGCGGCAATCATGTCGGCGAGATAGCGTGTGGTGACATGTATGTCGCTGATGCCCGAGGCGGCAAGGGCCTCTATGTTGTAGTCGATGATGGCCTTACCCTCGATTTCGAGAAGAGGCTTGGGGCAGGTGAGAGTGAGCGGGCGCAGGCGCTCACCTTTGCCGCCGGCCATAAGGATGGCTCCCAGAGGGAGACGTGTGCGTGTAGTATTGAGATCGATAATCTCGACGACATGTCCCTTGGCATCGAGTCGTGGCACAAGCTTTATCCCGCTCTCCCTGAATGTGCGCAGGGCGTCGACCTCGTCGCTGTCGCCGGCACGCAGAGCCTTGAAGTCGCGGTGAGCGGCCTCGGCGACGGGTGCGTCGAGCGGCAGGCCGCGCAACAGAGAGCGGCGGATGTCGCCATCGGTAAGTGTCCCGATGAGCCGGCCGGTGTCATCTGTGATAAACAGGGTCATGGCGCTTCCCGGCAGGCTGTTGAGCATTTCGAGCGCCTCGAGCATCGAGGCCTTGTCGGAGATTATGTTATTCATATATCTTAAAACATTTGGCGTTGGGATTGGTTTGCCGCGAGCATGGTTTCGGCGATCAGCCAGTCGGCCGGAGTATCGAGGTCGACAGAGCGCTCGGCGGGCATCACATAGGGAATACGGCGGCGGAACGCGCCCATGGCCATTGTCCGGATCGACTGCGGGTTGATGACATATACGGCACCGTTGTATTCCCATACCCTCGGAGCGTCCTGGCGACGTGTGATGAACCCGTCGCCCTTGGATATATTCAGGTAGCCCTCTGCATCGGTTTCGAACAGGTTGTAGTAGGGATTGGACGTGGATTCGCACACGCTCACCACCATGTCGGCACCGGGCGTGTATGCCGCGATGGCGCCGAGAATATCGCCGGGGGTACGGAAAGGAGAAGTGGGCTGCAGCAGCACCACGCAGTCGTATGCTATACCCTGTGAGTCGGCCCAGTCCATGGCGTCGAGTATCACCTCGCGACTGCCGGCGGTGTCAGTGGCAAGCGCAGCCGGTCGCATATACGGTACCGGCAGCCCCAGTGAGCGGGCCGTCTCGGCGATGGCAGGGTCGTCGGTCGACAATATTATATGCCGGTCGTCGGCACCGGCACCGCGGGCGCCGTCGATGGCATAGGCGATGAGCGGGCGGCCACCGAGCGGTTTGATGTTCTTGTGCGGAATGCCCTTGCTGCCTCCGCGGGCGGGTATGATGTAGAGAGGTGTCATGGCAGGTCGTAAAACTTTTTTGGTTGAAGCGGCAAGCTGTGCAGCAACGACATTATGGCACTGACGGCGATATCGGGGGCATCCGGGCGGAAATAAGGGTCGGATGCCTTTGCAGCCTCTGCGACATATAGCGGATCGGTGGCCACGCCGATGGCGCGAACTATGCTTTCAGTGTCATCAGCGGTATCGATTACAAGCGGCGAATGGAGCCGTCCGCGCTGACGTATGCCTATGTTGACAGCCGGCTTCCCGGCTGCCGGAACCTCGATGATGGCCCCGGACGAGTTGCCGATTACAAATGCGCACTCGTGTACGGCACTCATATACCGGGCCATGCCGAGCGATTTTACGAGGGCAACCTTGTCCGTGCGGGCATCTGCATAAGCCTTGATACGGCTGATGATGCGTTCCGAGCCGGCATCGTTGTTGGGGTAGGTTATGATAAGATTGCCGTTCCATGCCTTGTCGATGGCGTCGAGCATGGCGCCGCAGCGCAGAGCCGGATCGGTCGGATCGAGTGTTGCAGGATGGAATGTAGCCAGGGCAAAGGGTATGGTAGGGTCGAGCCCGAGCGGAGCGAGCAGGTCTCCGCGGCCGATACGCGGCCTGTTGAGCATGTTCCATACCCCGAGCGAGCCGGTGTTGACAACCATTGCCGGGTCTTCACCGAGCTGGATAACACGGTGGCGGTAAGGCTCGGCTGATGTGAGATGCAGTGTCGAAAGTTTGGTGATGGCGTGGCGTATCGAATCGTCGACCGCTCCCTCGGATATCTCTCCGCCGTGGAGGTGCACGACCGGGATATTCATGATTGCGGCGGCCGAGGCGGCACCGAGCATTTCGAAGCGGTCGCCGAGAATCACGACAGTGTGGGGATTCAGATGTGCGAATGTCTCGGCGCATCCGGCGGCGCATCGGCCGGATGCGACGGCACGCGATGCCCCGTCACCGTTGTTGGCGTCGTTGATTTCCACACGTGCCGATATGGCGAAACCGCCGGCGATGATTTCGTCGACGGTGTGACCGTAAGCCTCGAGCAGGTGCATGTTGGTGGCGAGTATCTGCAGCTCCACGTCGTCGCGTTGCCGCAGCCGCTCGGCCAGCGGAACCATTATGCCCCAGTCGGCCCGTGTGCCGGTGACTATGCATACTCGGTACTTCACGGCCGGGACAATTTACATTACGTTGAGTACCTGCTCCTTGATCTGCTCAAGGATATCTTTCATCTTCACGACGATGCGCTGCATGTCGGCCTGATTGCTCTTTGAGCCGAGGGTATTGATCTCGCGGCCCATTTCCTGAGCGATGAAACCGAGTTTCTTGCCCTGTCCGGCCTCGCCGTCCATGGTCTCGATAAAATAGCGGAGATGCTGGGCCAGTCGCTGGCGCTCCTCGTTGACATCAAGTTTTTCGATATAAAAAATCATCTCCTGCTCCAGACGTCCTTTGTCGTACTCGGCGACGGGAATTTTGGCGAGACCTTCCTCAATGCGGGCGCGGATGCGGGGAACGCGCTCGGCCTCGTAAGGGGCGATTTCCTCAAGCAGGCCCGCAATGGCCGTGATACGCGGAGCGAAGAATTCCTCAAGACGCTTGCCCTCCTCGCGGCGGTGCTGTATGAGTGCTTCGGCGGCGTCCTGAGTGGCTTTGAGCACGGCATTGCGCATATCATCGGAGTCATCCATGTCGTTATCCGTGACGGTGACGTCGGGGAAACGCATCAGGAAAGTGAGCATGTCGGCAGGCGGGTCGATGCCAAGTTCTGCGGCTACATTCTCGACCTGCTGCTTGTATGCGCGCAGGGTGTCGACGTTGAGATGAACCTGAACGGCGGCGCCTGATATTGTCTCGACAGTGGCCACCATGTCGACCTTGCCGCGCTGGAGCTCACGTGCCACGATGTTGCGCATATCGAGTTCAAAGCCGCGGATGGCCGAGGGGATACGGGCCGCCATATCGAGCTGCTTGCTGTTGAGCGATTTCAGCTCTACTGTGATTTTTTTATTGTTAATTTCGGCAGATGCTTTGCCGAAACCGGTCATTGATAGAAGCAAAACGTATGTGTTTTAGGAAAGTCGGGAAGCCCCCGCGAGAGAGGGGGCTTCCAATTAATATCGTGAATTAGAGATTCCTGCCGTGGCAGTTCTTGTACTTCTTGCCGGAGCCGCATGGGCAGGGATCGTTGCGGCCCACGCGCGGGGCTGCCTTGACAGGCATGGGACGCGGCTTGCCGGCTTGTGAGGCGGCGGCGCCTGCGGCGCGTTTCTCCTCGGTGCCGGGCAGTTCGGCCTTGGATGTCTGATATTCGTAGCGGCGGGGCATTTCGGGTGCTGCAGCCTTGAGTTCGGGCGCGGCTTTGGGCTTGGGAGCCTCGACTTTCTGCTCGGGCAGCGGCGCTCCCTGTGCGCCCGGGGCCGGTGCTGCACCCTGTGTGCCCGGTGCGGGCGCTTCCTTCACGGGTATATGGGCACGCATGAGGGCTGCCACCATCTTGGTGTTGAGGCGGCCGAGCATGTCCTGGAACAGGTGGAATGCCTCTACCTTGTAGATTACCAGCGGGTCTTTCTGCTCGTAGGATGCATTCTGCACGCTCTGGCGCAGCTGGTCGAGTTCGCGGAGGTGTTCCATCCACAGATCATCGATCGATACGAGCGACAGAGCCTTCTGCCACTCCTTGATAATCGAGCGGCATTCGGTGGCCGAGGCTTCCTCAAGATCGATGCGCAGGTTGAACTGGCGCTTGCCGTCGCTGATGGGTACTATGATCTTGCCGCGGTAGTCGTTGTTCTGCAATATGCCGTTGATGACGGGCAGGGCGACTTCGCGTATGCGGTCGTTCTTGCGGGTGAGGGCCTTCATGGCGGCTTCGTGCAGAGCCTCGACACGTTCGTCGCGGTTGAGGTGGTTATACTGCTTTTCGTCGAACGGAGCCTCGATGGCGAATGTGCGGAAGATATCGAGCGACAGCGACTCGAAGTCGGCGGCATTGTCGTAGCGGTCTATAAGTGACTCTACGGTGTCGTATATCATGTTGGCGATATCGATGCCGAGGCGTTCGCCCTTGAGGGCGTGCTGGCGGCGCGTGTAGATGTAGTTGCGCTGCTTGTTCATCACGTCATCATATTCAACAAGGCGCTTGCGGATACCGAAGTTGTTTTCCTCGACGCGGCGCTGTGCCTTTTCGATGGCGTTGTTCACCATCTTGTGTTCGATCACCTCGCCTTCCTTGTAGCCGAAGGTGTCGAGGAGTTTCATCACGCGGTCGGTTGCGAAGAGGCGCATCAGCTGGTCCTCGAACGATACGAAGAATACCGACGAGCCCGGGTCGCCCTGGCGGCCTGCACGGCCACGCAACTGGCGGTCGACGCGGCGGCTCTCGTGACGCTCGGTGCCGATGATTGCCAGACCGCCGATGCCCTTGCCCTTGACGATTTCGGGATCCTGCATGGCCTTGACCTCGGCGGGGAGCTTGATGTCGGTACCGCGGCCGGCCATGTTGGTGGCGATGGTCACGGCGCCGGGCAGACCGGCGAGGGCCACGATCTCGGCCTCGCGCTGGTGGAGCTTGGCGTTGAGCACCTGATGCTTGATCTTGCGCATGGTGAGCATACGGCTCAGCAACTCGGAGATTTCGACCGAGGTGGTGCCTACGAGCACAGGGCGTCCGATGGCGTGCAGGCGCTCGATCTCGGCGATGACGGCGGCATACTTTTCCTTCTTGGTCTTGTACACGCGGTCGTTCATGTCGATACGGGCCACGGGACGGTTGGTGGGGATGGTGACTATCTCGAGCTTGTACACGTCCCAAAATTCGCCGGCCTCTGTCTCGGCCGTACCGGTCATGCCGGCGAGCTTGTGGTACATGCGGAAGTAATTCTGCAGGGTAATGGTGGCGAATGTCTGTGTTGCGGCCTCGACTTTCACGCCTTCCTTGGCTTCGATGGCCTGATGCAGACCGTCGGAGTAGCGGCGTCCTTCCATGATACGGCCGGTCTGCTCGTCGACGATCTTCACCTTGTTGTCGTCGATGACGTATTCGACCTCGCGCTCAAAGAGGGTATATGCCTTGAGAAGTTGTGTGACGGTGTGCACGCGCTCGGCCTTGACGGCATAGTCGGCCATGAGTTCGTCTTTCTTGGTCTGGCGTTCCTCGAGGTCGGGCATGTGCTCGAGTTCGGAGAGCTGGGCGGCGATGTCGGGAAGCACGAAGAAGTTGGGATCGGAGATCTTGCCGGTGAGCTCGTCAAGACCCTTGTCGGTGAGTTCAACCGAGCGGTTTTTCTCGTCAATGATGAAGTAGAGCGGGTCGGTGACGGTAGGCATCTCGCGGCCGTTGTCCTGCAGATAATGGGCCTCGGTCTCGAGCAGGAGGGTCTTCATGCCTTCCTGGCTGAGGAACTTGATGAGTGCGCCGTATTTGGGCAGGCCCTTGTATGCGCGGAACAGCAGCAGGGCGCCTTCCTTCTGCACTTCCTTGTCGTCGGAGGCAATCTTGGCCTTGGCGTCGGCGAGGATGCTGTTGACAAGGCGGCGCTGTGCCTCGACCACCTTTTCTACATTGGACTTGTATTCATTGAAGTATTGCTCCTCGCCCTTGGGCACGGGACCGGATATGATGAGAGGCGTACGGGCGTCATCGATAAGCACCGAGTCGACCTCGTCGACGATGGCATAATAGTGCGAACGCTGCACCATGTCCTCGGGGGCCATAGCCATGTTGTCGCGCAGGTAGTCAAAGCCGAATTCGTTGTTGGTGCCGTAGGTGATGTCGCAGTTGTAGGCGGCGCGGCGGGCGGCAGTGTTGGGCTGATGCTTGTCGATGCAGTCGACTGTAGAGCCGAGGAACTGATATAGCGGACCCATCCATTCCGAGTCGCGCTTGGCGAGGTAATCGTTGACTGTGACAACGTGAACGCCGCGGCCGGTGAGTGAGCGCAGGAACACGGGCAGGGTAGCCACGAGAGTTTTGCCCTCGCCGGTAGCCATCTCGGCGATCTTGCCTTCGTTGAGAACCTTGCCGCCGATCATCTGCACATCGTAGTGCTCCATGTCCCATGTAACCTCGTTGCCGCCGGCCATCCAGTGGTTGCGGTATATGGCCTTGTCGCCGTCGATTGTGAGGAAGTCACATCCGCGGCCGGCGAGGTCGCGGTCCAGATCGGTGGCGGTGACTTCGATTGTTTCATTGTTGGCAAAGCGGCGTGCGGCGTCGCGCATGGCCGAGAATACTACCGGCAGGTGCTCGTCGAGCTTGGTCTCAAGGGTTTCCTTGATATTCTTTTCGAGGTGGTCGATTTCCTCCCACAGCGGACCGCGCTGGTCGAGGGGGATAGTTTCGATTTTTTCTTTCAGCTCGGCGATGCGGTCTTCGTCGGCCTTTACAGCACCGTGGATGTCGGCGCGTACATCGGCGACGCGCCGGCGCAGCTCGTCGTTGCTGAGGGCTGCCATTTCGGCGCGCAGCGGAGTGATATTTTTCTCCACGTATTCGAAGTATTTCTTGCGGTCGCGCTCGGCCTTGGAGCCAAATATGCTTTTAAGGAATGATTCGAGTGACATTATATGTTGTGTTTTTATTTTTCGGTGGGATAAATAATGTGCAAAGATAGTGAAAATCAGTGAGATTTTCACACTATTAACTTAAAAAAGTAAGATTGCGGGATGTCCGGGCGTCTCTGTCTCAGAGCACAAGTCCGGGGAAAGCCGCTCCGTTGGGCGAGCGTATGCGCAGCAGGCGTGCCACGGTGGGGGCTACCACGCGGATGTCTACGGGCGTGTCGATTGTGCGTGCATCCACATCGGGCGCCATGATGAATACCGGGGCTGTAGCGGCGGCAACTCGCTTTACATAGTGTATACGGTTGTCGGAAGCTGGCGAATCGATGTCGTCGATGGTCTCCCAGCCGGGTGCGACCTCTATAAACAGATCACCGGCCGCAGCGGCGTGAGTGTTGCGCTGCATGGCCTCGAGACGATCGTCGCCACGGCCGCCCATTATCTCGTCGAGAGTGTATACCTTGTCGACGCCTGCCATCTTTTCGAGGAAGGCGGCCGCCTCAAGGCGCACACTATGCGCGTCGAGGTGCTTCTCGTCGATAAGCTTCTGATTAAGATAGAATTGGTCGTTGAAGAACGAATTGACCCAGTCGCCGTTGCCAAACCGTGCCATCAGGTACATGTTGAGCAGACTCTTGGCCTTGCGGGTGGAGAATTCGCCGTAAGGAATGCTCCAGCGCTCGTCGTCGCGTCGCGAGCGGCCTGTAGGCGGCGTCGCGGCCACAAATATCAGTGCGTTGCCATGGCCTACTTTGCTCTCGGCCTTGGCTATGAGGCGGGCAATGTCGCGGTCGAGCCGCAGATATGAGTCCATCAGCTCATAGCGGTTGTCCTGATTCTTGGTATAGTCGTAGGGCTTGAGGGTGAAGGCGATGTTCACCATGTCGGCGCCGTCGGCCGATGTGCCGAGCTTCAGATCATCGATGAGCTCGCCGGCCAGGTCGCTAACCTCGGCGTTGATCTTCGGCGAGCCGGCAAAGAGGGCATAGCGGCCTGTATTTCCGCGCGGGAATGTATAGCGGAAGGGGTAGTGGGTGATATGATCGGGCAGCCCGGGGTATGCCTCGCGTCCCTTGAGAGGGGTCCATTGCATGCTGTCGAGTCTGGCCGACAGAGGCTTGAGGCGATTGCGGTAGGTCACCGCAGTGGGCATGTCCTTGTAGAAAGTCGATGTGGCCCAGTTGCCGGTCTTGTCGTTGAGCCATAGGGCGGCATTGGCACAGTGGCCGGCAAGAATCACGGCCTGTGCCGGATCGGGTGCAATCGAGAATACTCGGGTGACTCCGCCGCCGGCAATGCGGACTTCGTCGGCTATGGTGCTGACACTGAGGGCCCGCGGCGAGAAGGTCTCGCCGGTAAAGTTGCCCATGGCGTCGGGGTCGGTCATGGCTGCTACCGAGCGGCGGCCGTCACGGTCGTAGAGCCTGGCGCCTGTCACCGACGTGGTCGAGGGCGATGCGCCGGTCATCACCATCGCCGTGGCCGCTGTGGCGTCGACGTTGGTGCCGTAGTCGGCATTGGCGATCACTACGCCTTCGCGCAACAGACGGTTGAAACCGTCGTCGCCAAACTGCGAGCGCAGCAGATCGATATACTGCTGGTCGAGGCCGTCGATCATGATGCCGAGCACCAGGCGGGGCGGTATCTGTGCTTCCGCTCCGAGCGCTATGCTCACTACCGACGTCAGCAGCGCCAGCATGAGTCCCGACATCTTTTTACGGCCTGAATTCATTTGCTTTTGTGTATGTTTTTGTAGTTAAGACTTATATAACTGCCTGCGCGTATCAGATCGCCGAGCACGAGCGGCAGAAATGCAGCATTGGCACTCTGTGGCAACCACCACCAGCAGGCAAGTCCGATAAATACGGCTGCAAAGTTAATAATTTGGTAGCAGAAAACCACCTTATACCCGTTTTTTAACCAAATAAAAATAACAGGTATGAGGCAAAACGGGTTCAGCCAGATGAAAAGAAAATTGGGCGAGGTGGCTTCGTGGACCGACACAAATATCAGGAATGTCAGCAGTAGCCCCGCCATACCGAGTATGCCGAAATATGTGGCATCAACCCACTTAGTGACCTTGCGCCGGCGTATGTCGCGCACGGTGGCCCACAACAGCAGCGCAAATACCGTCCAGCATACCGCCATTGGTGTCAGATACCAGGGCGTAGGGCCGGCGGTGACATTGTCGGCAGGGAAATCGACAACTGTACGGGTCTTTGCGGCCAGGTGGCGCCCCGCGATTGTGGCTCCGTCGATCTGTTGCTCCAGAAGCAGGGGTACAAATGCATATTCGGCAGGCTGAAGCGGATAATCTATGCCGGCTCCCAATGCCAGATCGATGCCGAACTGATACCAGGGATAATTCTTGTGATAGAAACGCATCACGTCGCGGAACGATGTAGGGCGGCTCCATGTGTCGAAGAGGCACGGGCCCGGGCGCAGGCTGTCGCCGACAGCGGCCTGTATTATCTGCATTGGGCGCGTGGCGCAGTTGTCCTTCACGTAGTTGTAGCGGTAGACGCGATTCTGTGGCTGTAGGTTGAGTTGCAGCATTGCCACGATGCGCTGTTTCTGCACAGGGCTAAGGTTGAGGACCTGCTCGTCGAGCCGGCGCCCCTGCCACCGATATTCCTCCACAAAGAAGTTCCATGGCATCTCGCCGCACATGTAGTCGGTCTCTCCCTTTACGAAGCGGTATACGAAATTAGGCGCGTCGAAGTCGAAAAGGCCCCAGTGCACAGCCACGTCGGTGCTGTCGTTGAGTCGGACACGCAGAGCTGTATGACCCTCAAGCTCGTAGATGTCGTGGCCGGGATAGCATGTGACGAGCGACACCAGGGTATCGCTTTGCTGAGCCGGGGCGCAGAGCATCCCGGCCAGGAGTGTGATGAACAGCAGCAGGTGTTTCATTGTATGTCGATGAGCTTGTGGGTCTGCAGCGACAGCCGCCAGCGCGGATGCGCCAGGCAATAGGCTATGGTCTCGGGTACGTTCAGACCCGACATGGGCTGTAGAAAGTGGTGGCGTGCGGGCAGCAGGGCCGCCAGCTCCTCCACATCCTGATTCTCGAAAACTACCTTGAGCTCGTCGATACGGTCGATATCCCAGGGTGCGTCCTTGGGCGAGCAGGTGACCCAGTCGACCTCTACGGGTACGGGACGTGTGCCGTTTGTCTCGATCTGCACATAGAATCGGTGGGCCTTGATGGCGCGCAGCAGGTCGGAATCGAGCTGCAGGGTGGGCTCGCCGCCGGTGATGACGAGGTGACGTGCCGGATAGGCGGCTACGGCGGCGGCAATCTCATCGGCAGTCATCTCGGTGAAAGTCTCATGTGACGTGTCGCAGAAATGGCAGCGGCGGTTGCAGCCGCTCAGGCGCAGGAACACGGCCGGTGTGCCTGTGTAGTATCCTTCGCCCTGGAGCGAGTAGAATATCTCGTTTACTTTGTATTTCCTGTCCATGTCGCGGTGTCAGTCGATTTCGTATGAGGCCGTGTTGCCTTCGCTCTCGCGCACGTCCACGCGATAGCAGTTGGGAATGTTCTCGCAGATCCAGCGGGCCAGGTTTTCGGCGGTGGGATTGAATTCCACCACATCATTAAGGCAGGCATGGTCGAGCCGCTCGGTGACGGTCTGCTTTATGTGGGTGAAGTCGGTCACCATGCCGTTGGCATTGAGAGTGCGGGCCTTGCAGTGAACGGTCACTATCCAGTTGTGGCCATGCAGATTGGTGCATTTGCTTGGATAGTCGAGCTCCAGACGGTGCGAAGCTGATATTTCGAGTGTCTTGGTAACGTAGTACATTGTTATTCCTGTGATTCGAGAGGTGGATTTACCGGAGTTATACCGGCCTTTTCGGCCAGCATGTACAGATAGCCGAGCGCGGCCTCGCGAGTGTCTTCTATCTCGCAGTCCTTGATGGCCTGCTTGAGGTTCTTGGTGAAATAGCCGACAAGAGGCGACTGGCTCAGCCCGAATATGTGCATGATTTCATTTCCGTCGACGGGGTTCTTGCGGTTGCGCTCGCTGTCCTTGGCGGCGATGTCGCGGAATTTTTCCTCCACGAGGTCGAAGTTGTCGAGGAAGCGCTGTTTCTTGGCCTCGTTTTTGCTTGTGATGTCGGCGCGGGCCAGCAGCATCAGGTCGGCGAGGTCGTCCTCGGCATAGTTCATGAGGCGGCGCACGGCGCTGTCGGTCACTCCCTCCTCAACGAGTGCTATGGGGCGCATGTGGAGCTCGACAAGTTTCTGCACATAGCGCATCTCGGCGCCAAGGGGCAGGCGCAGGCGCGAGAATATGCGCGGCACCATCTTGGCTCCTACGAAGTTGTGGTTGTGGAATGTCCAGCCGGTGGCGGGGTCGAAACGCTTGGTTACAGGCTTGGCGATGTCGTGTAGCAGGGCGGCCCAGCGCAGCCACTCGTTGTCGGAGCCGGAAGCCACGCCGTCGAGCACGGTGAGGGTGTGGTAGAAGTTATCCTTGTGGCCGCGGCCGTTCACTACCTCCACAC